>DAOUUU010000016.1 GCA_030667985.1 Candidatus Krumholzibacteriota bacterium
CAACGGTTCCTCTACGAGCGTAAGCGCATGAGAGGGATTAAGCCCTGGAGATTCCACGACTTGAGACACATGGTAACTACGATTTTGAAAGATGAGAATATCGAGACCGTGCGGGAAGTGTTAGGGCATACGTCAATAAAAACCACTTCGCTATATATGCACAGCCAGGTAGAGGACCAGAGAAGAGCACTCTTGAAGATCGAGAAGCACATCAAAGAGTGCGCGGGATGAGAATTGTTTTAGTCACTTTTTAGTCATTCTATTTATGGAATAGTTGGAATATATGGAATCCCGGTAGATTAGTTTCGTTGATATATTAGTAACTTACGAGTTCGCAATAGAATACATAAAGGCGATTATCCGGTTGCCGCCTCCAGCCTTTAGGTAGCAATATTCCAACGATAAATTTCTTGCTTACCGATAGTCTGCTCATCCACTATAATATCTTGATGAAAAACCATGTGCCGGGGTGGCGGAACTGGTAGACGCAGCGGACTTAAAATCCGCTGAAGCATAGCTTCGTGCGGGTTCGACTCCCGCCCCCGGCATTTTCCCGAACGGCTGTTATATATTCTCTACGATATGGCAAAGAACAGAAACATAACTTTCGGCCGGGAAACATTCGAGTGGGAGCGGGCGCTACTCGAACGGGGAGAGCTCTATCTGGTCGGGGGGGTTGTAAGGGATCTTATCCTCGAGAGGACTGAAGATTCCCCCGACACCGACTACATCATCTGCGGGGTTACCTATGATGAGGTCGTAACGATACTCGAGGGATTCGGGAAGACCAATCTCGTCGGCAACTCCTTCGGTGTGATCAAGTTCGATACTCCCGATGGCGAAACGGTAGACATTTCGCTTCCCCGGACAGAGTCTTCGACTGGAGCGGGGCACAGGGACTTCGATGTCCGGTACGACGAGCAGCTGCCTGTCGAGACAGATCTCGAGCGCCGGGACTTCACGATCAACTCGATGGCGCTGCACCTGGGGGATGGGAAGATCATAGATCCACTATGCGGCCGCGACGATCTCGAGCGGAAGATCCTCAGGGTCAACCGCCCGACATCCTTTGTCGAGGATCCGCTCCGCATACTGCGCGGGGTCCAGTTCATGGCAAGGTTCTCTCTCACTGTGGAAGAGGGCACGAGAGCCCTGATCGAAGAGCACCGTGAGCTCCTCGGCACCGTATCGCTGGAGCGCGTCAGGGACGAGCTGAACAAGCTGATCCTCGCTCCGAGACCGAGCGAGGGATTTATATTCATGCACGAAACTGGCATACTGCCGGTCATATTCTGCGAGTTGGACGATACGTGGGGGATTTCCCAGAACGAGTTCCATCCCGACGACGTCTTCTATCACAGCATCAAGAGCTGTGACGCCGCCGAGCCAAAGCTCCAAGTCAGGTGGAGTGCTCTGATCCACGATCTCGGGAAACCGAAGATGAAGCGCGAGGTCGATGGCAGGAACGTTTTTTACCGGCACGAGGAGGAGAGTGCCGATATAGCGGAAAGAGTCCTTAGCCGACTACGCTTCCCAAAGGATTTCATTCGTACTGTCGTCCATCTGGTGCGATACCATATGTTCAATATTACCGAGGAGTGGACCGACGGCGCATTGCGCAGATTCCTCTCTAAGATCGGCCCTGAGAATGTAGATGATCTGCTCGCCCTGCGCCTGGCCGATATGCGCTCGAGAGGGGACGAGGATGTTGAGAGTCAGGTTGAGTGGGTGCGCGGAGAACTCCAGCGAATAATCGAGAGCGAGGCTGCCCTGAAGCGCACCGACCTCGAGGTGAACGGAAAAGATATCATCGAAGTACTCGGTGTAGAGCCAGGCCAGAAGGTAGGCGATGCGTTGCAGCGCCTGCTCGATATGGTGATCGACGAGCCGGAGTTAAACAATCGGGAAAAACTTCTCGAATTGATCGAGGAGATGAGATGATAAAAAAATGGAAGCTTTTGCAATCAAGTGTCAGGGTACTTACTGGAAGTGGGTTCGAGCTTTGGGGCACTCGATTCCAGAAAGCCGAGCAAGAACATACGGGGCAAAGAGTTAATTGCGAAAGCTTCCATAGATAGTATAGGTGAATATACCCATGCTTGTCAAATAAAAAGTTGACAATATCCGTAAAGCATATTGTAGGGCACTGAATGGGGAAACTCGATGGGGAGTGAGAGATGGACCGACTGGAACGATTGATACTGGATATTCGGAAGCAGCTGTCGCCCTATCAGCACGAACACGACACTGAACGGGGAAGCGAACGTTGGAAGGTCGATAAGAAGGATTATGTAACGGCTTGGGTCGCCGAGCAGCTGAGAAACTGTCACACGCACAGCGGGTGCGACAGGAAGTGTATGTGTATTTACTACAGCTACAGGGATATTGCCAAGAAGAACTATGATATCTGCAGAGAGATAAGGCTCAGGATCGAGAACGGGGAGATAAGGTGCCTTTTTAGTGACGAGGAGGACTGATACTGGCCCCGGAATCAATAACACTCTACTAAAAAACATCATCAGCCATTAACTGCCATATACTGCCAAAGGGGCAGATATGGCAGTAATTTTATTGGCAGGCCATCGAACTTGGAATTTCATGTAATTTGCCTCATCTATAACTATTTGTTATACAGCTTGTTATAGACATGCTATAAATGTGCTGTATGGCACGCAACTTGTTTTAATAGACAGTGGTGATATGGAAATATAACGTCTGGATGATAGACTGATACCGAACGAAAGGAAGAGAGATGGCAAAGATAATCGGAATCGACCTGGGAACGACGAACTCATGCGTCGCTGTTATAGAAGGCGGCGAACCGGTCATAATACCCAACCCCGAAGGGGGCAGAACATCGCCGTCGGTCTCGGGATTCAAGGACGGTGAGGTACTCGTCGGTCAGCTAGCCAAAAGGCAGGCTGTGACAAATCCTACTAATACGGTCTACTCGATCAAGCGATTCATGGGCAGGAAGTACAACGAGGTGGCGACTGAGATCACCGAGGTACCCTATAAAGTGATAAAGGGACCGAACGGAGACGCGCGTATCAAAGCGGACGGCAAAGAGTACTCTCCGCCGGAGATATCGGCGATGATGCTTCAATACCTCAAAGAAGCGGCAGAGAAGTATCTCGGCGAGAAAGTCACAAAGGCTGTTATAACAGTTCCCGCCTACTTTAACGATAGCCAGAGGCAAGCGACAAAAGATGCGGGCAAGATCGCGGGCCTGGAAGTGGAACGTATCATCAACGAGCCGACTGCCGCCTCACTCGCATACGGTCTCGATAAGAAGGGAGACCAGACTATCGCCGTCTTCGATCTGGGCGGAGGGACCTTCGATATATCGATACTCGAGCTCGGAGAGAGCGTATTCGAGGTCAAGGCGACGAACGGGGATACTCATCTCGGCGGAGACGATTTTGACCAGAGGGTAATCGAGTGGCTGGTCGAAGAGTTCCAAAAGGAGCAGGGGATAGATCTGTCGAAGGATCCGATGGCACTGCAGAGACTCAAGGAGAGTGCCGAGAAAGCGAAGATGGAACTGAGCTCTGTGCCTCAGTCCGATATCAACCTGCCCTTCATCACGGCCGACGCGAATGGGCCGATGCACTTGAACGTAAAACTCACCAGGGCGAAGTTCGAAGCCCTCACATCAGATCTCGTCGAGAGGACGGTCGGTCCGTGCGTGAACGCTCTCAAGGACGCCGGTCTCAAACCGACTCAGATAGATGAGGTGATACTCGTCGGCGGAACGACGAGGATGCCGGCCGTGCAAGAGAAGGTGAAAGCGCTCTTCCAGCGAGAACCGCACAGGGGAGTGAATCCCGACGAGGTCGTGGCCCTGGGAGCCGCCATACAGGGTGGAGTACTGGCCGGCGACGTGCACGATGTACTCCTTCTCGATGTCACCCCGTTGTCACTCGGGATCGAGACGCTCGGCGGTGTCATGACGAGGCTGATTACAAGGAACACGACCATTCCGACCCGCAAGAGCGAGGTGTTCTCGACGGCGGCCGATAATCAGACTACGGTGGATATTCACGTACTCCAGGGCGAGCGTGAGATGGCGAACACCAATAAGTCGATCGGGCGCTTTCAACTTGCAGGTATTCCTCCGTCTCCCAGGGGGATCCCTCAGATAGAGGTGACATTCGATATAGATGCGAACGGCATCATGAATGTCTCGGCAAAGGACCGGGCAACCAGCAAGGAGCAGAAGATCATCATCCAGCCTTCAAGCGGTCTCAGCGATAGCGAGATCGATCAGATGGTCAAGGACGCTGAATCGCACGCCGCCGATGACAAGGCGAAACGGGAATTGATCGATTTGCGTAACCAGGCGGATCAGACGATATACCAGACGGAGAAGCAGCTGGAAGAGTATAAAGAAAAGATTCCAGAGGAGGACGCAGAGCAGATCCGCCGAGCCCTGGAAGAGCTCAAGGAGGCGGCGAAGACGGACGATATGGAGAAGCTGCGGTCCGCTCTCGACGCTTACAATGCCGTCTGGCAGAAGGCGTCACAGGCGATGTACCAGGCTGCTTCTGCAGCTGCAGGAGAAGAGCAGGCCCAGACCGGGCCGCAGGAGCAGGCGGAGGAGAAAACGGACGAGAAGGTCGTCGATGCGGAATACGAAGTGATAGACGACGATGAAAAGAAATAGCACCGGGCAGATTTTCGTTGCCCGTACAAGTTTAATTTCTTAAACTCTACTCGGTATCGCACTGAGTGGGCGATTAGCTCAGATGGTTAGAGTGCCTGCTTGACATGCAGGAGGTCACTGGTTCAATTCCAGTATCGCCCACCATTTTTGTTGTATGCGGGATATTGAGATCATGATCAAAATCAATATAAATAACGGGAAAGATATCGAAGTCGAAGAGGGACGCACATTCGCAGAACTTATCGCTCAGCTTCCTGAAAAACCCGAAGATAGGGTCATCGCCGTCAAGGTTGACGATACCCAGTACGATCTAGATAGAGTTATCGAGCAGAGCGGTAAGCTGCAGCTGGTCATCGAGGGTAGCGAAGAGGCACTCGAGATCTTGCGCCACAGCACATCACATCTGATGGCGCTCGCCGTCAAACAGCTGTACGACGAGGTTTCATTCGCTATCGGACCGGCGATAGATGATGGCTTCTACTACGATTTTCTGCTCCAGGGAACCCTCTCGCCTGAGGATCTCGAGCGGATAGAAAAGAAGATGAGGGAGATCGTGGATTCTGGTTCGATCGCGTTCGAACGGGAGGAGTTGACCAGGAAAGAAGCGCTCAAACGTTTCGATGAGATGGGACAGAAGTTCAAGGTGGAGCTTCTGGAGGAGCTCGATACGGATGAGGTTTCAGTTTATACGCTAGGTGACTTTGTCGATCTTTGCAGGGGTCCTCATGTGCCCGATATCTCGATGCTGCGTTCGTTCAAGCTCACGTCGATCGCCGGCGCCTACTGGCGAGGCGACGAGCGCAACGAGATGCTGCAGCGTGTATACGGCACCGCGTATTTTAGCGACGAGGATCTCGATCTCGAGCTCAAGAGGAGGGAGGAGGCGAAACGGCGCGATCATCGCCGTCTCGGGCCCGAACTTGAGCTCTTCGACATCAAGGATGAGATCGGCGGCGGTCTGGTGCTCTGGTATCCTAAGGGGTATATCCTCAGAGAGATCATCGAGAATTACTGGAAGGACGAACACAGGAAGGCCGGCTACGATATAATCATGACTCCTCACATCGCCCGTAGCGAGCTATGGAAGACATCGGGACATTACGATTTTTACCGTGAGAACATGTTTGTCATACAGGGTGAGGACCAGGAGTTCGTGCTCAAGCCGATGAATTGTCCCGCTCATATCCTCGTCTTCAAGAGCAAGCTTCACAGTTATCGGGATCTGCCGATTCGCTACGCAGAGTTAGGGACCGTCTACCGTAATGAACGGTCCGGGACCCTGCACGGACTTCTCAGGGTGCGTGGCTTCACACAGGATGACGCTCATATATTCTGCGCCCCGGAACAGATCAATGACGAGGTGGACGCCTGCTTCGATCTCGCGCACAAGCTATTGACAGATTTCGGGTTCCATGACTACAAGGTCGAGCTGAGCGTTCATGATCCCGAGCAGATGGACAAGTACGCAGGCACCGAGGAGGAATGGCAGGCCGCCGAAGAGTCGCTGCTGAAGGCGATCGAGAAGAGAAACATCCCATATAAGAAGATGAAGGGTGAGGCAGTATTCTACGGCCCCAAGATCGATATCAAGCTGATTGACGCGATCGGCAGGGGGTGGCAGGCTACGACGATACAGTTCGATTTCAACCTGCCGCGAAGGTTTGGCGTAGAATACGTAACTTCTGAAGGCAATAAGGAATATGTTTATATGATCCACAGGGCCCTGCTCGGTTCCATAGAGCGGTTCATCGGAACCCTGACCGAGCACTATGCCGGCGAATTTCCTCTGTGGCTCGCGCCGGTCCAGGTCCGTGTGCTGCCGATCAGCCATGCGCATCACGAATACGCTTCGGACTGCGTGACAAGATTGAAAGAGGCTGGTATCAGGGCGGAAGGGGATTTCCGCGAGGAGAAGATCGGATACAAGATCAGAGCGGCCGAGCTCCAGAAGATCCCCTACATGGCAATTGTCGGGGAACGAGAGGCCGAGAGCGGGACCATGGCGATCCGCTCGAAGGCCGAGGGTAGGCTTGGAGAGAAAAAAATGGATGAATTCATAGAGGAACTGGTTGACGAGAGTGCTAAAAAAGCTTAGTATTTGCTGTGATAAAGAAAAGCAGAGGCGAATTAACCTCTCACCTTACGATCTTGAATGTATCGGTAGGGTTTCATCGTATCGCTGATAGTTAGTGGGCGGGTGAAACAATACCCGCTCTTTTTTTGTTGCATTTTTCAGGAGGTGGAGGAATCAGGGAGAGAGAAAAACGCGTGCGTATCAACAGGATGATTCGTATACCGGAGATACGTGTCATCGATGACGAGGGCAACCAGCTCGGCGTCATAGCTACTGCGGACGCTATGAAGATAGCCGAAGAACGTGGTCTCGATCTGGTCGAGATAGCGCCGAACGTTCGGCCGCCTGTCTGCAAGATCATGGATTACGGTAAGTACAAATACGAGCAGAGCAAGAAAGCTCGAGACTCGAAGAAGAAACAGCATTTGACGCAACTGAAGGAGATCAAGTTCCGGCCGAAGATCGAGGAGCACGATTTCCAGTTCAAGAAACGGCATGCGGAAAAGTTCCTCGAACAGAAGGACAAGGTAAAATTCACCGTAATTTTCCGAGGCAGGGAGATGGAACATATAGATCTGGGCCAGAAGCTCCTGGACCGGATTGTAGAGGAGCTATCCGAGATCTCCGTCATAGAGAGGTCGCCGATCCGTATGGGAAGGATCATCACAATGATACTTGGCCCGAGATCGGAAAAGAAGAAGGGGGAAAAGAAGAAAGATGCCGAAGATAAAGACTAACCGTGGTGCACGCAAACGCTTCCGTATTACAGCGAGTGGAAAGATCAAGAGAAGCAAAGCGTACACAAGTCATATATTGACGAAGAAGTCGAGCAAGAGGAAGAGGAAGCTGCGAAAATCGACCACCGTATCTGGAGTCGATTCGAGAAAGACCCGCAGGATGCTCGGCATCTGATCGGTGCATATCCAGCACAGGACATTTTTTTAAAAGTAGGTACGGGAGGCTAGTGGCTATGGCCAGGACCAAACATAGTGTAACTTCACACAAGCGGAAAAAGAAGATACTCAAGCAGGCAAAAGGATTTACCGGCGGAAGGAGCAAGCTCTACAAAACGGCGAAGGAGGCTGTCAACAGATCGCTTTCCTATGCCTACCGTGATCGCAGAACGAGAAAGCGGGATTTCAGGAAGCTCTGGATAGCCCGGATAAACGCGGCCGCGAGATTGAACGGAATGAGCTACAGCCGATTCATCAACGGCTTGAAGAAATCGGACATCGAGATCAACCGGAAACTGCTCGCAGAAATGGCGGTCAACGATTCGGAGGGCTTCTCCAAACTTGCTGAGATGGTAAAGGAATCTCTTTGATGGCGGAAGAGGATTTGGATCGACAAGCGATAGAGGATCTGGTGGAGAGCGCCAGCCGCGCCATTGCCGGATCGGAGAACCTCGATTCTCTCGAAGCTGAGAGGATACGCTATCTCGGGCGAAAGGGAGAGTTAACAAAATCTCTTCGCTCGATCAAATCGCTGCCGGCGGAAAAGCGGCCGGCGGTCGGCAACGCCATCAACCAGGCGAAGGAAAGACTCGAAGCGCTGATCGAGGAGCGTAAAACCTCCCTCAGCGCCTCGTTCGTCGAGGAGGAACCGTACCCCGGCGATTTCACGCTGCCCGGGAGAAGCGGATTCAGCGGAGGACGCCACATACTCCATTCGGTCATGGGTGAGATCAAGGAGATCTTCGCCGGCATGGGGTATTCCATAGCCGAGGGCTCGGATGTAGAGCTCGACTACTACAATTTCGAAGCCCTGAACTTCCCTCCAGACCATCCATCCCGGGATCTGCAGGACACCTTCTACATCAACAAGGATATCCTGCTAAGGACCCATACATCTCCCGTACAGGTCCGGTACATGGAAAAGCACAAGCCGCCGGTAAGGATAATCGTTCCTGGCAAGGTCTACCGTAATGAATCCCCCGACCCATCCCACTCAGCCGAGTTTCTGCAGATGGAGGGTTTATATGTGGACGAGAACGTTTCGCTGGCCGACCTGAGAAACGATGTCACCTATTTTATACGTTCTTTTTTCGGACAGGACGCCAGCGTTAGATTCAGGCCTCACTTCTTCCCATTCACAGAGCCCAGCGCCGAAGTAGATATGAGCTGTTTTTCGTGCAGGGGCGAAGGTTGCCAGATATGTCAGAAGACCGGATGGATCGAGATAATGGGCGCCGGCATGGTGCATCCCAATGTCTTCAGATATGCTGGCTACGATCCAGACGCCTATACAGGGTTCGCGTTCGGCATGGGAATCGATAGAATAGCGATGCTCAAATACGGGATCGACGATATCAGGAGGTTTCTGACCAACGATTTGAGATTTCTCAGCCAATTTTGGTCGGAACGGGAGATGGGCGAATGAAGGTTAGTCTGAATTGGCTGCGCAGGTATGTGAGTATCCCCGAGGATCCGGAGGTTCTCGCTCACGATCTCACGATGTTCGGCCTGAATGTCGAGGAGGTACTGCCCCTCTCGCCGGCGTTCGAGGGAATCGTCTTCGGCAGGGTTATCGATGTCGTCAAGCACCCCAAGGCGGACAAGCTGGTTCTTTGCACGGTGGACACGGGAGAAGAGGAGCCTCTCGGAATCGTATGCGGGGCCTCGAATGTCCGGCCGGGAATCGGAGTGCCGGTGGCGGTTCATGGCGCCGTCCTGCCTGGAGGATTCAAGATCAAGAGAACCAAGATAAGAGGGGAAGCGAGCGAGGGGATGATATGCTCCGAGAAGGAGCTTGCCATCGGGGAGGATTCGGACGGGATAATGGTGCTCGATTTCGAGGAGAAACCAGGTGCTGATCTTACATCGAGACTGGGCAACGATGACGTGATCCTCGATATCGAAGTCACGCCAAACCGTCCGGACCAGCTCAGCCATTTCGGGATCGCGAGGGAGATTGCGGCGCTATACAAGAGGCCGCTGGAGATTAACGATCTGTTCGGACTAGATGAGAATGATCCGTTCGACCTCTCCATCGAGGATTGCGAGGATTGCCCGAGGTACAGCGCCGCTTTCATCGACAACGTCAAGGTTGCCCCATCACCTCCCTGGATGCAGAAACTGCTCAAAGCGGTAGGCGTCAAACCGATAAACAATATCGTCGACGTAACAAACTTCGTTTTGATGGAGCTCGGCCAGCCCCTGCACGCATTCGACAGAGATATGCTCGAGAACGATTCGATTGTCGTCAGGAGAGCGAAGGAGGACGAGATGCTCGTAACGCTCGACGGCGAAAAGAGGGAGTTGGATAAGGAGATACTTGTTATAGCCGACGCGGAGCATCCAGTGGCGCTGGCAGGAATAATGGGGGGAGAGGAGACAGAGGTAACGGAGAACACCTCACGGGTCTTGCTCGAGAGCGCAATGTTCGAACCCCGGCTCATAAGGAGAGCAAGGCAGCGGTTGAAACTAGAAACAGAGGCCTCGTACCGTTTCGAGCGTGAAGGGGATGTTGGAATCACGAAGCTCGCTCTTGAGCGGACATGCAGGCTCCTCGAAGAGATGGGAGCGGGGAATCCGGGGCCTTCATGCCGGGATCTCGTCGCTGACGCGAAAAGACTCGAGAAGAGGACCGTGACACTCAGGGCGTCCCAGGCGAATCGGCTGATGGGTACGCACCTCTCGGCATCCGATCTAGCTTCACTCCTCGAACGCTTGGGCATGGCTTCGGTTGCATCGGACGAACAGATCGATGTTGAGATACCGACCTTTCGACGGGATATCAGTCAGGAAGTCGATCTGATCGAGGAGACAGCGCGACTCTACGGGTATGAAATGATCGGACACGACACATCCGCATCGATTCATGTCTTCACAGCCAGGTCGGAAAGAGACATTCGAAACAACAAGATATGCAACTATCTGGCATCTCGCGGTTTTGCCGAAGTCGTCACGACCTCTTTCATGGACCCGGGAGATCCGGAGCGTTTGGGCTTAGAGCAGGGAGATCGCCGCAGCGGTGCTCTCAAGATAGAGAATCCGCTTTCAGCCTCTAACTCTGTGCTCAGGACTTCTCTGATCCCCGGCGCACTCAATGTCGTACGCAGGAACCTGGCATCCGAGAGCGAGGGCCTCCGGATCTTCGAGCTGGGAAAGGTATTCATTCCGGAGAAGAACAACAAAGGCTTACCCGATGAAGAGCTTCATCTTCTTGCTGTATTAGCCGGAAACTCGAGGCCGATGCAATGGCTCGAGCAGGCGCGAATGTTCGATTTCTTCGATATGAAGGGAGAGCTCGATGGTCTCCTGCAGCGATTCGGCGTGGACCCCGGAGCGCTCGAGGTCTTGAGTGCCGGGACTGCGGTTGACGGATTCATTTTCGAGTGGCTATCCGATGGGCAACCGGTCGCCGAAGGAGGCAAGATATCCAAGAAAGTCGCATCCCGTTACGAAATCGATGATGATATCTTCTATTTCGATATCTCGATCGAGGCTCTTGAGAGAACCGTTGTGAGATCGCGCTATAACGACGTAAGTCCATATCCTGTAGTCAAAAGGGATCTGTGTCTTATTGCCGGCGAAAAGGTTACATTCGCTGATATAACAAATCTCTTTAAGAAACGGGCGAAATTCCTTGAATCGATATCCCTTTTCGATTATTATCGAGGCGGCCGACTCGGAGAGGGCGAGAGGAGCTACACCTTCCGCCTCAGTTTCCGCTCACCGAAAGGCACGCTCGACGATGATATCGTCGATGCAGAGATAGAAAAGGTCTTAGAAGGTCTGAAGCGCGACTTGAAGGTCACCTTGAGATCGGAGTAGGAGAAGGGCAATGAGCAAAGCTGGTATTGCCGGAATAGGCCTGCTCGAAGAAAAGATCAACAAAGCAGCCGGTCTCATCGAGCGGCTAAGAGCGGAAAAAAATAAGCTGGAAGAGGCCAATAAAGAGTTGAATGAAAAAATCGACTCGTTGTATATTTCTAATGAGGATCTATTAAAACAGATCGAAGAGACGAAGAAATCAAAAGCAGTATCAATGAATACTGAAAAGCGTAGAGAGGAGATTACAGTCAAGATAGAGGAGATGCTGGAGAAGCTGGAGCGGATCGAGCTCTGAGCGGACCGTGTCTAAAAAGGTGGATCGACAGGATGATGGGTAAAGTCGAATTTTGCAGTGATCGGTAGGTAAGACAATGACCGAGAAAAGCACTGAAAAGGTGGAGATCTTTGGTCAGGAGTATAATATCAAAGGAGTGGGCAACCCTCAGTATATACACAAGATAGCAGGTTATGTAGATAAAAAGATGAGGGAGATAGCTCACTCGAGCGGTATCATGTCCCAGTCTCGTATCGCAATTCTGGCGGCGCTGAACATCACCGATGAGCTGTACCAGGTCCGAGACGCGAGGGAGAAAGCGGTGGAGGACATGGAGCAACAGGCTGCGAAACTGGGTGAGCTCCTCGAGGAAAAGATCAGTGCAGAACTGTGACGATCCATCATCACATTGTCGAGTGTTGGCTTATTGCGCGAATGCATTGTATGGAGCGAGGATATCTGATATAATGATAGAAATTCCCTACCGTGTACGTGTTGAAGGATCTGATTTTAAGCCAACACTTTGAGCCCGGAGGCCCTATATTCTGGCAGTGATGTCAGGCCCGGTACATCGGGAAGATTGAACTGGCTGTGCGGGCATCCACCTTTGAGGAAGGGCTTAAATATAGACTTCATACACGGCATTGCGTGGGGAATTTTTTTCCTGCCTTCCCGGACTTCTCCTGTAAATAAATGATTACAATATCTCATATATTTTAATCGTAGCTGTTAGTACTTTACGTTTGAAAATTTGACTATGATGGAGGTGACCCGCTCTGACGCCACGTCAGAGATAATGATATGGACAGCATATATTTCTATATCTCAGCGGGGATCCTTGTCCTTTTCCTAGGTTTTATAATCGGATGGCTTCTCAACAAGAAGATCAGTGAGAACCAGCTGACGCATACCCGGAAACTCGCAGAGAACATCATCTCGGAAGCACAGCGGGAAGCGGAGAACCAGAAGAAGGCGGCGATCCTCGAGGCGAAGGACGAGTGGTACCAGGCCAAGCTGAAGTTCGAGAAAGAAACGCATGAAGCGCGCCAGGAGCTGAAGAAGGCCGAACGACGGTTGGAGGAAAAGGAACATAACATCAACCGGAAGGTCGATTATCTCGAGAAGCGCGACCACGAGATGAAAGAGAAGCAAAGCATGCTCGAAAGCAAGCTGCAGGCGATTGCGGTAAAGAACGAGGACCTCGCAGTTCTGCTGCAGAGACAGAACGAGAAACTCGAGAAGATCGCCGGGATGAGCACCGAGGAGGCAAAAAAACTTCTCATAACGAATCTCGAGAACGAGGCGAGACACAAGGCTGCCAAGCGTATCAAAGAGATCAAGGAGGAGGCGGAGAGGACAGCGGTAAAGAAAAGCCGCGAGATAATTACGCTCGCTATAGAGCGTTACGCCGCCGATCATGTAGTCGAGTCCACGGTATCGGTGGTCGATCTTCCCAACGACGAAATGAAGGGAAGGATCATCGGCAGGGAGGGCAGAAATATCCGTGCGTTCGAGAGCGCGACCGGCATAGACGTCATCATCGACGACACTCCCGAGGCGGTAATCCTATCCGGATTCGATCCCATCCGGCGCGAGGTCGCCAGACTCTCACTCGAGAAGCTCGTCAAGGACGGGCGGATTCACCCTGGACGCATTGAAGAGCTGGTAGAGAAGACCCGCAAGGATCTCCAGGAAGAGATCAGGGAAATCGGAGAGCAAATATGTCTCGATCTCAATATCCTTGGCCTGCATCCAGAGCTCGTCAAGCTCCTTGGCCGGCTTCGATACAGGACCTCCTATGGGCAGAATGTTCTGCAGCACGCGAAAGAGGTCGCCTATGTGAGTAGCCTGCTGGCGAGCCAGCTAGGCATGGATCCCGTTCTGGCCAAGCGTGCAGGACTGCTGCATGATATCGGAAAGGCGGCAGATCACGAGATGGAGGGGCCGCATGCTGAGATCGGCGCCGAGCTCGTGAGACGGTACGGCGAGAACGATAAGGTCATAAACGCAGTCGCCGCTCATCACGAAGATGTCGAGGCGACACATATGCTGACCCATCTCGTCTCCGCGGCGGACGCGATATCGGGTGCTCGCCCGGGAGCGCGACGTGAGACCCTCGAAAACTATATTCGGAGACTAGAGAAGCTTGAGAAGATAGCGAATGCTTTCGATGGAGTCGAAAAGTCCTACGCGATCCAGGCGGGCAGGGAGATCAGGATCCTCGTTAACCACAAGAGGCTCGATGATACGCAGGCTTCCGAGCTCGCATCGGAGATAACGAGAAAGATCGAAGAGGACATGGAATATCCGGGTCAGATCAAAGTCGTAGTTATCAGGGAGACCCGCTCGATAGACTATGCCCGCTGATCTGACGGTCAGCCGAGTCGAAAGTCTCAATCGTCCGTTATCCTTTTTTGAACCGGTTCGGGATCCGAATCAAACATCCACCGATCGGAGCCGGAGCGAATGAAGGTACTATTTCTCGGAGATGTTATTTCAAAGATAGGTCGAAGAGCGCTCAGGGTCTCACTCCCGGGCCTCAAGAAGCGCACCGGAGCCGACCTCACCATAGGTAATGTCGAGAACGCCGCCGGGCTCTTCGGAATAACGGAGAAGGTCATAGGCGAAATAAGCACGGCCGGTGTCGAAGCGATGACGGGCGGCAATCACATCTGGGACAAACGGGAGGGCATCCCACTACTCGATACACGAGACGACCTGATCAGGCCCGCCAATTACCCCCCGGGGCTCCCCGGAAGGGGATATCTCGTGCGGGAGGTCGATGGCAGGAAAGTCTGTATTATAAACATACAGGGCAGGACATTCATGACTCCGATCGATTGTCCCTTCCGGGCCGTCGATCGGATACTCGGAGAAATCGATCCCGATATCAAGATAGCCATCGTTGATTTTCACGCCGAGGCTACCAGCGAGAAGGTTGCGATGGGATATTACCTCGACGGCAGGGTGAGTGCACTGATCGGAACGCACACTCATGTTCCGACCGCGGACGAGCGCCTGTTGCCCGGTGGAACTGCCTATATATCGGATGTAGGGATGGTGGGACCAAGGGATTCAGTTATCGGCGCCAAAAAGAAACAGGTCATAGAAAGGTTTCTCTACGCGATACCCCAGAGATTGGAAGTTGCAGGCGGCCTCGCCATCGTCGATGCCGTTCTGGTCACGATCAATGACGATACTGGAAGCGCCGAGGATATACGGAGGATCCGGGAAGAGATAGAGGAGGTGTGATCGATGGCTGACGTGACAGATCCGAAGATTATTGATGGAAAGGCTACGTCACTGCAGATACTGGCAGAGCTGGCCGAGGAAGTCCTGTCATTCAGTCGTTCATTCAGGCATCCGCACCTCGCCGTAATCCTCGTGGGAGAAGATCCGGCCTCACAGGTCTATGTGCGGGGCAAGATGCGGTCGGCCGAGAAGAGTGGGATCGAGACGACCCAGATAACCCTTCCCGCCGAGACCTCGGAGAAGACCGTTCTGGAGAAGATCGAATCGCTGAACGGTGATGGCGGGGTCGATGGCATCCTGGTGCAGTTGCCCCTTCCCGGACATATCGATCAACAGCGAGTGATAGAGTGTATCTCCCCGTCGAAGGATGTGGACGGGTTCCATCCTTACAATCTGGGACGTCTCGCGGCCGATAAGCCCCTTTTCGTTCCCTGCACGCCATCTGGGATAAGGGAGCTTCTTACACGGTACAAGGTGTCCACCGAGGGCAAGCATGTCGTAGTAATCGGGAGGAGTATCATCGTAGGAAAGCCAATGGCGCTGTTGCTCGCCCGGAAGGGTGAATCGGGTAATGCGACCGTTACGATATGTCATTCACGCACGTCCGGTCTCGATCGTATATCGGCAGGGGCGGATATACTCATCGCGGCGATCGGAAGGGCGGAATTCGTCAAGGGAGAGATGATAAAGGATGGAGCGGTCGTCATCGATGTCGGTGTGAACCGGGTCGAAGATCCTGAATCGAAAAAGGGTTATCGTCTTGTCGGCGATGTCGATTTCAAAGAGGCTCGAGAAAGGGCTTCACTGATCACTCCGGTTCCAGGCGGCGTAGGACCTATGACCCGCGCTATGTTGATGAAGAATACACTTCTGGCGGCAAAGAGGGCGCGAGGAGATGTAGATGGTTCCTAGCTTGCCGGATGGTTCTTTCTCCGGGGATCCATACACCGTCTCCGAGATCACAGAAGCACTCAGGCAGCACCTCGAGACAGAATTTCCAGAAATCAGCGTGATAGGCGAGATCGCCAACTTCAAGGCACATTCATCGGGTCATTACTACTTCAGCCTGCGTGACGAGAGCAACCTGCTTCGTGTCGTAGTGTTCAGGAGATACGCGCAGGCAGCCGGGATCGAGCCGGAAAACGGGATGCTTTTGATTGCTACGGGCCGGATATCGCATTACGGCGGGAGCGGGCAAACTCAACTCATAGCACATACATTCCTCGAGGCCGGCCGGGGAGGAATGGAGATCGAATACAACCGCCTGCTTCGCCAGCTGATGGAGGAGGGACTGACTTCACACGATAGGAAGCGCAGTATTCCGCCCTATCCCTCCAGGATCGTTGTGATCACTTCTCCCACAGGAGCGGTCATAAATGACATCCTGCAGACGATCGAGAGGCGCTGGCCGGTGGCGGAAGTCGTTCATATCAAGGTGGATGTGCAGGGACCGAGAGCGGAGAACTCGATTATAAGCGCTTTCGATGTTTCGAATCGGATCGAGGAAGCAGATGCAGTCATTCTGGCGCGAGGGGGAGGGAGCACCGAGGACCTGTGGACATTCAATCTCGAGGGAGTCGCTCGGGCTGTATCATCCTCGATACATCCAGTGATCACCGGGATCGGACACGAGATAGACACGACTGTCGCCGATTTCGTATCCGACCTCAGGGCCGCCACTCCGACCGCGGCCGCCGAACTCGCTACACCATCGATCGAAGAAGTCAGAAATCTCGTCGATGAGAGGATGGACGATCTGGCGACGCTCTATCGGCGGTCGTCGGACGAGAGATTGCAGTTGCTCCAGTATATTCTCCGTAGCAGCGCCTTTCCTGCAATCGTCCATCGCCTGGAGAGATCGGAACTAATAACCGCCGATCTCAGCGGAAGGCTGGAAAACTGGTGGGACGGAATAGAGTCGGAAGCGTCAAACAGGATTCTTTCTTGCTCCGTGCGTCTCGGTAAATCTCTCGAGCGTTCCCTAAGGATAGGGGAATCGTCTCTCGCTGCTCATCTCGAGAAGATTTCCAGGTATGATCCGACCGCAATGATCTCGACGTCAAGGGAAACGGTAACGAGGTTTATCAGTACTGTTCGGATGGGAGTCGAGGCGGACCTGAAACTCAAAGGGAAGGATCTCAGGGAGCGCACAAGGGCACTATCCGGGCTTCACCCGCTCGAGGTGCTCGGAAGAGGATATACTTATTGCACATCTCCGGGCGGCGCCAGGGTCATCGGCAGATCGAGCGATATTGTCACGGGGGACGAGGTGATGGTACATTTCTACGATGGCGGGGCTCTATGCACCGTCGAAGAAAAAAGGGAAGGTGTCCCATGGCGAAAAAAGCGAGCTTCGAAGAGTCGATAGCGAGGTTAGAACAAATCGTTCGGCGTCTCGAGGAGGGCGAGGTGCCGCTCGAGGAGAGTATCAAGCTGTACGAGGAGGGGATGAAACTGGGCAACAAGTGCCGTAAGATCCTTGATGAAGCTGATCTTCGGATCAAGCAACTGTCGGACCGTTTGGAGGATGAGGGTGAAGAGGGATAGTCTGAAGGATTTCGATCGTAGACTGGCCGAGGATAGGTCACGTATCAATAAGAGGCTGGACGAACTCCTGCCGATGGCTGAAATGGAACCTGTTAGCCTGCACGGGGCGATGCGACATTCGGTCCTGTGTGGCGGAAAGCGCATGAGGGGCCTGCTCTGCGTAGCGGCACATGATCTTTTCGACGGGCATGTTCCAGGCGCTGTGCTCGATGCCTCTTGCTCGCTCGAGTTCCTTCACGCATACACTCTGATACACGACGATCTTCCCCCGCTCGATGATGATGACACCAGACGGGGCAGCCCTTCCTGTCATATAGCCTACGGGGAAGCGGTTGCGATCCTGGCCGGTGACGCTCTCCAGGCGCTAGCCTTCCAGACCCTCGCAAACTGTGGAGCTGGAGCAGATGACGTATTGAAGGCCGTCGAGCTGCTTTCAATAACGGCAGGTTCTCTATATCTTGTCGGAGGTCAGGTGGCCGACCTGGAAGGGGAGGGCCAGAAGGCTACAGAGAAGAAAATACATTTCATCCATATGCGAAAGACGGCCGCACTGATATCCGCATCGGTCGGGATCGGTGCCATCATAGCCGGAGCCTCCAAGGCCGAGGTCGAAGAGATAGTGGCTATCGGCCGGGACGCAGGATTCGCCTTTCAGATAGTGGACGACCTGCTGGATCTGGAAGGGAACGAAAATCTTGTAGGAAAAGGGTTGCGAAAGGATACAGAAAAAGGGAAGATTACACACCCGGCCCTTTATGGGGTCGATAAATCCCGCAAGTTAGCGGCCGGCTTGATCCGGAGCGCCGTCGAACAGATCGAGCGCCGAAAGGAGCACGGCTACCTCCGATACCTACTGTCGCTCATCATAGAACGGGCATCTTGACATGATCAAAGCACTGCTATACAGAGACACTTTCATGGTTCCGATCATCTGCGGGGTCTTAATCCAAACCCTTAAGGTAATCCTGTATTCAGTTGTAGAAAGAAGAGTTGCCATTGAACGCTTTGTGCAGGCCTATGGCATGCCCAACCTGCATTCGGCCGTATTCGGCTCCCTTTTCACGGTTGTCGGTATAAAGTACGGTGTATCGTCGATACTATTTTCATTCGCGGCGACCTACAGTGTTATAATCATACACGATACGATGAGATTGAAGGTAGAGAAGGGAAAGCAGGTCCACTTGCTCAGCATGCTTTTATCGACTATCGATTCGAAGAATGATCTCGAGAGTGGAAAGGCGTTGCGTGTAATAAGATTCAGGCCGTTCGACGTTTTGAGCGGGGCGGTCATCGGAATACTCGGTACTATGCTCATCCTCTAGGAATTCTGAAAGGGATGGCCAAAGAATATGTTGCTTGGCAGGATCAATTCTCCGAAGGATCTCAAAGAGCTCTCATTAAATGAGCTCGAACCGCTCGGGGCCGAGATCAGGCGGTACATCATCGAGATAGTCTCGAGTAGGGGGGGGCATCTAGCCTCGAGCCTCGGTTGTGTCGATATCACACTCGCACTCCATTACGTATTCGATGCGCCGAGGGACAAGATCCTGTGGGATGTGGGACATCAGAGCTATACACACAAGATAATCACAGGCAGACGCGAAAAGTTCAAGGACATACGGACAAAATCAGGTATAAGCGGGTTTCCCAATATCTCGGAGAGTGAATACGACACTTACGGCGTCGGGCACGCCAGCACGGCTATTTCGGCCGCCCTGGGTTTTTCCGTAGCACGTGATATAAGGGGAGAGGATAATTTCGTCGTCACGGTCGTCGGTGATGGAGCCCTCACTGGGGGACTCGCTTTCGAGGGTATCAACCAGGCGGGTCACCTCAAGAAGAACCGTTTTATCATCGTGCTCAATGACAACGAGATGTCGATTTCCAAGAATGTCGGTGCGCTATCGAAGTATCTGACCAAGATCACTACACAGAAACTCTATCTGCAGCTTGAAGCGGATGTCTGGGAACTCCTGGGCAAGATCCCGTCTGTCGGAGGGAAGGCGAAGAAGCTCGCCGGGCGGATAAAGGAGAGTATCAAGAATCTCGTCGTTCCAAATATTCTCTTCGAGGAGCTGGGATTCAGATATTTCGGCCCACTCGACGGACACGATATACCGCTGTTGGTCGATATGTTTCATCAGCTGAAGCAGGTCCCCGGACCGGTATTGGTACACATTGTCACGAAAAAGGGCAAGGGATACTCGTTTGCCGAAGAGGACGCCGAGCGGTTTCATGGTATAGGGGGCTTCTACAAGACAACGGGTAACTCACGGACGAATTCCAAGCGTCAGAAGTACAGCGCCGTTTTCGGCGAGACGATGATAGAACTCGCAGAACGGGATGACTCGGTAATTGCGGTGACCGCCGCCATGAAGGAGGGAACTGGACTGACGAAGTTCGGAGAACGATTCCCAGAACGGTTCTTCGATGTGGGAATAGCAGAGCAGCACGCCGTGACATTCGCGGCGGGATTGGCCAGGGCCGGAATGAAGCCCTTCGTTGCCATCTATTCCACCTTTCTTCAGAGAAGTTATGATCAGATCATACACGACGTGGCTCTTCAGAGGCTCCCTGTGAAGTTAATGCTCGACCGGGCGGGGTTGGTTGGAGAGGATGGACCGACTCATCACGGAGCGTTCGATCTGAGCTACCTCAGTATCGTACCGGGAATTGTGGTAATGACGCCTTGTGATGAGAGGGAACTCAGGCTGATGATGCAGGCTTCACTCGAGTACAACGAGGGGCCGATCGCCCTACGGTTCCCCAGAGGGTCTGTTCCTGATACCGTAATTTCCAGAGAGGGGAAAATAGAGATCGGACGCGGAGCTCTGATCCGTGAAGGAGGGGATGTGGCGGTTTTCGCCGTCGGAACGATGGTGGAAAGGTCGCTTATGGCCGCAGACCTGGCGGCAAAGGATGGAGTCGAAGCGGCTGTAGTGAATGCGAGATTTATAAAACCGATTGATCGCGAGCTTATCCTGAGCGTATCGGCCGGCAATGTTCCCGTAGTGACGGTCGAGGAAAATACGGTGGCGGGAGGATTCGGTGACGGTGTCGCCCGGATCCTTGATGAGGAGGGCAGGGAAAACAGGGTAATGAGGATGGGATTACCGGACAGTTTCGTTATGCAGGGCAAGCGCGAAGAATTGCTATCCGATCTGGGTCTCGATCCTGAAGGAATCGCCGGGAAGATCATTGAAGCTTCAAGAGCAAAGATCGGATCCGATGATGGAGGATTGCCATGAAGGTGAAAAGGCTCGGTATCGTCGCGAACGTGTTGAAGAAGGACATCAAGGATGTGCTCGAGTTAGTAATCGATACGGTTACGGAGGGAATCGAACTCGTCGGCCTGTCCGCTACGGCGGATCTTATCCCCGGGGGAAAGATCTTAGTGGTAGATTCCTTTGCCGGATGCGACGCGATCCTGGCCCTTGGCGGAGATGGAACACTGCTGACGGCGGCCCGTTGCGTAGAGGAACAACAGATTCCGATACTGGGGATAAAGATACGAAGTCTCGGTTTTCTTGCCGAAGACGATCCGAAGCGCGCTCTCGAATGCCTTTTCCAGGAGAGGGTCAGGATCCAGGAACGTATGAGGATCGAGGTTGTGCTGGAGCGGGAGGGTGTAATTAGAGAGAAGCACAGCGCTCTCAATGATGTCGTAGTTCATGCCAAGGGAGTATCCCGCGTAATACATCTCAAGACGACCATAGACGGGGCGTTTCTGGGGGAATATTTATCCGATGGGGTGATCGTCTCGTCTCCGACCGGATCGACCGCATATTCTCTTTCAGCCGGCGGTCCGATCATCAATCCTGAAAGTGTCGAGGCATTCATCATAACCCCGCTCTACCCACACTCGCTCTCGGTACGGCCCCTGGTAGTGAGCAGCACCGAGACATTCACTGTCGAGCTCGTCGAGGAAGGACAGGTGACCCTACTCACGATAGACGGTCAGCAGGCTTGCGAGGTCGAAAAGGGAGAGAAGATCATCTTCAGGAAAAGCCCGCTCGTGACCAAGTTGATCGTCACTGAAGGATACAACTTCTACGACCTCGTACGCAGAAAGCTGCGATGGGGCGGTGTGCTTCGCAAACATTGACGAATCGAGCCCCCGGAACAGATGCTGTCACAATTGAAAATAGAGAATCTCGCGGTCGTCGAGGACGCAGTGATACCGTTCGGTAACGGCCTCAATACGCTTACAGGGTCTACGGGAGCGGGCAAATCGATTATCCTTACGGCGGTGGAACTGCTCTCGGGCGGGAGAGGAAAGCGTTCGTTGATTCGAAAAGGGGCCGAAAGGCTTATGATCGAAGGGATATTCTCGGTACCGCCTGAGTGGCCGGGACGCAAGGTGCTAGGCCTTGAGGAAGGTGATGAGACACTCTCGATAAAGAGAGAGATCTCAGGCTATGGAAAGAGCAAGATCTGGATAAACGGCATTCTCTCCAGTGTCAAGGCCGCGCGTGAAACAGCGGAGACACTGTTCGAACTCCATGGACAACATCGGCAGCAGGAACTGCTCGATCCTGAGACACACATCGATTATCTCGATGCATGGGGAGGTTACGGTGAACTTCGAGAACGCGTCGAGTCGGGCGTTGCCGAGCACAATAGGCTCTCCGCACTCCTTCGGTCAATGCTGTTGAAAGAGCAGAAGAACCGGGAGCAGGAGGAGTTTCTGCGTTTTCAGCTGGAAGAGCTCGACCGTTTGGATATATCGCCCGGGCTCGAGAAGGAGCTCACGGGCCGCCTCAACATGGTCTCTGATATGCATGCCTTCGTCTCGAATCTCGAAGGATCGCGAAACTGCTTGACCGATGGGGAGGGGGCTGCTTTCGATATGGTGAGCAGGGCCGAGAATCATCTGGAGTCGCTTGTATCAAAGGCGCCGTCCTGGAAAGACACGGTTGAAGAGTTGAAGAGCATACGGATAGAGCTGGGAGAGATATCGCGAAGAATCGGTGGATCACTCAATAAGCTCGAAGCGGAACCGGAGGATGTAGAATCGCTCGAGAACAGGCTAGCTTCGATTCAGAGATTGAAGCGCAAGTACAATATCGATCTGGAGGGCCTATTAGAAAAGCGGGATGAACTGCGTGGTATCATAAAATCGATCGATGACGGTTCCGGGGAGATAGAGGAGACAAAAGAACGACTTGATGGTCTAAGGAGGAGGCTCCAGCCGCTGCTCGAAGAGCTGAGCGAGAAAAGGAAGGATTGCGCAGCTTCGCTGGACAATGAGGTTACAGAAGAGCTGCAGAGGCTGGGGATGAAGGGCGCGCTGTTCGTGTCGCGCGTCGAGAGTCCGGAAAATAATCCTTTTTTCAGGAATGGCCATGACGTAGATTTATCGCCGGGAGGCTGGGATAGGGTAGAATTCGAAATCAGGACAAATATCGGTGAGGAGATCCACCCTCTCTCCGAAGTAGTTTCGGGCGGCGAGTTGTCCCGTATAACGCTCGTTCTGAAGAAGTTCCAGGCCGAGGAGCAGGGTATACCCGTCCTCATATTCGACGAGATCGATACAGGGCTTGGAGCGGACATGGGCGCGGTGGTAGCGAAGAAACTGGGAAGCCTGGCTGAACATTATCAGGTGATCTGCATTACACATCTCGCACCGGTAGCTGCTGAAGCGAATACACACATAAGGGTGGAAAAGAGGGTCACAGGCGGAAGAACAGTTACGCATGCAACGGTCCTCGGGGCCGACGAACGAATAACGGAGATAGCGAGGATGCTCGGCGGAAAGGGTGAACTGAGGGTCAAACTCGCCACCGAGCTCCTCGGAAAGAATATAAGCGCCCGTAGCTCAGCTGGATAGAGCACCGGCCTCCGGAGCCGGGTGTCGGAGGTTCGAATCCTCTCGGGCGTGTTATTGAGGCGGGATCAGTCCCGCCTTTTTCTTTAACTTTTGATTGTAATCATGAGGTCGGCCGGGTTATACATACTCTATACTCGGCTTCTACAGATGAGCTGGGGTATTACGATCCGTGAACATGAGACTTTCAAAGAAAATACGGCGGTTTTATATCCTTGCCGGGATAACTCTCATCTTGCTGTTATCACCGGGCGTGGACCGAATTGCACTGGAACCGTTCTCCGAGACCGAGGTTAGTGTCGATTCTCTCTCCTCCATTGTTCGTTTTCTGTCGGTCGATCCCGATACCGAGGAGCTCAGAAGCCGATTTTGTCTCAGGGAAAGCGAAATCACACTGATCGCCGATTCCCTGGTTTCAAGGCTGGAAGGTATACTGGGCGCTACTGCCTCAAGGCTCTATTTTGATTTTCCCGGTGGGATATGCGCCCCGGACAGTCTGTTCACAAACGAGAATATCTATGCTCGTCTCGGCGGCACAGGCACGGTCGAGGGCATATTTCTGATAACGGCTCATTACGACGCCACCGCTTCGCGTGACGAAGGCTGGCTCGATTCCTGGAAGAGCCACCCGGCGCCTGGAGCAAACGACAACGGCACGGGTGTCGCCGCTCTGCTCGAGCTTGCGCGCCTCCTCGAACAGTACGAGCTTCCGTTCGATGTAGGGTTCATCCTGTTCAGCGCGGAAGAAATCGGCATGGTCGGAAGCACCGATTTCGTTGAAGGGCTTTCGCAGGGAGAGGCGGACGAGATACTGGGAGTGCTCAATCTCGATATGATAGGATATTCGGAACCGGGAAGCCCTCCGGGGGTTCTCGTGATGTCCAACCAGCACTCCGGCTGGCTGGCCGATCTCGCGATTCGATCGTTCGAAGATTTCGACCAGTCCTTCGTTACCAGGCTCTACAGGCCGGCCGTTCCATACTACGATCACAAACCCTTCTGGGACAGATCCATAAGCGCGATAACCTTCTCCGAACCTTACAGTGAGGATTACCGGATACTGTTTCCATACTACCATACGGAGCTGGATACAATCGGCCGGATCGATTTCGAACAGGTCGAGAGGATAACGGCGGCTGCCGGGAATTTCCTGGTCGAGCTCTCCGAGAACGACAGCGAGTGTGCTATGCTCGGTTCCGATCTACATTTCAACTGGAAGGGCTACACTACGATCAGGCGAAGTTTTTCTGCGGGCGATACACTCCTGTTGGAATTCGGGCCTCGGAACATCGGTGCGGCGGATCCACCCGTGGGGGCCGATCTGAAGCTCGACGTAACAATCGAGAACCGAAACGGGCGGGAGTCGATCCATTCCTTCACCTACGCATCTCCACGATCCTTCAGATCGCTCTTGGTGGAGATCCCGGTCATCCTGGAGGAGAGTAATGCCGGTGAGAACCTTGTCCGGGCTAGTATCTCGGTCAGCGGGATGCCCGATGATCCATCGAACAACGAGGCGGTGGAGAGCTTCACCATCTCCGGAGGCTCACAGGTAGTACTGGGACATCGTTTCCAGCCAAGTCCCATACGTTCCTCGTTCCCCGATGCCTTCTTCTGCGTTGATCTCTCTCGTGAAGCGGAACTGAAGATCGAACTGCTCAATATCGAGGGAGAGCTTTTAGGCAGGGGCTTCATTGGATCCGGTTCAGGCAGTCCACTCTCGGCAGGCCTCAACTGCTTCAGCTGCGGCGATCTATTCCCGGGTATCGAACGTCTCGCCGGAGGAGTATACTTCTATCGCCTCGTCCTGTTCGATGAGGAGGGTTCGTCACAGGCGGTCACCGGTAGATTTGCTGTGGAAAAATAGACGTCGATTCTGTATCTTTGTACTATGATTCTTCTACGCTTCATATTGATATTCGCCCTGTTCTACTATCTTCTGAAAATACTCTTCAGATGGCTGGCAGGTTCATCCTCCGGGAGGAGTAAAGACCGCTGGATGGAGGAAAAGGGCAAGAAACAGGAGTACGGCGAACTGACAGACCAGAAGATCGAGGATGCTGAATACGAGGAGTTTTCCTGATGGTGATGAAACTGCGTCAGCCGGACAGGCGGAAGTTTCGCTCGCCGATACGCGAGCGGCGCCAGAGGCAGCGTGAGTACTATTACGCAGCCGTATCGGTTCTCGTGGTAAAAATCGTGCTATTCATTTTTCTCGTCATACTTTTCACAGTAGCGGTAAGACTTTTTAACTACCGTTTCCAGCACATAACGCCGGTTCTAAGGTATGCGGTTCCAGCGCTCGTGGCGGCGGCTGGAGTGGTACTGGCCTATTTTATTTATAAAAATATCAAGGATTTGAAAGAATTATCCGAAGATCAACGCAAATCCTGAACTATTCTCCATGACAACTTAAATCCGAGGAGGAGGAGCCCTAACGGTCCGGCGGATAGTCGTGGCATGGCTCTTGCAATAAAACTACTGGGAATACACGACTTCTAAGCACAAGGAAGGTCATAATCATCGACGAGAAGGATATACTCTTTAAGACCTTCGCCGAGATCACCAGTCTGATCAGCTCGGGCAAGGACAACCGTATCATTTTCCATCGGATACTGGACAACGCTCTAGATATTCTCCCATCCAAGAAAGCTATGATGATCTTCTTGGAGAACCACCGGGTTGTCAAATACTCGGCCGAATTGAACGATAAGGGAAGGAAGGTATCGGTCGAGGAGCTGCCGGAGTCCGTCGGTATCATAAACTGGCTCAAACGCGAGAGCGAGAGATCCAGGACGATCGAGAAGGTGTTCTCTCTGGATCTTAGTCTTCTTGCATCGGAGTGCCTGAGGGATGAAGATGCAGCGACTACTGTCATCTCGGCTCCACTTATATCGAAGAACTCACTGTTCGGCATCATAATCGCGATAAATGACGAGAAGCGAAGACTCTTCAGCGAGGATGACATACACCTGCTAACCATTATGGCCAATCAGGCCGCGATCGCCTTCGAGAATTATTTGCTTTATAAAACGCTTGAAGTAGAATCGATAACAGACGGTCTTACCGGTGTTTACAATTATCGCTTTCTTATCCGCACCGTCAGGATCGAGATAAAGCGCGCCCTTCGTTTCAAGACAGAATTCTCCTTCATGATGCTAGACGTCGATAATCTCAAGGACTACAACGACGCGAACGGACATCTTTCGGGAAGCCGGGCTCTGAAGGATATCGCCGATATACTCGCAAGCAATTGCAGGGAGATCGACCTCGTGGCCAAGTACGGCGGGGATGAATTTGCTCTTGTCCTGCCGCAGACCGGCAGGGCCGGAGCGATCAGCCTCGGTAAGCGCATATTGAGTTCGGTCAGGGAGTTCAAATTCGACGGAGTAAATCCGGGCCTCTTGACATGTAGTATAGGTGTCGCCGTTTTCCCCGATGACGCTCATGAGGTCGAAGAGCTTATCGAGAAAGCGGATGCAGCACTCTACGAAGCGAAATCTCTGGGTAAGAACAGCATAATCAGCACTACGGACCTCTGTTCAAAAAATCATTGCTGAAAATTCAATCCAAGTAGCGTATAATGGTATGATACTCTGTGAATCGGACCGTTCACATAGGGGGAATGATTTTGGATCTTTATAAGAAGTTGAAGGATAAGAAGGCCGTATGTTCGGTCATCGGGCTTGGGTATGTAGGGCTTCCACTTGCCGTGGAGCTCTCGAAGGCCGGATTCGAAACGATAGGTATCGATATATCGGAAGATAAAGTTGCAAAGGTCAACGAGGGAGTGAGCTACATCGGGGATGTCTCGGACGAGGATCTTTCCAGGGTAGTCGGGAACGGAACCTTGACCGCGACGACCGATTTCGACGCGCTCAAGAGGGTCGACACGATAAATATCTGCGTTCCGACACCTCTAAGAAAAACGAAGGATCCGGATATTTCCTACATCGTGGCAGCCGTCGAAGAGATACAGAAGAGACTGCACGGCGGGCAACTCATCATCCTCGAGAGTACGACCTATCCCGGGACCACAGAGGAGATCATCCTGCCGATGCTCTCCGAGACCGGTCTCGAACTGGGCAAAGATTTTTTCCTCGCGTTCTCCCCGGAACGTGTCGATCCCGGCAACGAGGATTTCACGACAAAGAATATTCCCAAGGTCGTAGGCGGGATCACCGAAGCCTGCACCGAGCGAGCTATTATCCTGTACGAGATGGCGAACATGAAGCCGGTGAGTGTGAGCAGTGCGCGCGTAGCCGAAACGGTAAAGTTGCTCGAAAACACCTTCAGGAGCGTTAACATAGGTCTCGTGAACGAGATCGCTGTCATGTGCCACAAGATGGGTATAGATGTATGGGAGGTGATCGATGCTGCATCGACGAAACCTTTCGGGTTCATGCCCTTTTATCCGGGCCCGGGTCTCGGAGGACATTGCATACCCATCGATCCGTTTTATCTCTCCTGGAAAGCCAAACAGAGCGGCATCGAGGCGAGATTCATCGAACTCTCCGGACAGATAAACGGCGAGATGCCCCTGCACGTCATCAACAGGGTTTTCGAAGCCCTCAACAGGATAAAGAAATGCGTCAACGGATCGAAGATCCTGATCATGGGTGTCTCGTACAAGGAAGGCATCGATGATACAAGGGAATCACCCGCTTTCGATATCATATTGCTCCTGCAGCAGTATGGGGCGGAGGTCTGCTATTACGATCCCTATGTGGACTCGCTCGATCATGCTCCAAGCGTCAAGAGACTTGATTACACCGAGGAGGGTGTGGCCGGCGTGGATTGCGCGATCATCGTAACAGGTCACAAAGCGGTGGATTACAAGCTACTGGTAAAACACTGCCCACTTATATTCGATTCGCGAAACGTCCTGAAGGGCGTTAAGAAAGATAACATCGTTCGGCTCTGAGCCGGGTTTAATACATGCGGAGGATCTGATGCACAAGTTTCTGGTCACGGGTGGAGCCGGTTTCATCGGTTCAAATATAGCAGAAGCACTGGTATCGAAAGGTGAGGAGGTGGTCGTGCTGGACGACCTCTCCACGGGCCACGAGGCGAACATGGAGTCCTTCAGGTCCGGTGTCACATTCGTCAATGGAGATATAAGGGATGCCGAGGCGGCCGCTCATGCCCTCGAGGGAGTCGATTATGTGCTTCACCAGGCGGCACTCGCTTCGGTGCCGAGGAGCATAGAGGACCCAGTCCTCGTCAACGATGTCAATGTCAACGGCACCATCAACATGCTGGAACAATCCCGACTGGCCGGGGTTAAAGGTTTTGTGTACGCCGCCTCATCGTCGGCATACGGTGATTCCGAGAAGCTTCCTAAGCATGAGGAAATGTTGTCGAGGCCATTATCCCCATACGCAGTCAGCAAACTCACCGGAGAGTATTACTGTTCGGTCTTCTCGACCGTCTACGGATTGCCGACGTTGAGCCTGAGGTATTTTAATGTCTTCGGGCCCCGGCAGGATCCGGCCTCCCAGTACGCAGCCGTCGTGCCCATTTTCATATCCAAGCTTCTCGATGGAGAGCGGCCGACGATATTCGGGGACGGCGAACAGAGCAGAGATTTTACATATGTGTCAAACGTAGTTGAGGCGAATCTACTTGCCGCCCGTTCGGCTGGCGCGGCAGGCCAGATGGTCAATATCGCATGCGGAACGCGTTACACATTGAATGATCTCTACTCGAGGATTCGGTCGCTTGTCGGTATCGACATTGAGCCTCTTTACGAGAATCCCCGCACGGGAGACGTAAAGCATTCACAGGCAGATGTAGAGCGGGCAAGGGAGCTATTCGGTTTCTCGTGCGGCGTATCCTTCGAGGAAGGGCTCGAAAAAACGGTTGAATGGTACCGTAGTTGTATGTGTAAATAGAAATATGAACAGGAAATACTCTGCACTGCGGCTTGATACGATTCCTCGAACCTCTTTAAAAAAGGGAAAATCATGAGAAGGAATACCTTGAGTCTGGGAACGGCTCTCGTTGTCCTCTGGTCGATCATCCTTCAGATAACGGGCTCTCCTCTCGTAGCGCAGGAGGTACAGCTTCAGATCGGCGATCTGCTCGAACTGACCGTACCACAGCGCCAGGAACTCGATCACCGGATGACGATAAACGATGAGGGTAATGTCGAGCTACCTATAGTAGGCGCAATCCAACTTGAGGGAATGACTCTGAGCGAGGCTGAAGAGACTATTTTGAGACGGCTAAGAGAGGTCTATCCCAGCGTACGCCGAATTATGCTGCAACTCATAGGAGAGGAAGCAAGGCGCCTAGTCTATATCCAGGGACAGGTCGTCAATCCGGGAAAGTACGAGTTCAGGGAAGTTCCCACGATCTGGGAAGCTATACGGGAAGCGGGAGGAGCTATGGCCAATGCTTCTCTGGAAGCGGTAAGGCTCATACGCGCGGGGGAAGAGGGAGAGAGAACGGACATCATCAATGTTCAGGCGGCCATTGATTCAGGGGATTTCTCGTCTTTACCGATACTGCGTCCCGGCGACACGGTCATAGTCCCGGAGCGCAGTATGAGCTTCCAGGGTACAGGAGCCGTGAATGTCATCGGAGGAGTCATGAATCCCGCGCCATATATGCTCACCGGCGACAGGAGGCTAGTCGACGCTATAATCGCTGCGGGGGGCGCGGTCGATAACGCTGATCTCGGTAAGGTCGCCATTATCAGGACGAAGCCTGATGGCGGGACTATAACAATAGAGGTCGATTTCAGAAAATACCTCAAGGAGGGCGATACGCGTCACAATCCGGTCATATACCCCAATGACACTGTGAGCGTGCCACAGCACAGGGCTTTCACGACGATCCTGACG
>DAOUUU010000066.1 GCA_030667985.1 Candidatus Krumholzibacteriota bacterium
CGAATCCTTTTCCTCGAGAACGAATCCGTCGATGCCCGCGTATAGGGCGTAGAAATTGTAGAGGTTTCTCAGTGTGCCGAGAAACTTGTTCGCGATATCGGTCAGCGCGTTCGGATCGAACCTCTTGGGCAGATAGGGGGCTCCGCTGTTCAAGATGTACCATCTGAGCGCGTCGGCACCGTACGATGATAGAGCGTCACTCGCGAAAACCGCGTTCACGCGGCTCTTGCTCATCTTCTGAGCGTCGACGTCGAGGATCATTCCGTGAGGCAACACTCTCCTGTATGGGCTCTGCTTGGTCAGAAACGCCCCGATCACTAGCAGCGAATAGAACCAGCCCCGCGACTGATCGACTCCCTCGCTGATGAAATCGGCCGGGTATTGCTCCCGGAACAGATCCATGTTCTCCATCGGGTAGTGGTGCTGGGCAAACGGCATGGAACCCGAATCGAACCAGCAGTCGATCACCTCGGATACCCGCGTCATCTTGCCTCCGCACTCGGGGCAGCCGACATCCAGATCGTCTATGAATGGCCTGTGGAGATCGTACTCCTCGGGGAAGGCCTCGCTGATCGAACGGAGTTCGTCGACGCCCCCGATGCAATACTTCTCGCTGCAGGAGTCGCAGGTCCAGATATTGAGAGGCGTGCCCCAGTAGCGCTCACGGCTCAGCGCCCAGTCGACGTTCCCCTCTAACCAGCGGGCGAAGCGGTTCTCCCCCACCTCTGGGGGATACCATTTAACCTTTGAGTTGGCCTCTATGAGCAGGTCCTTGAAGACGGTCGTCTTGATATACCAGGATCGCCGCGCGTAGTAAACGAGAGGTGAATCGCACCGCCAGCAGAAGGGATACGAATGCTCTATCTCCGCGCTCTTGTACAAGATACCTCGTTCGTCAAGATCGGCGATGATCTCGGGATCGGCGTCCTTGATGAATCTGCCCGCCCACTTTGTTACCTCATCGGTGAACCTTCCCTGCGCATCCACCGGCTGAAGGAAGGGAAGTCCCTCGTCTCTCCCGATCTGGTAGTCGTCCTCTCCGAAGGCGGGGGCGATATGGACGATCCCCGTCCCCTCTGTAAGAACGACAAACTCGCCTCCGATGACCCGGAAACCGTTCTCGGCATCTTCGAAGTAGGGAAAACATGGTTCGTAATTCTTGCCGATCAGATCCCGGCCTTTGACGGTACCGATCGTTTCGTAATCGCCGTCCAGCACTGGAAGTAGCGCCTCTGCGAGGATCAACACCTGCCCCTTGTGCTTCACGCGTGCATAGTCGAAACTGGAGCCGACGGCGAGGGCGACATTGGAGAGCAGGGTCCATGGCGTCGTCGTCCAGACCAGGAAATAAGCGTCATCGTCCTTGATCTTTAGCTTGATGAATATGGAGGGGTCGGAGACATCCTTGTACCCCTGCGAGACCTCGTGGCTCGAGAGAGATGTGCCGCACCTCGGGCAGTAGGGCACGATCTTGTGGCCCTCGAAGAGCATGTCCTGATCCCAGAACTGTTTGAGTATCCACCAGACCGACTCGATATAACTGTTGTGGAAAGTCACGTAGGGATCGCCGAGGTCGAGCCAGAAACCGAGCTTGCGCGTGAACTCGTGCCATTCGTCCAGGTAGGTGAAGACACTCTTCTTGCACTCTTCGTTGAAGGCGGCAATGCCGTACTTCTCGATCTGGTCCTTGCCGTCCAGGCCGAGCTTGCGCTCTACCTCGATCTCGACCGGCAACCCGTGCGTGTCCCAGCCGGCCTTGCGCACCACGCGGTGACCCCGCATCGTCTGGTACCGGCATACGAGGTCCTTGATCGTCCGGGACATGGCGTGATGCACGCCTGGCCTGCCGTTGGCGGTAGGGGGCCCCTCGTAGAATACGAACGGCTTGTCGGCGGGTCGCTCCTCGACACTTCGTTCAAATATCTTGTTATCCTCCCAGTATTTCAGCACGTCGGCCTCGGTCTCGATCGCCTTTTGCTGGGGCGGGAGGCTTTTATACGTCTTCTTATTTTCCGCTTGTTTACTCATAACTATCTTTTTTTGAAGACCTTGTCTTATAATAAATATTGCGCTTCATGTCAAGCCTTGATAGAAAATCGCTACACCGCTCGCACATGGTCGGCCAGGCCTCAAATACGCTTTATCATTTCGGATAGGAGCCGGCAGAGCTTTTCCCCTCCCCGCTTTGCCGTCTTGATGATGCTGGCGATATCGACCGGCTCGAGGCAATCCGCAACTGCTTTATCCGTAACGACCGAAACGCCGAGGACCCTCATGCCGCCGTGAACGGCGGCGATCGTCTCGGGAACCATCGACATGCCGACGACATCGGCTCCGATCCTCCTCAGGAACCGGTATTCGGCGGCGGTTTCGAGGTTCGGCCCCGCGACTGCTACGAGAACAGCCTTCTTAAGGGAAATCTTTTCGTCCATAGCGACCTCTTCGAGAAGCTTAATCAGTTTTCTGTCGTACGGCTCGCTCATATCTGGAAACCTGGGCCCGAGCCGATCATCGTTCGGCCCGATGAGAGGATTGTCCCCCATCAGATTGATATGATCGGTGATCGCCACGAGATCGGCGCGGTCGAGCTGCGGGTCCATACCTCCGACGGCCGACGTCAGGATCAGTATCTTCGTTCCAAGAGCGCGCATTACGCGGATGGGAAATACGACATCCTTCATCGTATAGCCCTCGTAGTAATGCACCCTTCCCTCCATTGCCACGATCTCCTTGCCGGCGAGCCTGCCAAGTATCAGATTGCCAGCGTGGAGTCCTGAAACGGTCGATACGGGAAAATCGGGTATCTTTTCATAGGGAATCCGCTCGAGGACCTCGATCTCATCGGCGAAGCCCCCAAGCCCGCTGCCGAGCACGATCCCTATAGAGGGATTGATTTTGATCCGGCCCTCGATAAATGCGGCGCTCTCGATGATCCGTGTATGGAGTTCGTTCATCTCGGCCCCCTTCAAACGGCTCTTGATCCTTTTCGAACGTAAAATAATAGCCATTTTATACAGGGAATCGAGCTTGCGGGCAAGTCATATCTCGGGAATCTTCTCGAGGGCGTTTCTGGCCGTTTCGGGTGCCGAGAGGATCTTTGAACGCCCTTTCTCTCCGGCCTCGATCAGGATATCCATCTTTCGGATGGAGAGCCGCTTGGCAAGAAGGGCGATAAGTCTCTTGTTCGCTTTGCCCTCGACGGGCGAAGCCGTAATGGAAACTCGAAGCTCCCCGGCCGGATTCCAGCCGAGGAGCTTATCTATCGGGGAGGCGGGGTGAACGCGCACGCGGAAACCGATCCTCCCGTCTCCCCTTTCCTTGATCTCAATCATCTTTTGTCAGGTTCGAGAGGTTCTTTCTGAGATCCTCCATCGACCATTCTGTCTCATCTTTCTCCGGCGGACCGCCTACAGGCTGCTGCTTCATCTTGGGGGCCGCTGCCTTCGGCTTTGACTCGGGGGCCTTCTGCCCGTCATCCTTCGGCGCCTCGTCCTTCAATGTAACGATATCCGGTTCACCGTTCTTGTCGGTCTTCTTATCGGAAGCCTGCTCGGCGGCCTCTGTCAGCCCGGATAGAGCCTCCTCGAAATCGCTTTCCTCGACGACCGGTTCCGCCGGCTTCTCCTGCTTGGCGGACCCGGGGATCTCGTAATCCTTCCAATCCTGTTTCTGTTCACCCACATCGTATTGTTTCCACTGATCCGGCGCTGCGGCCGGGCCCGGCTGAGGATTCTGTACCGCGGTCTGCGGCTGCTCCGAAGCTCCGCTGTTCGGAGTTTCGGTCTTGACATCCATTCCGGGAACGGAAGCGGAAGAAGTCTGATTGGCGCCGGCTTCGGGGTAGAGCTGCTCTTCGATGCTCTCGGCGACTTTACGTCTTACCTCGTCGCCGCTCCAAGCCTTGTTCGCGTCATTCTTATCATCCTCGGGCAGGAACGAGGTCTGCGCCTCATCGACGGGCGGTTCGCCCTGGGTCTTGTCCTCTGAATCGAATGAGCTTACATCGGGCTGCGGCGCGGTCGATGGTCCAGGTCCGGGCATCGATGGTCTCGGGGCATCCTCTCTTCGCTGTTCGTCGCCCCACGTGGCCTTGTCCTTTGGGCCGTGCGTGAATTCTTCTGTGATCTTCTCGCGGCTGATCCGCGGGGCCGGGGCACCCTTATCCAAATCCTCCTCGACCTTCTGGCCGATCTCATCGATCTCTTTGTCAACGTTCGCGAAATCCTCCTGGAATCCGTCGAGGACACGATGATGACTCTCTAGCAGGGTCTTGAAACGTGTGAGGTAGTTATCCTTCTGCCGCTTCAGTTCTAAAACCTCGCGGCGGAGCTGCTGCGTATGCGCACGGATGGCTTCGGCCGCCTTCTCGGCATCCACCTCGGCCTCGCGGACGATCAGGGACGCCTCCTTGCGGGCGTTCTCCTTCGCTTCATTTGTCACCCGCTCGGCGGTGAGCAGTGTATTACGCAGGTTCGTCTCGATGGCCTTGTACTCTTTCAGACGCGCCTCGATCTCCACGATGCGCTCACGAAGCTGTTTGTTGTCGCCTAGCACGGCCTCGTACTCCTCTGCGACCGTGTTCAGAAACGCGTACACCTCGTCACCATCTAGGCCTCGCATCGTCTTTCGGAATTCCTGTTTCCGTATGTCGAGCGGCGTGATTCTCATCTTTATGCCTCCTCATTCCACTCTCGAACAGCGTATCTCCTGCCGCCCGAGGGTGTGACACCCATCAGATCGACCTGCTCCCCATCAGAGAGCACCGGCACCGGATCTTCACCGGTACCATCTTTTCATTACGAATACTATCATCTGTAGTATGACTGCCAGGATCAGGGCCGCGGTATCGACCCTCCACTCCGGGAGCGACCTGCGAAGCGGTTTCAGTATCGGAGTGAATATCCTGTCGAGCGCATTCAACAAGGCGCTCTTTTTATCTGCTACCTGCTCAAGAAAAATGTAAACGAGTAGCAGAAAAGTCGCAACATTTAGTAATGCAATTATCAGACCAATGGAACTCGTCTCAAAATATGCCATATCTTATTGTAATTCAATAGATTATTTGTCTCATGAACACTCTGGCAGCCTGGTGGCTATCCTGCGGCTTCAATTGAATCCTTCCACACTTTCCTCCGACTGGCCACATTTTTGTCATTATCCGATGCTGGGGCAGGCCTCCCTCAACGCTCCCCGAAGAGAACCCTGCCCAGCCGGATCATCGTCGACCCTTCCGCTATCGCTATCTCGAAATCGTCGCTCATCCCCATCGAGAGATGCTCCAGCACGGTTTCTCCCGTTCCCGCCTCCTCGATCCGCTCCTTTAAGTTCCTGAGCCCTTTGAACGCCGCGGTGACAACGGCGGTATCGGCCACCCATGGACCGACCGTCATAAGCCCGCGGACCCTTAGAGCGGCAAGTTGTGAGATGTCGCCGAAGGCTTCTATCGTCTCCTCGGGAGCGAAACCGTGCTTCGATTCCTCCCCGCTCGTGTTCACCTCGACGAGGATATCGGTGACAATTCCCCGCTCCTCGCCCGCCCGGCTCAGCCTTTCCGCGAGTTTCCTGGAATCTACGGACTGGATCAGGGCAAAACGTCCGGCCGCCTTGTTCACCTTGTTCGTCTGGAGATGGCCTATCAGGTGCCAGCGGCAGTCCAGGGATACCTGCTCCGCCTTCGAGAGAAACTCCTGCACGCGGTTCTCTCCGATATCGATGATCCCGCCCCGGACAGCCGTTTCGACGATCTCCGGCCCGAATGTCTTTGTCACCGCGATGATTGTGATATCGGATCCGGATCTGCCTGCCCGTTCCGCCGCGCGGTCGATCCTCTCACGGACATGCTCGAGATTATGCTCGAAAGACATCTATCTCCCCATTCATCGAACCGGTTCACGAACTGATGCCTCGGCCGATTGGAAAATATCAATCTACGTGCACTCGAACGAGCTCCATCTGCTCCTCACCCTGCACAACCACCTCGCCGTCCAGTGTGATAAAACAATCTATCTCCGACCTCGTGGCCATCTCTCCATCGAGGTAGATGCCCGGCTCGATGCTGAAGCAGATCCCCGGAACGAGCAACCGCTCGTCTTTTGTCTCGAGGTTGTCGATGTGAACGCCGTTGCCGTGCACCTCCTCTCCTATCGAATGGCCAGTCCGGTGGATAAAGTAGTCGCCGTATCCAGCTTCCTTCACGACTTCCCTGCAGGCATCATCGACTTCCCAACCGTAGCAGGGTTTTCCCTCGTCGAAGCGCTTCCGCACAAAATTGACCGCGGCGATGCGCGCATCCCTCACCACATGGAATATCTCCTGATATTTCTCCGGCGGCTCGTCTCCTATGAATCCGCACCAGGTGATATCGTAGTAGATCGAACCCGGTTCCTTGAACTTTCCCCAGAGATCGATCAGGACCATATCGCCCTTCTTGAACTCGTAGGCCCCCTCTTCCTTCGGTTCGAAATGGGGGTCTGCGGGATGATCATTGATCCCGACGATGGGAATGTCATCTCCGCACTCGATGCCCTCCTCGTCGAAACGTTTCATTATGAATTTCATCAGATCGTATTCGGTCAGCGAGCGGCCCTCTCCCAGGGCCTTGCCTATCTCGGCGAATGCTTCGTTCTTGATATGCTGTATGATATCGCCCGCCTTGATGTGGCTCTGGTACCCCTTCTCATCGATGACCGCTTCGAACTGCTGCACCAGGTCGGCGCTGGAAACGATCTCGTGCCCGAATTTTCTTATCAGTTCGACCGTGCCGCCGTCGATTATAGACACGTAAGGTATGTTGTTCAAAGGCGAGTACTGCATCGCAATCTTCTTAGGCTCGCCCAATATCTCCTCGAGCGATGAATGGAGCTGCTCCCAGGGATGATAGAACACCTTCTTTCCCGGCAGACTGTCGAGCTTCGTCTTTTCCACCCTGTGAACCAGTCCGACCGGCTCGCCGTCCGCCGGTATGTAGTAGAACCATCTGCGCGATGTCATCTTGTTAAAATCGAGACCGAGGATCCGGTAAGCGAGATGATCCCGGTTATGAAAATCGCAGAACAGCCATCCGTCGACACCTTTTTCTTTCAGCGCCGCCTGTACTTTCCCTACATCCATTGATCATTTCCCCCTTTCGAGAGTTCGGCCGCTGCCGAATCAGAACTTGTTGATCTGCCACTCGCGGAAAACAGCGTCGGCGACGGCGTTAACCTGCTCGCGGTTGAAGAACCAGAGCGGTATACCGAAGTGGACGCTCGGGGCCGCAATGGTCCCCTCGGCATCGGGTTTGATGTGAGCGTGTTTAGTGACCCAGAAAGCGATGACCTGATCGTCGATAGGCGATTTCGAACTCTTCGCCACCATGCGATACATCGGATGGAAACAGGATTGGACCCTGGACTCTGTATAGCTCATCCAGTAGCTGGGATTATAGACCTCGAGATAAAAGAAACCCCTCACCTGAGGGTCGAAGAATCTTCCTTCCTTCGTCACCTCTTCCCAGAGTTCGAGCACGTCCGGAAGTTCCGAGCGACTGAGCGTGAGAGTGTCGTTCTCGTCCTTGTAGCCGTATAACATCGCGTCATATTCGATATCGCGTAGGATATCCACATCGTTCCGGAAACTGGCGAATGCCTTGTCGAGAACATTCACGCAGTAGTCCCTGTAGGCGAAGCTCGTAACGCCGCTCGTGTCAGCGCAACCAGTCGTCGTTCCCCAGATCTCGCACCTCAGATTGATCGGAAAGGCCCTGCTGGCCGGCAGGACAGCCGCCAACCCTCCGTTACGGTCCGATTTCCCATTCGTCCATAGATGCCCTCCCGCAGTAAGGTAGAACAGCAGAAGATTGGGATTGGCCTGCTCCGCGCTCTCGGGCACAAATTCGACGAGCCCTCCCCACGCACAGACGTAGTCGTCAGAGGTGTACGTCCATATGATGTTCTTGTACCTCATGATCTTCTGTACGTTGGGAACAAACGGTATATACGAGCTTTCCGTCGTATCGAAAACATCGAGATCTGAATCGAAGCCCTCGGCCCTGGAACATACTTCGTACCAGAACTGATCGTGACTGCTTTCGGTCGGCATCGCGTATAGTAATTGAGGAAAATCCGTCGAATAAAAATCATCGACCCAGAGCAGGTTGCGCTCCATTGTGGCCGAGACGACACTGATCTCTATCTGAGCGAGTGTGACCGCTCCGAAATCATCGACCGATTCCACATATAGGGTGTGCACCCCGGAATAGAACTTCTTGGTCGGTGCAGCCATGATCAATGGATTGGGGCTGCAGGCCCACTCGGTCGGGTCTGCCAGATCGCCGACGTCCCAGCCGTAACGATAGGTCGAAACGATCCCGCCGTACTTGCTCGCATCGCCCGACCAGCTGAAGTTCAGTGGAAAGCCGGTGGGCACATAGTAGACGGCTGCATCATAGTCGGTTCCTATGAAACTCACATGACCGAGAATCGGTTCCCTTACTGTCAGCATCGGACCGCTCGGTTCCAACACGAAGAAATGACGCACGTTGTTGTACTTGCTGAATACCGAGGTGACGGCTCCCGCCTCGTCCATTCCCTGTACCGTAAATATGTAAGACCTGCCGATCTGGAGGATCTCGTCGTCTCCCATCACAGTCGTTCTCCCTGAATCGTTCTCGGCGTGCCGCCAGATCCACGGCCCCCACCAATCCTCGAAACGGCCGGGATCCTTGTTCATATCCTCGACAGTGTAACCATAGTACTGACGGCAGAAATACCGCACCGATTCCACGTCCTGATAATTCCATGGCATATCTATCGGGTCCTTGCCCTGCCATACGAATGTGATCACATTAGCGAGGAACTGGCTGGAACCGGGCGTCGGGTTCGCGGGGGATATTATGTTCATGCCCGGAGCGAGAGTGTACGCGGTAAACGAACTGTACGCGACATCCGATGCATCTCCCCTGTTGTCGACGGCCCTTACGAAAAAGGTGTGTGTCTTGTCATAGCGAGCATAGAGGCTGTAGTTGATCGTAACGGTCGTGTCATACTCGTTCGCCGTGACGATCAGCAGTGAATCGGTGGATATCGTGCTGACCCACTTGTCGGGCCCCGTCGTATCAGCCGGGTCGAACCCTAAAGGATCCCCGTCGACGAGCGAAACCTCGTAATGATCGATGGTTCCGTCGTCATCATACCCGAGCCAGTAGAAATGAACGATGTACTGGACCGTATCACCCTCGAGGGGACCATTGGTGAGATGTACCAACGGTTTTACATTCTGCTTCATCTGGCCCGTGTAGATATCCTCGTTGCATCCAAAGAGGAGAACGAGAGCGAACGTGATCAGTACTACGCCGAGTAGACCGGACCACGGAGATGTCACCGTTCTTTTCAGCTTGATGTTTTTGCTCATCGTGCCATTCATTATCCACCTCGTCATCGAACAACGACAAACTTGCCGATCTTACGAACAAACCGGCCGTCATCCGGCTCAACACTGAACAGATATACCCCGCTCATTATATTCTGTCCGTTGCGGGAAACGAGATTCCACGGCACGGTCCCGTTCCCCTCCCTCCCGTCGTGACGCAGAGTCTGCACAAGATCGCCTGCGACGGTATAGACACGTACTGTGCTCCTGCATTCGGGGAGGTTGCGGAACTCGACCTTGAGCCCGCTTGGATCGTCGTTTGACGCGTGGAGCGTCCAACCCTGCATGTTCTCCGTTGTAGCGGGATTCGGGACCACATAGATCTGTTTCTCATCGTATTCTTCAGCCGTCTGAGCGGCCGAAATAGGTGTAGTGTACACGAAATTCGCAGACGGCGAACTGAACCGGCCGATACTGGTGGGAACGCCGTCCGTCAGTTCGTGGTCATATGATACCACAGAATAGAAATAATTCATACCGTTCTTGGCTTCCCGGTCTATATAGCGATAATAACGCCTGCCGCCCTCGAAACCGAGGTTATAACGAGCGATAGCCTCGAGTGTGTCACACTCCGCGTCTGTCAATCCGGGAGGGCAGGGCACAGTGTCGACCGGCGCGTACCAGATACTCTCCTCGAACATCTTGACCAACTGGTCCTTTTTATCCAAACGCACGAGGGGTTCGTAGATCCATCCTCCATCCGCTTCCGCCTTATCGAAATCGACATTGGGAGGTATGTTGTTCATGACGTCCCGCGTGGCGACCAGCCTCCAGAGTTCCTTGCTCGGACCGCTTTCGAAAGTGGTTCCTAGCGGACGCGTCCAGTTGTCCGCGCGCCAGACTTCGTATCCCTCGAAATCTATCTGAAGGGTCAGAAAATCCGGCACTATCTCGCTCAGATTGTCCCACATCACCGAGACCACGTGATCGCCCGCATGGACACGCATCCTGGGCGGGGGCGGAGCCGATCCGGTCAACCAATGCACGTTGTACTCCTTGCCGTCGATACCGGTCTGGAATTCTTTCAGCTGGGAGGAGACTCCCTTGTAGCATCCAGAGTAACGGTAGGACATCTGCTCCACCATGCAATCGAGGTTGCTCCAGATCGTCTCGAACTTGGCGAGGTCGAGTTTCTCCTCCACGCCGTCGCAAGGATCCGGATCGTACTGCTTCAAGGGGCCCTCAACGAGTGTCTCTCTCCCGTCTATTCCGGTCTTCGGATCCATGTCCTTGTCGAACCATGCCCCGTTGAACACGAAAACCGCGTTCGCGGCATTAGCGAGCATCTCATCCAACCCGTTACCGCATACAAACGCTATATGCAGCCTGATCCTGCCGCCCGGCGGAAGGAAATTGAATGGGCCGACCCCGAGAAGCACCCTGTAATCGTTCGCGTATTCCGTGGCCGGCGACTGCTTATAGGTGGACAGCATCTTGTATCGCTCGTAGTCGTTCGTCGGATCGCCGCCGTTGATAAAGGGCTGCAATCCCTGAAAGATATTGAACGAGATAATCGAAAGAAAGGGCGGCCATGGAGCGTAGAGGCCCCTGAAATCCATCGAGTGTCCGAGCACGACGATCCCGAAGTAACCGGGCGTCTGGCCGTCATCCCCGTCGTTGTCGTATACATATGCCACTTCGACCTGAACCGGCACTTCGACCTCGCCGCGCTTGGCACACTGAATGCCGCTGTAATAACCGATCATATCATCCATGTAATAGCTTCCGTAGACCCTGGGGCCTGCGTCCATGTCGGCGTAAACGCCCAGAATGACACTTTCTAAAAAGTTGTTTCCCGTGTTCCGGATCGTGTATTGAACGCCTATGAAGTCCTCGTAGAGCTCCTCCGCCCATTGGTACGTCTCCTGTGTGACCTCAACATGGAGCGGCGTGTGCTCCGGCCATATAATCCTTGCCTGGTCCTGATCGTCGGTGTACCTGCAGTAGAACATCTGCTTGCTGGTCGCAGCGAAATCCTCGTCGATTTTCCCGTCGCCATCGTCGTCGCGCCTGTTCAGCCAATCCTCGTCCACGAAACCGTCCATGTCGTCATCGGGAAAGGTCGGATAGCGGTCTCCTCCAAAATCTCCCTCGAAGGTCTCATATATGACATCGATCGGATCCTTCGTCGGGTAGAACTCCGTCTCTGGATAACCGGTCGAGACTACCGGAATGCCGTTTATTTTAGCCCCGACCCATAGGCCCGATGCGTAGAGATATTCAATGCCCGAGCCGGCGGGCCACTGCGCTGAAGGAACATCGGACATCGGGAACTGGCTGTTCGGAAGTGAGCCGAGAAATCCCCAGTTGGTGATATTCATCTGGAGGTTGCCCACCGTGTGGACGTACTTGCCATCCAGTGTTATGACATTCTGCAGGAGGGGGAGTTTGTCCTCGGGGTATGTTTCGCGGCCGGCTGCGTTCACCGGCCCATGAACGAGCATAAAAAAAGCCGCAGCGAGAGTTAGGTGCTGAAGCCCCATCAAGGGTACACTCCTATGTTCCATGCCGATACTCCCTGCACCGCGGGCTCGATGCAGAACCGACTACCAGCATCCGAGATTTTATCTTATTCCATTACAATATATAAGCTTCTGCTCGGCTTTCCAAATCAATCGGAATCTCAGCTCCCGCCCCACAGCTTCCAAATACTCGAGAGCGTCTTTTCCTTTATACGAAGCATCTCCTCTTTTGTTCCACAGCGCACTATCCCGGCGGCAGCGCCGATATGACCGTCCCCGATATCGAGTGTCCGCATGATCTCTCCGATATCCTTCCCATGTTTCTTGTCCGTCAGGTTCATCGAGAGGGACATCGAGACGGAGAAATCGTTGGTCTTGACCCCACCCCTGAAAAGCGGGTTGAGCGTTAGGGCCGCAAGCGCTTGTGGATAATGAAGATAGGCAAGGTTCTTGAGGACGCGCGGGCGGCGCTTGTGATGGACGAAATCGAGTATGATTATCTCGCGGCTGGTATCCTGGGACAGAAAGGAGATCGACCGCTCTATCAAGGCCGACATGCGCTCCTCTTCCACCCTGTACCGCTCGAGGTTTGACGCTACAGTAGTGTCCTCGAGAACTTCAGCTAGAGAATGATCCCTGAGTAGCGGCACGAGATGGTTCAGGTACTTGGTCTGTTCCCTGGGGCCGGGGAAATATACTTTGAGGCTCATATCGACAAGCTTGCCGGGCGTCTCTCTGCGCCACTCTTCTATGGATCGGTAATCGAATGAATCTATCCTGTCCGCCTCATCGACGGTCTCTGCAAAGTGGGACGGCAGCGAGCGGCCGTCTCCCGAGCTGTAAAACTCATATACGACCCTTGCGCACGAAGGCTTTTCGTCGAAACGGCCCGGAATGGTCTCCGGATCGATCCCGCGAAGCTTCAACGCCTCGAGATTGCCGGGGTGATGGTCGAACCATACGCCGCACTCGAGCGGATAGGGCAGATCGCAGACGATGTCGCGCATATCGATCGAGATCTCGGCGCGGGCTATCGAGTTCGGACCTGTGAAGATGAACCGCTCGACTCCCTCTGCATACGAGCAGATAGCGGCGGAGACGAGGCCGTCGAAATCACTGTGGGTCACGATCCGTTTGTATTCCATTGTTTAGAAACCGGCCAGGAGCAACGCCGACCCAGCGGCCATGCCGATGGCAAACTTGATGATCTTGATCGTGAAGAAGGCCCTGCGTGAATAGGCGAGCAGAGGAAGCATCCCATGGCCGTCCTGAACGATCGAGCTGGCGAGCAGGATCGAGCCCGGGATCTTTCCGCTCGCGAAGAGGGTCACGAATACCATATGGGGGCCGGATTGAGGAATGAGTCCGACCAGGCACGC
>DAOUUU010000018.1 GCA_030667985.1 Candidatus Krumholzibacteriota bacterium
GAACATCGCCCGGTTGAGCGGGCGACGAGGTTCGAACTCGCGACATTCAGCTTGGAAGGCTGATGCTCTACCAACTGAGCTATTCCCGCATTCTCTGCCGGACCGCTGACTTTATCCAGTTCCGGTCCGCGCTGTATCTGGTGGGGAGGGGAGGATTCGAACCTCCGAAGGCTTCGCCGACAGATTTACAGTCTGTTCCCTTTGACCACTCGGGAACCTCCCCGAAATCAACCGTTCCTCTGGAGGGATTTCTAGCTCCTAAGAAAAGAAAAAAATCCCCCTTGGCCCTCGTAAGATCCGTTTTCCCTCATTATCAGGAAATTGAATTGTTCCCCGGCCACTTTGCACTTCTGGAGCTGGCGAAGGGACTTGAACCCCCAACCTACTGATTACAAATCAGTTGCTCTACCAATTGAGCTACGCCAGCCCGGGGCACACTACTCCCCATATTCATTTAAGGTCATTAATAATATGTTCAGTAGAAATTTCTGTCAAGAAAAAAATGCGCAAATACTATCCTTCGCCGTGTGGATGTAAAAAGATGGCTGTTTTTTCTATTAAAGATAAATTATCTTGACGTATATTACGATTTGTGGTACGATTCGGTCAGTTGGTAGATCTCCCATGGCCCGGGAGACCTGCCTAAGTCACCTCACGAAGGTAAGTTACATGCGAGGGAAGGAAACCCAATAACGGAGATCAGGGGTATTGTTATCCCTGTGTCTGTTTCCCGGTTTCCCCACGATGCCAGGGAATGGCTGACCCTAGAGAGGAGGAGCGTTACTCCGGTAAATCCACGAGGAACCTATCATCCTCTATCCCTGGCGTGATATGGCGGGTTGCTTTCAAACCCGCGTACATACTTTATCTCACCAGGCCCATCAATAGTGACCTCTAGGAAAGAGCCCTGTAACAAGGACTGTTTCCGCTGTTTAAATAACGGAGGATTTACAATGAAGAAGCTTTTACTTCTTGCGCTAGCGATTCTGGTCATACCGAATCTGGTTCATGCGCAGTGTACGCCTGTAGGTACCGGCCTTGAATGGTACGGCGACCCGTTTGTTATGCCTGCGGGCAACATCCCGATCTTCGCTGGACAGACCCTGGAATGGGCGACGAGCGAAGCTGGCGGCTGCCTCGCGATCTGTATCACAGCTCCCGAGGGAGCAAATGAGTTATGTGGAACGATGGTTCTCGATTCCGAGACCGGCTGGATCTACGGACAAGATTTCGGAACCTGCTGGCTCATGGAAGAGGCCGATGGCTGCTGGTACTGGTACTTCGATGTGCTATGCCCGCTCGACGCTGTTGTCGGAACCATCAACACATGTTACTTTATCACCACTTACTGTAACGACATAAGTGGCGAGCTTGATCCTGCTTGCGCCACGGATTCGATGCTCGTCTATTTCGAGGTCATCGACCCGCCGGTGGAGATCGCGATCTTCCAGGATACGCTCACCGAAGTGGATCAGGGTGTTACCTCTGCGTACATCCCGTTCCAGATCTGCAATGGCGATCCCAGTGCCGATCCTCGGGACTATGAGTATTGGATCACCAGCTTGGGCTCCATTCGGATTCCTGCAATCGACCAGTCCGGTGAACTTCTCGCCGTTCCGCCCGGTGACTGCGGTTGGGTCTATGGAATCATAGATGCGAGCGCCGCGGATATCGGCGACACCGACGAGCTGACGATCCTCGGTTTCTTCAATGCTGCAGGTCCTGGCGGCATCTATGACACATGCGTCCAGGAAATCATCATTGTCGAGGCCGTGGGTGTACCTCTCTTCACGCGTCCGGTCGTGACCATCATGGTCCTCGCCATGATCCTCGCCGCCGCCGTAGTGATGAGAAGGCGCGCATCGAGCGTCGCTTAATAGCGCAACGTGAGGTTTTACTAGAGTAACTCGTTGGGCCACGGAAAGAAGTCAGAGAGCAGAAGTGAACGACAAGCAAGAAAGCGGAGGGTTCCGCAAGGAGTTTCTGCTCTTTCTCGTCGTTTTCCTCGCCATCTGGCTTCTTTCCTTTTTATTGACCAGGCGATTTCCGGATTTCACCGAAAGTCTCGAAGCTTTCGTTGCGCGGGAAGTCGCCTTCTGCCTGGGAGTGCTGAGGCACAGGTTCACCATCGACGGCTCCGTCCTGAGGCTCCTGACGAGCCATGGCACCGAGAAGATGGTCGTGATCACCGAATGCACCGGCCTCTATACGACGATCATCTACTTTGCCATCATCGGGGCCTACCCGGCCCGCCTGGGGGAAAAGGCGCTAGGGCTTCTAATCGGAATCCCCTCGATCCATATTCTGAACCTGGCGAGAATGGTCTTCATCGCTCTCATCCTCTACCACAAGCGTGATCTATTCCACTTCTTCCACGGCTACCTGTGGCAGGTGAGCTTCGCCGTCTTCATGCTACTGCTCGTGATTCTCTGGATGACCAAGATCGTCAAACCGAAAGGGGCGAAAACGGTCGGACATGGATAGCGGCACAACAGAACGCAGCACGGGCATCTCGAGACTGGTGCTCGTTTTCCTGCTGCGGTTTCTAGCCGTCTCGATCCCTCTCTACCTCGTCTATACCTGGGTCGGTTCCTATTACACGAGGCTCGTGTCCTACGGCGCCAAACCGTTCCTGTCTCTATACGGCATCGAACTTACGATCGGCCGGGCGCTGGTGATAACCGAGGAGATAGCGCTCAATCCCGTGGTGTTTCTCTCTCTGGTAATTGCCGTGCAGAGAATCGGGTGGCAAAAGAAACTGAAGGCGGCCGCCCTTGGGATGGCGATACTGACCGTGGCGAACATAGCCGTCGTCTTCTTGCTCTTCATGAGCGCCGAACGGCATAGCGAAGGGCTCTGGACGGGGACCGAATTCCTCAACCTCACCATCAACTTCTTCCTTCCCCTGCTGCTCTGGCTCCTCCTGCTTCCCTTGAGATCCATCCAGGATTTCATGGGCGAAAAGAAAGACGCTCCCCCTGATCCGGAGAGCGTCCCGTAAAAGTCATATCTAAGTAGAAGTTTCTCCTTATCCTTTCACGCGCCTGAGCAACGGCCCCTCAGGACGATCCTCGACGGTGAAACCGAGCGCCAATATCTCATTCCGCAGGGAATCGGCCCCCGCCCAATCCTTCCCCTTTCGTGCCTCTTCACGTTCCTTAACAAGCGCCTGCACCTCATCCGGCACATCGATCCGGGCCTTGGGCAGGCCCTCCCTGTAGAGACCAAGCACCGAGTCGAAGACTTCGATGGCGCTGCGTAATTGCTCGAGTGTTGTCCGGTCCTTGGCGAGCGGATCCGGATCTTCCGCCCTCACCCTGTTCGCCTCCCGGACCAGCCTGAACAGGTGCCCTATCGCCTCGCCGCTGTTGAAATCATCATCCAGCGCCTCTTCGAAATTCCTTTTCACGTCGTCTATGAGCGCCCGCAGCTTCTCCGTTGCCGGAGTGCTTCCTGTGCCCTCCTCCTCCAATGAGATCTTTTCGTCCAGATAGACGCAGAGGTTCGTGATGCGCTCCAGGCCCGCCTTCGCCTCCTCGAGCCGCTCATGGCTGAATTCGGTGTTGCTGCGGAAGTGTGTGGACAGAAGATAGAAACGGACGACATCTCCACTGAAATCGTCCGTCACCTCCTCGACCGAGAAGAAATGCCCGGTCGACTTGGACATCTTTTCGCCCTTGAGGTTCAAGAGACCGTTATGGATCCAATAATTGACAAACTGTTTCCCGGTCGCGCCCTCGCTCTGCGCTATCTCGTTCTCGTGGTGGGGAAAGATCAGATCCAACCCCCCGCCATGCATGTCGAGCGTCTTTCCCAGATACTTCATCGACATCACCGAACACTCGATGTGCCAGCCCGGACGCCCCTTGCCCCAGGGACTATCCCAGAACGGCTCCCCCTCCTTTGCTCCCTTCCAGAGCGTGAAATCGATCGGATCCTCCTTCTGCTCGTCTACATCGATCCGTGCTCCGCTCTGGAGATCGTCGATTTTCCGCCTGGAGAGCTTGCCGTATCCCTCGAACTCACGCACCCTGAAAAAGACGTCATTTCCAGACTGATAGGCGAACCCCCTCTCCTCAAGGGTCTGGATCAGGGCGATGATATCCCCGATATGCTCGGTCGCCCTCGGATAGACGTCGGCCGGCAGGATATTCAGAACGTCGGCGAATTTGAAGTACTCGGCGATATTTCTCTCTGCAACCGTTTTGTAGTCGACACCCTCCTCGTTCGCCTTTGCTATGATCTTGTCGTCTATGTCGGTGAAGTTCTGGATATAGGTGACGTCATATCCCTTGTAGGCGAGATATCGCCTGATCATGTCTCCTGCAACGAATGCGAGCATATGACCGATATGTGGCCTGTCCTGGACCGTCATCCCGCAAAAGTAGATCCCGACCTTCCCGTCTGTGACCGGCTTGAACTCCTCCTTTGTCCCTTTGAGCGTGTCGTATACCTTCAGGGTCATGCGCTTTCTACCTCCGGTTGTATCGTCACACGAGGCCTTTGACAGTCTTCGCATCGAGCCGTTTGACCACCTCGACGACGAGCTTTACGGCGGCGTCAAAATCCTTGCGCTGCAGGATCCCCGCCGCGCTATGTATATATCTCGCCGGCACACCAACGACTATCGTCGGCACGCCGAACTTGTTCAGGTGCACCTTGCCCCCGTCGGTGCCGCCGTAGGGAATAGCACTGAAATGATATGGGATCTTCTTCTCCTTCGCCGCCTTCACGACGAGGTCTCTCAACCTCGCATTGGGAATCAGCGTCGCGTCGTATACACAGATCGATACGCCCTCGCCGAGTTTCTCGGTGGCTCCCTCCGGCGAGCCGGGTATATCTTGAGCGATGTTCACTTCGAGCACGAGACAGACATCCGGATCGATCCTGCTCCCGCTCGTAACGGCCCCTCGAATACCGACCTCCTCCTGCACGGTGCCTACACCGTAGACCGAATTGGGGAGCTTGAGACGTGAGAGTTTCGTCATCGCCTCTATGACCATGGCGCATCCGACGCGGTCATCCCAGGCCTTGGCCATGTAGGTCTTCTCATCCATAAGCTGTGTGAATGGAAAGTATGGAACGACTGGATCACCAGGCCTTATGCCGAGAGAATCGGGAGTCTTGTTGCCGGTGAGACCTACGTCGATATATAGATCTTTCGATTTCGGTATCTCCTTCCGCTCCTTCTCCTCCATGTGAAAGGGACTCTTCGAGGAGACGACACCTATGACATCCCCCCTTGCGCCCCTGATCTTAACCGGCAGACCGATCATCCTCGGAGGCCACCATCCTCCGAGTGTATTGAACTTGATATATCTGCCGGTGAAATGTGATACCATAAATCCGACCTCATCCATGTGGGCGGTCAGCATCACCCGGGGCGAATCCTTGCCTGTATCGAGCTGTGCTATGAGCGATCCGAGACGGTCCTTCTCGATTTTCGCCACCTTCGCCAGCCGGCCCTTCATGATATCGAACACTTCTCCCTCGAATCCCGAGGTCCCTAGCGCTTCGGTCAGCTCCTTCAATAGATTCTCGATTCGGTCCATCATCAACTCCTTGCAGCCCACAGCGTCGATTCGTAGCCGGCGGTGACTCGTTCCGCGGCGGCACCGCGGATCATCCCCCTGTACGGCTCCGTCCTCTCTCGTGCGCCATGAGACAGATCCTCTCGACCAGTTCCTCGAAATCGATTCCGGCCGCCTTCGCCGCCATCGGCACCAGGCTCAGCCCGGTCATGCCCGGCAGGGTGTTCACCTCCAAGCAGTAGGGTTCGCCCGAACCGTCCATCCTGAAATCGGCCCGCGCATAATCCCTGCAGCAAATGGAATGATATGCGAGCAGCGCCTCGCGCTGCACACGCTCCGCGAGACCGGAATCGATCTCCGCGGGTACTATATACCTGCTGGTTCCCTTCGTATATTTTCGTTTGTAATCGTAAATTCCGCCTTCCGGGACGATCTCGACCACCGGAAGCGGTTCTCCATCAAGTATGGCGACCGTTATCTCCCTGCCCGCGATGTACCGTTCCACGAGAACATTCGAAGAGTAGAAAGCGGCCCTCTCGACCGCTTCAATCAGTTCCCCCGGCTCCTGGACGAAGCTGAAACCGACACTGGAGCCCTGGTTGTCGGGCTTGACGACAACGGGGAATCCGAAAAGCTGGTCGACCTCATCGATCAGTGAAGCTCCCCTGCCCGCTTGAACGAGCAGATGCTCAGCCGTCTGCACCCCAGCCTCATTGAAGAGGGCTTTCGAGCGGTCCTTGTTCATCGAGAGCGCGCTGCCGAGCACGCCGGTTCCCGTGTAGTTCGCCCGGACGGACTCGAGAAGCGCCTGGACGGTCCCATCCTCCCCTGCTCCTCCATGAAGTCCGACGAACACAGCGTCGGCGTCGAGCAGCAGCGGCGATCTTAACCAATCGATAGTCTCACCGGGCGGCAGGTCCGGCAGTTCGGAAGGAGGCGCCTCGGCGATATGCGCCTTAGCGGCATCGGCTCCGATCCGGCCGGACGGGTCGAGCGGCTCCACATCGTGGTCCCTCTTCTTCAGAGCCTCGACGATACCCATACCGCTCGCCAGCGAGACATCCCTCTCCGGCGAGTCTCCACCCAATAGCACTGTGACCTTCATCAAACGTTCCTTCCTCGATACCGTGCCACCGCTTCACGAAGAGTTCCGATGGCATCGTCCCGCCCTCTGATCCGGATCAGCGTGGCAAGATCCGGTCCGTGGCTCGAACCGGTCAGCGCCATCCTGAGGGGCATGAAGAGCGCTTTCCCCTTGAGTCCCAGATCCGCGCCTGTCTCCTTTATCGATTGTTTTATCCTGGCGCCGGCCCATTCCTCGAGGGCACCGAATCCATCCGCAAGAGCTTCGAGAAGATGCCCGGTCCCATCCAGAATTTCTGCCGCGCTGTCATCGTACGAGGGAACGCCCCGCCGAAACGCTGCAGCAGATTCCTCGATCATTGAGTAGCAGGGCAGATTCTCCGATACGATATCGAATATCTCGGCAAGTAGTTCCCGATCATAGCTCTCCACAAGCTCCTTAGGGAAAAAGGGAAGCGCCTCATCGAAAAACTTGCCAGCTCCCCCGGCTCGGATATGTTGGGCGCTGAACCAGTTCAGTTTCGTCTCGTCGAAAATCGCCGGGCTGCTAGCAACCGACTCCAGTGTAAACTCCCCTGCGAGCTCTTCCACGGTAAACATCTCCCGTTCATCCTTTGGGGACCAGCCGAGAAACGCGAGGTAGTTCACAATCGCTCCGGGGGGATATCCCCTGTCCCTGAAATCCTTGATGTTCGGAGCGCCGTGCCGTTTGCTCAGCTTTGAACGATCATCGCCCAGGATGAGCGGTATATGCGCGAAGGCGGGAAGATCGAAACCGAGCGATTCGTATATCATTAGCTGCCGGATGGTGTTCGGGAGATGTTCCTCGCCCCGGATGACATGCGTCACCTCCATAAGGGCGTCGTCGACGGCGGCCGCGAAGTTGTAGGTCGGCAGGCCGCTAGAACGCATTATGACAAAATCGCCCACCATATCGTGAGGAAAGACGACCTCCCCCCTTATCAGGTCCTCGATACGAATATCCTGTTCGGTCGTTACGCGAAAGCGGATGCTCTCCGATTGTCCATCCCGGCGCTTCGTCTGCCTCTCGTCCTCGCTCAGTTCCCTGCAGCTCCCGTCGTAGCGAGGCGGCAGGCCCGACCTTCTGCTCTGTTCACGTTTGAGCTCGAGCTCCTCATCGGTGCAGAAGCACGGGTACGCGGCTCCCGCCGAGACGAGTTTCTCCGCATACTCCCTGTATATATCAACACGCTCCGACTGGCGGTATGGCCCCAGGGCTCCCCCGCCCGCAGGGCCCTCGTCCCAGTCCAGCCCAAGCCATCTCATATCCTCGATCAGCACAGTCTCGAGCTCGGCGCTCGAACGTTCCACATCGGTGTCCTCGATCCTGAGTATGAAGACTCCGCCCTCGTGGCGGGCGAACAGAAAGTTGAAGAGGGCGGTCCTCGCCCCTCCTACATGCAGGTAGCCGGTCGGACTAGGTGCGAATCTAACACGCGCCTCACTCATATATAGTCTCCGTTATAGTCTCCGTGCCGCAATCTCTTTCAGCGGCTCAACAGGACGACCGCACGAGCCGCGATCGCCTCTCCCCTCCCGACCGCATCCATTCCCTCGCCCCTCGTGAACTTAACCGATATCCGCTCCGGCGGGGCGCCTAGCGCGGCCGATACGGCCTCCGCCATCCGTTGCCTGTAAGGCGCCATTATGGGGGCTTCTGCGTGCACGATGCAGTCGGCATTGACTAGAGTGTACCCCTCATCGCTGACAAGCGCAGCGACTCGTTCGAGGAGCTTGATACTCGAGACCCCCTCGAACTCCTTCGTCTCGGGGAAATGTTCCCCCAGATCTCCGAGATTCAAGGCGCCAAGCAGAGCGTCACAGAGAGCGTGTATAAGAATGTCTGCATCCGAATGGCCTGACAACCCCCTCTTCGAATCGATCTCGACTCCTCCGATGACCAATCTCCTCCCCCCGGCGAGGGGATGTATGTCATAGCCGATACCGACTCTCATACCGCACTCGCCCAAAACCGCCTCCTCTTTCCTTCCCGGAACATGCTATGAAAAAAAAGCCCGAGGAACTCACTCCCGGCAGATCAGATCGATTCTCTAAACGTAGCAGCAGCAAGCGCAGCTCTACTCAGACCGGCAATTCGAGCCTCTTGCCTTCGAGAAAGCTCTCGATGATCTGAAGGTCCTCTTTAACCGTCACCTTGACGTTCCAGCGTTCGCCGTCGACTACACGAACCGTGAACCCCGCGGCTAGGACGAGAGAGCTCTCGTCGGTCGCTTTCCTGATCGTCTCTCCGGCGGCCTCGTAGGACTTTTTCAACACATCATACTTGAATGCCTGGGGTGTCTGTATACCGATGACCCTTTCTCTCGGCACCGTCGCTTCGATCGTATCGTCCCTGAGGCGGCCCAGCGTCTCGGTAGCCAGCAGCGCCGGGACCGCGGCACCAGCTTCCCTCGCCGCCTCTATGACCCGATCGACAAGAGAAACCGAGACAATCGGCCTGCAGGCATCATGAACGAGAACGAGATCCGCCTTTTCCACAGCCGCGAGGCCGATAGAGACCGTTTCAGACCGTGTCTCTCCTCCCGCGATAACGAGAACATCGAGCCCGGGCGTCTCCCGCTCGAGCTCTTCGGCTGCCTTCTCCTCCCAGCCGGACGGCACCATGACGACATACTTCGAGATGCCCTTCCACTCATTCAATCTCCGGACCGAGAGAGCCAGCAGCGTCTTTCCCCCGACCGGATAGAAACTCTTCGGCATCTCCTTGCCGAACCGCTTGCCCTTTCCCGCCGCCGCTACGAGGCAGACTGTGGTTTCGTTCGCCATCTATTTCCCTTCCGTGCCCTCAAACCCCTCAGAAGACCTCGATCTTGAGGTATCTGCCGGGATTCGCTTTCATATCGGTGACCAGCTCGTCGAGGTTCGTTATCGTCCGCTCGAGCCGATCTAGCAGCTCTCTGTTTTGCAGCAGGGCGCCCATGGTGCCCTCCTCGCTCTGGAGCAACCGAACCACCTCGTGCAGCGCCTCGGTAACAGCGCTTACGCGCCTCGCCAGCTCCGGCAACTCCCTGCTCGCCTCGTCCACCGCAGTCAATATACTGTCGACCCGCTCCTCGTTTCTCTCGAGCAGTGAATCGAAACGTTTGGCGGAACGGCTGAACGACGCTATTCCATCCTCGATCTTCGGGGCGTTCTCCGACATCAGCTCCTTGAGCTCTCCCGTGATGATCGCCAGGTTTTTAACGGTCTTTTTCAGATCGTCACCCTCGGCGAGCATCTCGGCGATCATCCTGATATCCTGCGAGAGGCGAGTTATCTCGCCCGTGATGTTACCTAACGATGCCAGCACTTCCGACATGCCCGGATCGTAGATGCCCTCGAGCGTTACGCCGGGCTCGATGTATGTATCCGATTCCCCCAGGATGATCGATACGACCCGCTCGCCCATGATGCCAACCGTCTGCAGTATCACCTTCGAGTCATCCGGAATCTTCACGCTCGAGTATATCGCCATCCTGATATGCACCCTGGTTCCTTCGAGCGATACACGTTCGATCTTACCCTTCTCCACGCCGTTCACGTTCACCTCATCGCCCGGATCGACGCCTCCGACCATCGGAAAGACGGCGGTGATCTTATACGTTCGCTTTCCTATCTCGAATCCCTGGAACCAGAGCAGCCCCACGCTCAATATGACGGCGGCGATGAATATCGTCAGGCCGACCTTGAGTTCCAATCTCTTGTCCTCATCCATGAACGACTCCCCATCTCCTTCAAACGGCCCTTATCGGCCCATCGGCCCGGCCCTCGATGAACTGCCTCACGATCGGACGGTCGGTGGACCGTACCTCCTCGGGCGTGCCGGAAAATATGATCTTGCCCCCGTGGAGCATCGCGATGCGATCGCCCACCTTGTAGGCGCTCTTTATGTCATGCGTCACGACGATCGATGTGATCTCGAGTTCTTCCTGAAGACCCATGATGAGCTCGTTGATCACATCCGCCATGATCGGATCGAGCCCAGTCGTCGGTTCGTCATAGAGGACAACCGAGGGATTCATGACAACGGCCCTTGCCAGACCGATGCGCTTCTTCATCCCGCCGCTCATCTCGGCAGGGTACTTGTCGTAGACATCGGTCAGGCCTACCAGCTTGAGCTTTTCGCAGACCATGATCCGTATCTCTTCCTCCTCCATCTCGGTATGCTTCCGAAGGGGAAGAGCGACATTCTCGCCTACTGACATAGAATCGAAGAGGGCTGAACTCTGGAAAAGCATACCAAAACGCATACGCATTTGGAATAGTTTTTTCCTTGTAAAACGGGTGATATCCTCCTTCTGGAAAAGGATTTGCCCGCCATCCGGAAAGATGAGGCCGGTGATGTGCTTAAGGAGCACGCTCTTGCCGCAGCCGCTCCGGCCGATAACGACGCAGGTCTCTCCCCGGTATATATCAAGATCGAGTTCATCGAGCACCCGTATGCGGTCGAAGGCCTTCGTAAGGCCCCGGATACTTATGATCGGCTCGTGATCTTGCCGGTTCACCGGCTCACCTCCGGTCCGTGCGCGGTGCACGAGAAACCCCTCAATAGCTAGGCGCAAAAATGATCCTGAAAATTAGCGTCGCCAGCAGATAATTTGATATCAGGATCAAGAGACAGGACGAGACGACCGCCCTCATTGTCGCTATCCCCACCCCCTCGGCTCCGCCCTTTGTAACAAATCCGTTGTAGCACCCCATCAGCGCAATGAGAAACCCGAATACGAATGTCTTCATCAACCCGCCGATGAGATCCTGGCTCTCGAAGAGGAGCTTGAGCCCTGCCGTGAACAGGTTATAGCTGACACCCATCGAGATCCTAGCCACGACCATTCCCCCCAGGATAGCGAGCAAATCGCTGAATATTGTCAAGACGGGGAGCATGATAGTGGCCGCTATGATTCTCGGGAGCACCAGGAACTCCACTGGATCGATAGCGATCATCTCCATCGCGTCGATCTGTTCGGTCACCTTCATCGTGCCTAGCTCGGCTGCTATCGACGCGCTTACCCGTCCTCCCACGACGAGCGCCGTCAGAACCGGTCCCAGTTCGAGTATGACAGACTTGCCCACCACGGTGCCTAGAAACCGGAGCGGCACATAACCCTGAAACTGATAAGCGGCCTGGATCGACGTGACGGCACCGACAAACAGGGACGTAACGATCACTAGCGGCACCGAGCCGATACCTATCGTCTCCATCTGAACGAGTATGTTCTTTATGTTGGAGAATGTCTTCGGGAGTACCTGGATGAACCGGTAGAGGAGAATGAAGACGCCGCCGATCTCCTTCACGAATTCGATGAAGAATCTTCCGAGCAGGACGAAGGGTGTCACCAGTCTAACCTCCACAAGGCCAGAGTGAGAAACAATGACCCGCTAGAACTCGACTGTGGCCTCTCCCATGTCGACAGCCGCCAGAGATCTGAATCGCGTGTACTGCTTCTCGAATATCAATTCGATCCTTCCGGTCGGCCCGTTTCGCTGCTTGCCGATGATGCATTCGGCTTTGCCCGCCTTTTCCATATCATCCGGATCGTATAATTCGGGCCTGTAGAGAAAGAGGACTAGATCGGCGTCCTGCTCGATGGCGCCCGACTCCCTCAGGTCGGAGAGCATCGGCCTCTTGTCCCCACCGCGCGACTCTACTGCCCGGGAGAGCTGGGAAAGCGCTATGACAGGGATATTGAGCTCCTTCGCGAGCGCCTTCATCGCCCTCGAGATCGAGGAGATCTCCTGCTGCCTGTTCTCCGAGCGTTCGCTCGACCTGGCCAGCTGGAGATAATCCACCATCACGATGGAGATATCGTATTCCGCCTTGAGGCGCCGCGCACGAGCACGCATATCGAGCGTCGAGATGGATGGCGTATCGTCGATGAATACAGGGGCCTCCGAGAGAAGGCCGGCCGCATTCGTCAGGCGCTCTATATCCTTGGCCGAAGTGAATCCTCTCCGCACCTTCTGCGCGTCGACCTGAGCCTCCGAGCAGAGAAGACGCTGAACGAGTAGTTCTTTGGACATCTCCAGGCTGAATAGAGCTACCGGCCTGTGCTCGGAAAGGCCTATATGCTGTGCCATATTGAGGGCAAAGCTGGTCTTTCCCATCGATGGGCGGCCCGCCACGATCACGAGATCGCCCGGATGAAATCCTGCTGTGTATTTATCGAGATCTATGAATCCGCTGGAGAGGCCCGTGACGCTCTCCCTGCTCTCGTGAATCCTCTGAATCTCCTCGAAGCGGTCCTTCAGGACATCCTTGATATGCGAGAATCCCTGGGAGACTCTCGATTCGCTGATCTTGAATATCTTCTGTTCCGCTTCGTCGAGGATGACATCCGCCTCTTCGCCCGCCTTGTAACATTCCTCTGCAATCTCGCGTGAGGCGCTGATCAGTTTTCTCAAGATAGATTTTTCGAGCACGATGTTGGCGTAGTGCTCGATATTTGCGGCAGTCGGCACGCTGTCCACGAGATCGGCCAGTGTCGGCGCTCCACCGATGTTCTCGAGATCGTCCGTCCTGCTCAGCTCCTTGCCAAGCGTAATCACATCTATAGGTTCGCGTCTCATGAAGAGACCCACCATCGCCTTGAATATCTGGCCGTGAGCGGGACTGTAGAAATCGTTGAACGAAACGATCTCTATTGCCTTCGTGGCCGCTTCCGGCTCGAGCATGATCCCCCCCAGCACGGCGCGCTCTGCGTCGAGCGCCTGCGGCGGCAGGTGACTGGTCATTACCGAAATATCCGTTTTCCTCTTTCTGTCAGCCATGAGCACTCTCTCTCGATTTACCGGGCTCCGCAGAATCGCATCTTTACTATTATATACCGTTCAGGGCTTCGTCGTAAATCCTTCTTGCTTCCTGAATATCTTCCCAGGCGGGACGCTTCAGGTTCGGGTTTCTGAGCAGGGCCGCCGGATGATATGTCACGAGCGTCTTTACGCCTTCATAGAAATGAATGTTCTTTCTGAGGACCGATAGCGCCGCGTTCGTCTCGAGCAGATTTTGGGCCGCGACCCTGCCGAGCGCACAGATCAGAGCCGGATTCAGGAGTTCGATCTGCCGCTTGAGGTATGGCTTGCAGGCCATGACCTCTTCTTCTTTTGGATCCCTATTTTTTGGCGGTCTGCATTTCAGCACATTCGCTATGTAGACCTCCTCCCTCGTGAATCCGACGGAAGCGAGGATCTTTGTCAGAAGCTGTCCGGCTCGACCTACGAAAGGCTTGCCCTCGAGGTCCTCATTCTTTCCCGGTGCTTCCCCTACAAAGACTATCTTCGCCCGCGGATCGCCCTCACCAAAGACGGCCCTGGTCCTCCCGTCACAGAGCGGGCACTTCGTGCAGGTCGAGACCATCTTCTCGAGGGCCACGAGATCGAGACCCTCGAGGCCGTCCACGAGCGTGACATTCTCAGCCTCACCGAAAAGATTGGGCTGCTCCTTCGAAGATCCGACGCGGATGGTCCCAGAGGCGGATTCTGTTCTCTTGCCCGGAGGATCGGCCGGAGAGGAAAATAGGGCGGCTCCCCGAATACTCTCACGCTCCTGTTTCGCACGCCCGTCCTCAGGAGTGAGCCACGGACTCGCGGGCTCGCTCGATCGCTCAATGCCCGTGCCGGCAGCAGGGCTACCCTCTGCGGAGTGGGCGGATCCACCCACCCGATAGAGTGTATCGCCCGATGTCATCAGGCGCCTGAGAAGATATTTCCTGTATCTATCAATCATTCCCTCACCACTCGCTTCGGCTTTCTCTTGAGCCTGGTATCGGAGGAGATCTTATCGAGGATCATCGAAGCCGCTTCAACCTTGCTTACGAGCCCCGTCTCGAGCACCTTGCGGTTTCCCTTGAAGAGGGTGACCCGGTTGGTCGTCGCCACGAATCCGGTCGTCTCGCTTATCACATTGAGGACCATGTAATCGCATCCCTTTTTCCTTATCTTCTCACGCGCTTTCTCCTCGCCGCCCTTCTCCTCTAGCGCGAATCCGACGACGATCTGATCCTTTTTCTTTTTTCCCGATACCGAAGCTAGAATATCCGGTGTCGGCCGGAGCTCCAGCTCGATCCCCTTGACGCCTCTCTTCATCTTGCCCGGATTCTTTCCCGCAGGCATGAAATCAGCGACAGCAGCAGCCATTATGAGCAGATTACACCGCGGAAAGGCCATCGTCACCGCCCGCTTCATCTCGGCTGATGTCCTTACACTCTTCGCCGAATCTACTTCGGGGACGGGGACATCCACCGGCCCATATACCAGTGAAACACTGGCCCCCATCTCGCGTGCGGCACGCGCAATCGCAAAACCCATCCTCCCGGAGGATCTGTTTGATATGTACCTTACCAGGTCTATATCCTCCTCGGTCCGGCCCGCCGTCACGAGGACCCTCACACCGTCCAGGTTTCCCGGCGCAAAGGAGCGCTCGAGCGCCCCGACAATCTCTTCCGGCTCCGCCATCCGCCCCGGACCGGTCTTTCCGCATGCGAGCTCTCCCGAGCCGGGCTCGACGAAGCGCCGGCCGTCCCCTTCGAGAAGGGCTACGTTCCTTTTTACGGCCGGATTTTCCCACATACCGGCATTCATAGCCGGAGCGAGATAGACGGGGCACCTTGCCGCCGCGATGACGGTGCTGGCCAGATCGTCGGCCGCACCGTGCGCCGATTTGGAAATGAAATCGGCCGTCGCCGGAGCCACGATGATTCGCTCAGCCCACGTGGCGAGCTCGACATGCTCCACGCCAGGCTCGTCCCTTGGGGCGAAGAGATCCCACGAAACGGGATTCCCGGATAACACTTCGAATGTCAATGGGGTTACAAACTCCGTGGCCGCCTTACTCATAACGACCCTGACCAGGGCTCCGCGCTGTTTAAGCAGGCGTACCAGGAAAGCAGCCTTGTAGGCGGCGATGCCGCCTGTCACGATGCAGAGGATCTTTTTTTCTTTCAAGCTCCTACCGTGCCTACTACTCCCCCTCCGGCTCCTCATACTCGTACTTCACTTTCCCGTCGATGACACGATTCATCGCGATGGTGGTAGGCTTGTCCTCCACTTCCTCGGGTGACATCCGTATCAGGGTGTTGACGCGCCTGGCCTCCTTGGCCATGACCCGTATCGCTTCATATCTGTTCTTGATTATCTTCAAAATCTTCTCCATCGGCTCAGTTCCCCTGTTTATCCTGGTACAATAGGTCTCTTGTTCCCGCTTGCAGTGACGGTTCGGGGGAAACTGCTCCTATGAACCGGTCTTGCAGCCGACCGGCCACCGGCGCGTAACACTGTTGCGGGGACTTTAATTATTAATACAATTACGCTTTTGAATCAACGTTAAAGTTCTCTCAAAATCGCCCGTTCCCGACGCAATGATTCCGCAGAGATTATATCGAGTATGTCGGCCGAGCAGCTATCGACTGCGTCATTGACAATGATATAGTCGTAGCGATCGTGGAATTCGTATTCTTTCAATGAGTTATCGAGCCTGCGCCGGATCGCCGCCTCGCCGTCGGTCGCTCGCCCCCTGAGCCGCTTTTCGAGCTCTTTAAGCGTTGGCGGCAGCAGGAAAACCAGGACGGCATCGGGAACTCGTTCCCTGACGGTCAATCCTCCCTGAACGTCGATCTCTAACAACACGTTCTTTCCTGCGGCCAGGGTCTCCTCGACGAAGGAAGATGGTGTCCCGTAGAGATTTCCGTGCACCTCGGCCCACTCGAGAAGCTCACCGCCGTCGCGCGCCCGGAGAAAGCGCTCCATGTCGACGAAATGGTACTCATCCCCCTCACTCTCACCGGCCCTCGGCGAGCGTGTTGTTAAGGAGATGGAGAGCTCCGTCTCTTTCGAAGCCTTTAGGACCTGTTCGACGACAGTCGATTTACCGGCTCCGGACGGTCCCGATACAACGACCAAAAACGATCTCCTCGAAATATTGATAGCTGCACCTCCATTAGGGCCGTCCCGTCTCATTCGATGTTCTGCACCTGTTCCCTGGCCTTCTCCACGCACTCCTTTATCGTGATGCAATCGCGTATGATCCCGGCGTCCGCCGACTTGTTCCCCATAGTCGTCGTCTCGCGATGTATCTCCTGAAGAAGGAATGTCAACTTCTTCGAAGCCTCGCCCCCCTTCGCCAGAACGGTCCCGAACTGTTTGATATGGCTCTTGAGCCGGATGATCTCCTCAGAGTAATCGATGCGGTCGGCCATGATCGCCGCTTCAGTCACCCAGCGGCTCTCGTCGAGCTGAAGATCGCCAACGAGATGATGGAGCCTCTTCTTTGCCTTTGCGATCGTGCGCTTGGTGGCCGCGGGCGTTTTTCGCTCGATCTTTTCGGCCACCCGATCGATCTGCGAGATCTGCTTCAGGATGTCGCGTTCGAGCTCCGCCCCTTCGACGGCCCTCATCGAGGAACATCCATCGAGCGCCTTCGAGAGCGCCTTGCGAGTAGCGGGCCAGATCCTCGAAACCGAAATGTTTCCCGAATTCACCGTGACGGCGTCCGGTATCATGAGGAGCGTATCGATACTCACACCACCGGGAATCCCCTCGCGCCCCGCGAATCTCGACAGAGCCCAGTAGATCTTCCTGATCATGTCGTAGTTGACCTCGACGCCTTCCGATTCGATCCGCTTGTCCAGCGAGACGGTCAGGTAGATATGTCCGCGTTTGATCTTGGCCCGTACCGCCCGCTCGACCTCCTTCTCCTTGCCGTAGAGCGCCCTCGGAAGCCTCGTAGTGAACTCGAGAAACCGGTGATTGACGGTACGCACCTCGACCTTTACCGATCCTCCGTCTACCTCCTGTTCACCCTTGCCGTATCCCGTCATGCTGTTGATCATTCTACGCTCCTTCGTGTTGCTATTGTTTATGCTCGCCTTATCCTACAGGCAAAACCACCTCTTGTCAAAGCGCCAATCGTCCATTCTGTTATGCGTTTGACATGCCGCTCCCCAAGCACGTATGATACCGCCGATGAAAAGCCTGACCGTATACGCTCTGGGGCTCGAGATGGACAACGCCCTTCGGGGTTCTGTCATATCGAGGATCGACTCCTTCTCCGGAGGAGCCACCTTCTACCTCGAGGGCGCCCCCTCCGACATATGGCATCTCCTCTACTTCGACAGGGAGCCCGAACTCATAACGGGGAGAGAGACCCTCATCCCGCAGGAAAAAATTATTGAGGGGCTGCCGCAGCTTATCGCCGGACGCATCACAGGCGTCAAGCCGCTGGAAATGGGCAGGGTGCTCGTCATGACGATCGAGACATCTAACGATTGGGACGAATCGAACCGGTACCTCCTCCGACTGGATCTTTCCCCCGGCGGAAAAGCAGCCGCCCTCTATTCAGACGCAGGGGGCGGAGCCGTCAACACGCTGGGAACCGGACGTTCCCGCGCGGCGCCTTCGGCCGAGACCGCCACCCGCGCGAAACCGCTTTCGATACTCCGACTCCCCGACGAGCCGCCGGACGGTCTCCTCGAGGCGGCAAAGAGAGCCGAGGCGGAGGACATCCCCGATCCGACAATGTTGCTCGCCAGAGCGAAGCACGCAGCAACATGGCTGCTCGACACTGTCGAAGGAATCGATCCCGCCCTGGCCCGCGAGATAACGCGCGGCGCAGCGGGAGTTCCTGACAAGATCTGGGCAGCTGTCCACGCTATGGGCGCCGCCGCGTCGAAGGGCAGGTGGTCCTGGGGCAGTTACGGATTCGCAAGCAAGGATGAATCGATACTCTATCCGATCGATCTCCCCTTCACCGATCCCTGGGAGAGATATGATAACTTCTCCGACGCGCTTCTCAGTCACGGGGAGAGCTGTATCATCCCCTCCTACACCTCCCATCTCAAAAACCTGATCGCCTCCGGTGAGCGAAAGGAGATCCGGCGTATCGGAAGAATCGTTAAAAATGTGAGCGGGGATATCTCAAGGGCAGAGCGGTCCAAGGAGTTCCGGCATTTCGGCAATCTCCTGGTTACCTACCGGCACAGGCTAAAGAGAGGAATGAAGGAGATCAGCGTCCAGGGCTTTTCCGGGACGGAGACACTCGTCATACCACTCGATCCCGCCAAGTCACCGGACCAGAATATCGAAGGCTACTTCAAGCGGGCCAAGAAGGGAGAACGTGGAATAATGATTCTGCGCTCGAGAAGGCTCGCGGTGGAAGCGGAACTGAAAGAGAGGGAAAAGACGCTAGGCGAGATACAGGAGATCACGGATCCGTCCGTCCTGATCTCGATGCTCCCGCGCGGCGCCGAACGGCGGCAAAGAAGGCGGTCTGACGAACCGGACCGCTTTCGTAGTTTCGAGCTCGAGGGCGGGCTCACAGCATTTGTAGGAAGAAACGGCGCCGAAAACGACCGCCTGACCCACCGGTTCGCATCACCCTCGGACCTATGGTTCCACGCTCAGGGAATCTCCGGCTCGCATGTTATCCTGAAAAGGGCGGACCGATCGACGCCAAAGAGGGTACTCGAGCAGGCCGCCGCAATCGCGGCCTACTTCAGCAAGGCGCGCCACTCAACCACGGTGCCTGTCATTTACACGGAAAAAAGGTACGTGAGAAAACCGAGAAATTCGAAACCTGGCACGGCCGTCTGCCAGCGAGGAAAAACCCTCTTTGTGCGGCCTGTTCTGCCTGAGGCTGACAAATAAAAAAGCGGGTACCCCGCTCGAGTCCCGCCACCGATATGAATACACCTACGCTCTCGAGAACCCTACCTAATGTCCCCTTACACGAATAGCACATGACAAATGACTGTCACCGACACCGATACCAATATTGCTATTTCTCGGCGTAACCCGTTTCGGAATCCAGGGTCCAAGTGTTGTCCCCTCCGGAGTCAACGGTGAGAGTATTGAATGGAAAAGCATCCCACCAGAGGGTGACAATCGTAGTCGGCACGGGCCCGACCACCTCGACCTTGAGCTCAATATACCGATCGTCGACCTTGATGAATGAAATGGCGATCGGCTCGTTATTGTAGAAACAATAGGCGGTCCGGTCATACCTGACTGTACTTGAGCCGGGCCGGAGGAGCTTCTCCATCGTCGGCAACTCATATATCCTTTGGCCCGCCGATAAAGCACTACAGATAAAAACCAAGGCCAATACACACAACAGGATCCGCGCTCTGCCTTTCATCTAAACCTCCTTATTATTCTCCTCGAGGGAACCGCAACCCTCTCAATACGGCAGTAGCTGTCGTCCTAATGATTCTCTCTCTACTTGCTGTCGAAACACTATACCACATTTCCAATTATTTTACTATATGATTCTAATGAATGCTTGAAATAGCTGTAAGTTAAAACGTTACGATTCTTCGGCCATTCTCCTGACAGCCCCGACAAAGAGCTCGGTGATGTCGCCTTCGAGCCTGCCCGTAACCTTCCCCTTTTCGAAGAGCACCGCTCCCTCCCGGGAGCCCGCAATGCCGATATCAGCCTCCTTGGCCTCTCCCGGCCCATTCACTTCGCACCCCATAACCGCTATCCGGAGTGGTTTCCCGATTCCGAGGAGCTCCCGCTCGAGCCGTTCTGCTATACCGGCTACGTCGATCTCACACCTGCCGCATGTGGGACACGAGACGATATCGGGAATGTCGTGCCTGAGCCCGAGGGCCGAAAGTATGGCCGCGGCGACGAGCACCTCCCGGACCGGATCGCCCGAGAGAGAAACCCTCACCGTATCCCCCAACCCCTCGGCCAGGAGCAGGGTGAGAGCAACTGCAGACTTGGCTGTTCCTGTCAGTGGCGGCCCCGCCTCGGTGACGCCTACGTGAAGGGGATACTCGTTTTCGGCCGCGAAGAGCCTGTTCGCCGCTACGGTGACCATCGGATCGGCTGATTTGAGGCTGAATACGAGATCTGTAAATCCCATCCTCTCGATCATCTCGAGATGACCGATCGCGCTGCCGCAGAGGGCGCGCGCCGGATCCTCGCTGTATAGGTCCCTGAGACCGCGCTCGATGCTGCCGGAATTCACTCCGACTCTTACCGGGATCCCTTCGCTCCCCGCAGCCTCTATCACCCGCCTGACATTCTCCTCGCCGCCTATGTTGCCAGGATTTATCCTGAGACCCTGCACGCCATTCTTTGCCGATCTCACGGCTAGCTCGTGATCGAAATGTATATCGGCGATCACCGGTATCCGGCTCTCATGACAGATCCTCGAGAGCGCTTCGACGTCATCTTCCGCCTTGACGCTTACCCTGACGATCTCGCAGCCCGCCTTCGAAAGCGCGGCAATCTGATCCAGCGTCCGATCCGTTTCCGATGCCGGGCATGTCGTCATCGACTGGATCGATATCGGCGCGCCGCCGCCGACCACAACGCCGCCGTAACGGATCTTTTTTGTGACCCGCCTTTTTCCCGGGGCAATACGATTCCCACTCATACTTCAGACCTCTCACGATTTATGATCTTTCATGCGCGGACCTGATACGCGCGCGTCGTCGACCCTCTTAGTGTACCCCTCCTGATCGAGATATTCTAGAAGAGGGACTGCGTATTTTCGCGATAATCCGAGGAGTTCCTTGAACTCCCCGACGGATATCCTCGTGTGAGCTTCGATATACGTGCGAAGCGCCTCGAGTACCCGCTCGAGGTTCGACGCATCGATATAGCCATAGGAGAGCACCCTTGCCACATCTCCACTCTCCTGAAGAATGCGGATAAACGATAGCAGACGCTTTTCTTCGGGCTCAATTTCCACAAGCTCCGCCTTCGCGCAAAACTCGAAACCCCCTTTCGCGATCCGCTCCTTCATCTTCAACAGGATTCCTCGATCGTTCCGATCGAGCTCCAACTCGCCGCCTCCTGTCCTGACAAGCCCGCCCTTGAAAAAGAGCCTGCCCTCTCTCCTGCCCTTGTCCAGCAGTTGCTCGAAGAGTGGCCCCTCGCCGGCTCCCATACGTTCCCTGAGTGTTTCGCGTTCGATACCCCAGGCGAGGCGGTTCGATCCGACAAACCGTTCGACCGTCTCGATGAGCTCTTTCTCCATCCGTTCGGCGGAGCCGGCGGCGATGAACAGGCCTTCGGCGGCCAGAGCGCCTCCTGAATCGACAAGATCCTGGAGAACCGAGGCGCCGCTTTCCGGAGTAAATCCGTATCTGACCATTCTCCCCGCAGAGATACCATCGGAGCTTTCCCTGGCGACCAGAGCGGCGGCGGCCTCCTCCCGGCCCTCTTTCATTACCCCCAGGAACAAGGCTCTCTTCTCATCGAAACGTTTTGCTTTCGAGGGCGTGGGGTCGAGGACCTTCCCCCCTCCAATGACCCTCATGGGGGAATAGGATCGGATCACGAACCGGTCGCCCCGCCTGGCCACCGATCTCTTCTCGAGACGGAGCTGAACGAATCCCGTCTGTCCCGGTCCTATCTCTTCTTTATCGAGGAGCACCGCTCTCGCCATCACCTCACCCGCTGCGTGATGAAAACGTACGCGTTGCCGATTGACGAGCTTCGAACCCTGAATAGCGCTCATCTCGACCGATACGTCGAACATGCTCGAGGGGGCCAGCATATCCGGCTCGATCACCTGATTCCCGATATGGACATCTTCGACGCGCACTCCGTGGAGCGCTACCGCCGTGCGCTGACCCGCCTCCGCTTTCTTCATTGCGGCATCGAAACTATGGACCTCTCTCACCCGCACCTTCCTGCTCGAAGGCTCGAGCACGAGCGTGTCACCCTTGCCCACCTCGCCGCTCCATACGGTACCAGTGACAATAGTGCCTATTCCACTCCTCGTGAAGACCCTATCGACCGGCATCCTGAAGATATCACGCCTCTCCTTTTTATGGACGGCGGCCGCCTGTTTTCTCAATATCTCCCGAAGGGCATCGAGGCCCTCTCCGGTCACAATCGATGTCCTGACGACCGGAGCCGACTCCAGCGGCGAACCCTTCGCGAGATCACGCACCTCGCTCTCGACCAGGTCTCCGAGCTCGTCATCCACGAGATCGGTTTTCGTGATCGCGATGACACCCGATTCGACGCCCAGGAGGCGCAGCACCTCGAAGTGCTCCCTCGTCTGGGGCATCACGCCTTCATCCGCGGCGACGACGAAAAGCGCCAGATCGACGCCTACCGCCCCCGAGACCATGTTCTTCACGAAGCGCTCGTGCCCCGGGACATCGACGATACCAACACAGAGGCCCTCCCCGAGATCCAATGGGGCGAATCCGAGCACGATCGAGATGCCCCGCTCCTTCTCCTCGGCAAGACGGTCGGTATCCTTTCCCGTCAGCGCTTTTACGATCTCGGTCTTTCCGTGATCTACATGACCCGCTGTGCCTATGATAATACTGTGCATAGATGGATCTCCAGGCGGGATCTATCAATCCTTGACTCGTTCTATCTCCGCGCCGAGACTTCCCAGCTTCTGTTCGATACGTTCGTATCCGCGGTCGATATGATAGACGCGGAGGATCTTTGTCTCCCCTTCCGCCATCAGAGCTCCGATGATCAGAGCGGAACTCGCCCTTATATCGGTAGCCATGACTGGCGCCCCCTCCAACCGGTCCGTTCCCGACACGACCGCCACGCTCCCATCCAGCGTGATATTCGCGCCGAGCCTCCTTAGTTCAGGCACATGGGTAAACCGGTCGGGGTAGACATGCTCGCTGATAGTGCTCGCCCCCCTGGCCTTGCTGAGCAGGGCCATCATCTGGGCCTGCATATCAGTGGGAAAGGCGGGATAGAATCCGGTCTCGATGTTTGCAGGCTGTATTTCTATTGCGCCCGTAACGGTGACGCACTCGCCGGCCGTCTCGACCTCCGCGCCCGTCGCCTCGAGCACATCGAATACCGCGTGCATATGGTCCGGCCGGCAATCCTCTATCTTTACCCTTCCGCCTGTCGCTGCGGCCGCGGCTGCAAGTGTCCCCGCCTCGATGCGGTCCGGTATGACCCTGTGCGTGAAGGGCTTGATATCCTTCACTCCCTTTATGACCAATTTCGAGCTGCCCTCCCCCTCGATCTGCGCGCCGCCCGTTTTCAGTGCGGTCGCGACCTCTACAACCTCGGGCTCTCTGGCGGCGTTCTCGATGACGGTCTCTCCCTCGGCCAGCACGGCCGCCATCATGATGTTTATAGTAGCTCCGACACTGGGCACGGAAAGAATGATCTCGTGCCCGAGCAGACGGTCAGCGGTCGCTTCTATATAACCGTGATCGATCCGGACGACGGCTCCCAGCGCGACCAATCCCTTCAGGTGAAGATCGACCGGCCTCGGCCCCCATGCGCATCCGCCGGGCATCGAGACCCGCGCCCTGCCGTACCGGGCGAGAAGGGGACCGAGCGCATATATCGACGCTCTCATCGTTCGGACCAGATCGTAGGGTGCTTCGAAATTCTCTATGCCTGCTGTATCGATTGTGGCGGTCCCACCCTCCATACCGGAGTCCCCCCCCAGGACATCGAGGAGCTTCATCATAGTCCTGACGTCCCTTAAATCGGGTACGTTATCGATAACACAGGCGCCGCCTGTAAGTATACTTGCCGCCATGACCGGCAGAACCGAGTTCTTCGCTCCGCTCACCCTGACGGTTCCCTCCAGCTTGCACGGCCCATTGATGATAAAGCTATCCATGTGCCTTCTCCTCAGCAGCCCGGCCTGAAGGCGGCCACGAGCCGTTCCAAACCGTTGTAATCCTTTTTGACCGCGGCATTTTCGTATCCTGCGGCCGCCAATATTTCAACGACATCCGCTCCCTGGCCTTCACCGATCTCGAGAGCGATCACCCCGCCAGGACCCAGCAGCCTAACGCCCGCTTCGGCAAGCTGCGGATAGTAACAAAGTCCGTCGGATCCTCCGTCGAGCGCCCCCTCATCCTCGAAGACCGAGACTTCCTTCTGAAGCGCCGGTATCGTCAAGGTCGGGATATAGGGAGGATTCGACACGAGCAGATCGAATTCCAGCCCTCTTCCCACGGCGCCGAATGTTTCTGCCACGAATACATGGACACGATCCGATACGCCGAGTGAGATAAAGTTGCGCTTCGCCAGTTCGGCCGCGCGGGGCGACCTGTCGAAGGCAAACCCTCGCCACGCCGGGTTCCTGCTGACCAGGGAACCCGCTATCACGCCGCTCCCGACGCCGAACTCGATAAAGGTGGCATCGCCGCGTTCTTCGAAGATCTCCTCTATCCATTCAACGAGCAATTCCGTCTCGTGCCTCGGCACGAAGACTCCCTCGCTGGTCTCGAAGGGCAGGGAATAGAACTCGGTCGAGCCGAGTATGTACTGCAGTGGATAATGTTCGGCTCGCCGCTTCAAGAACGCGCGATAGCCGGCGAGATCTTCCTCGGTCAGTCTCTCGTCGAAGCGCAGATAGAGGTCGAGCCTTTCGCATCCCATGATCTTTGCAAGGAGGTGCTCGGCGTTGAGCCGCGGGGAGCTGACCTCCCTTCCGGCAAGATACTCCGCGGCCATCTTCACCGCTCCGATCATGGTCGGAGCTGCTCTTTTGGTTCCGTCTCCCGCCATCCGGGCTGACTGATCCGGCTCACTCGCCGTCTTCATTCGACGTTTCATCGAAATCGATCCCCTTGCTCAGGAGCTCCTCTCGGTGAGCTACCGACAGAGCCTCGATTATCTCTTCGAGATCTCCGTCTAGCACTCCGTTGAGACTGTGGAGCGTAAGGCCGATCCTGTGATCGGTAACGCGCCCCTGCGGGAAATTGTACGTACGGATCTTCGCGCTCCGGTCTCCCGAGCCGACCATGGTGCGCCTCGCCTCGGCGATCTTCTCTTCCTGTTCGCCTCTCGCCTTTTCAAGAAGCCTTGCCCTGAGAACCTTCAGCGCTTTCGCCTTGTTCTTGTGCTGGGATTTCTCGTCCTGGCACGTAACGACCATCCCGGTCGGAACATGAGTGACCCTGACAGCGGAATCGGTCGTGTTCACGCTCTGCCCGCCCGGGCCGCTGGACTTGTAGACGTCGATCCTCAGATCCTTCGATTCTATCTTCACATCCACCTCTTCCGCCTCGGGCAGCACGGCTACAGATACGGCCGATGTGTGGATGCGCCCACCCGATTCGGTCACCGGTACGCGCTGGACACGATGGACCCCGCGCTCGAACTTGAGCCTTCCATAGACATCCTGCCCCGTGATGAGCAGGATGATCTCCTTGTACCCGCCTATCTCGGTTGGATTGCTGCTAAGGATCTCGACTTTCCACTTGTTGCTCTCTGCGAAAAGCCTGTACATGCGGACGAGATCGGCCGAGAAGAGCGAGGCTTCATTGCCGCCCGTTCCTGCCCTGATCTCCAAAACGGTGTTCCTCGTGTCGTCCGGGTCGCGCGGTATGAGAAGATGCTTGATCTGCTCGTTCAACTCTTCCATCCGGGCGTCGATTTCCTCGAGCTCGGATTCGGCGAGTGATACGAGCTCCGTATCATCCGCAGATTTCACGACCTCTCTATCCTCTTCGCCCCTGCGCTCCAGATCACGGTACTCGTTGATAGCCTTTGCCACCTCGCCGAGATCGCTGTGCTCCCTCGCGAGTTTTCTGTATAGGCGCTGATTCTTGATCGTCGCCGGTTTGGCGAGTTCCTCGCCGAGACGCTCGTGCCTGGCCAGAACCGCCTCGTATCTCTCTTCCCTCTTCAATACGTCCCTCCGTGGATTTATACGGACAGGCCGCGCGCACTAGCGCGGACGCCTGTGGAACTCTACGGCATGAATGGTTAGGATTCCAGTAATTTGTCCCCGACGCAAGCCTTCAGGGCGGCAACAGCCACTTCGAGCTGATCCTTATCCGGCTCCCTCGTCGTGTACCGCTGCATGAAGAGACCGGGCCAGACCAAAAAGTGCATAATACTGCTGAAGCGCGGCTTCGAGGAGAGCCTGAGCAGCTCGTACGAAACGCCTCCGATGACGGGAATGAAAGCGAAGCGCAGCAGGCGGTCGCCGATGCTGTCGGGCTTGCCCAGGAAGATGAAGATCGCGACGCTGACAATCACGACGAGCAGCAGAAAACTCGTGCTGCAGCGGGGATGAACCGTCGGATACCTGCCCGCCGACTCGACCGACACCTCTCCTTCGCGCTCGAATGCGAATATCGTCTTGTGTTCCGCGCCGTGATACTCGAAGATTCGCCGCATCTCCTTCCACCTCGTAATCAGAAAAATATAGAGAAGCATGAATGCGAGCCTGAACAGCCCATCGACGATGTTGAAGAGAAATCCACTCTCGAATCCGAGCCATTCGGTCAGGACGAGCGGCAGATAAAAGAAGATCGAGATGCCGAGCACAAGGGCGAGCAGAATGGTGAGAGTTGTTTGAACGACTCCCATCCCCTTTCCGCTATTCTCATCCTCGACAGCCTGATCGGCGCTGAAACTCAAAGCCTTAACGGCGATCACGAGCGTCTCGACAAGGGCCAGGCCTCCCCTTATTACCGGGATGTTTAGGAGCCAGTGCCGTTTCGACAGGCTCACATAGTCTTCCGCTTTGACAATGATCTCTTTGCGGGGATTTCGGACCGCGGTCGCGATCCTGGTAGGAGAACGCATCATGACGCCCTCAATGACCGCCTGTCCTCCGACTTGCGGATGGTTTCTGGCTTCATCGCCCATCGTGGATCCCTCTACCGGATAGGGGCTTGGGGAGTGAGAAGTCACCGGCCAGCGATCTCGTTACTGCTTCTTGTCCGCTTTCTTGCGGTAATCGCCGTATTTGCGCTGGAAACGCTCCACACGGCCCGCCGTGTCGATCAGCTTTTGCTTGCCGGTAAAGAAGGGATGACAGCTGGAACAGATCTCGACGTGTATCTCCCCCTGGGTCGACCTCGTCTCGATCACATTGCCGCAAAGGCAGACTATCTTGGCCTTCTCGTACTTTGGATGGATGTCTTTCCTCATTCTGCTACTCCGCTCTCGATTTACTGCTCTTTGTATCTTAATCCGACCGAAATATGTGTCCGTCAAGCGGCAACCCGCCTAAGGGTCTACAATCTAATATGGTTAACCGGAAAACACAATCGAAAAATGGATCGAATGCCGCTAAACATTCATAGACTGCAGAAACTTCGTGTTCGACTTGGTTTTCCTGATCTTCTCGAGCATGAACTCCATCCCCTCGACGCAGGTCTTATCACTGAGGAACTTGCGCAGTATGTAGACCTTGTTGAGTACCTTTTCGTCGAGAAGGAGCTCTTCCTTGCGCGTGCCTGACCGGAAGATGTCGATGGCGGGGAAGACCCGTTTATCGGCGAGCCTGCGGTCGAGAACGATCTCAAGATTTCCCGTTCCCTTGAACTCCTCGAAGATGACCTCGTCCATCCGGCTGCCCGTCTCGATGAGCGCCGTAGCGATGATCGTGAGACTTCCCTGCTCTTCGGTGTTCCGCGCCGCCCCGAAGAACCGCTTGGGCCTCTGCAGGGCGTTTGAATCGACGCCACCGGAAAGAATCTTGCCCGAATGGGGGACGACTGCGTTGTGAGCCCGCGCCAGCCTCGTGATGCTGTCGAGCAGGATCACGACATCCTTGCCGTGCTCGCAGAGGCGTTTCGCCTTTTCGATCACCATATCGGCGACCTGAACGTGACGGTCGGCCGGTTCATCGAATGTTGAACTGATGACCTCGCCGCGGACGGAGCGTTCCATATCGGTGACTTCCTCCGGCCGCTCATCGATCAACAGTACGATCAGAACGATATCGGGATGGTTGGCCGTAATCGAATTGGCGATCTTCTGGAGCAGCATCGTTTTTCCCGTGCGAGGAGGCGCCACGATCAGAGCGCGCTGTCCCTTGCCGATCGGTGTAAGCAGATTCATCAGGCGGGTAGAATAATCATCTTCCTCATGTTCGAGATTGATCATGTCCTGAGGATAGAGAGGGGTCAGGTTGTCGAAAAGCGTCTTCTTCTTGGCCACATCGGGCTCCTCGGAATTGACCGCCTCGACCTTGAGCAGAGCAAAGTACCGTTCGGACTCCTTCGGGGAACGTACCTGCCCGGAGACAGTGTCGCCGGTCCGGAGGTCGAATTTCTTGATCTGCGAAGGGGAAACGTAGATATCGTCCGGTCCGGGAAGGTAATTATAGGCCGGCGAGCGTAAGAATCCGTACCCCTCGGGCAGGACCTGCAGGACCCCCTCGTTGAAAA
>DAOUUU010000092.1 GCA_030667985.1 Candidatus Krumholzibacteriota bacterium
CATCGTGGCTCCGATCGCCATCGAAGCGACGACACTGCCGACATAACTCTCGAAAAGATCCGCTCCCATACCCGCAGTGTCACCAACGTTGTCACCGACAAGGTCGGCTATGACTCCGGGATTCCTGGGATCGTCCTCGGGAATCCCCGCCTCGACCTTGCCTACGAGATCCGCGCCGACATCAGCGCTCTTCGTGAATACTCCCCCTCCTACACGAGCAAAGAGAGCTATCAAACTGGCGCCCATAGCGAATCCGTTGATAATCATCGGATCCTTTGTGAACATAAAATAGAAACCGAGCCCTATGACACCGAGAGCCGCAACGCTTACGCCCATTACCGAGCCCCCCCGGAAGGCGATCATGAGTGCGGCGCCGATACCCCCATCCTTTGCCGCTTGACACGCCCGTACACTGCTTCTTGTCGCGGCTTCCATTCCCAGCATGCCGGCTAACATCGAGCAGATTGCCCCCGCGAGAAAGGCGAGAGCGGTCTGAAGGCTGAGCGCGTATGTAAGCACGGCAAAGAGCACAACGACGAATATCGCGATAATCTGGTATTCCCGTTTTAGAAAAACGAAGGCGCCGTGGTGTATCTGCCCGGCGATCTTCTGCATGAGTTCATTACCAGGCGGCTTGCGTTTTACGTCGAAGTAGGTCAAGATCGCGTAGGCTATGCCTGCGACTCCGATCCACGGTACTACCCTCGTTAAACCGGCTAAAACCTCAGCACTCATTTCTGCCCCCTTGCCATGTAAAGTTTTTCTCCTACATTTTATCTATATCTGTCAGTTCCATTACGTTATTTGAAAACGATTATTATCCAAGAGGGTTTGTGTCAAGGAAATTCGGCGCGTCTACTTCCGAATAAGCTCCGGCTTCTATCTGAGAAGAACTGTCTTTTTCACAATCGTTTCGGTGCCTGTATCGAGCCTGAAAAAATAGACGCCCGAAGCGACTTGTTCACCACCAGAATTCAAACCGTTCCAGGTTACGCTTTTTTTCCCCGCCTCCTCGAAACGGTCGACTAGTGTAGCAATCTCCCTGCCGGCCGGATCGAACACTTTCAGAGATACCTTATCGGCCGCAGGCAGATAGTAGCTAATCGTCGTTACGGGATTGAATGGATTGGGATAATTCTGATCGAGTCGAGCCTTAGACGGAATTATCCCCTCCGATGCTGTGATATCCTCCTCTACAGTCACATCCCACTCGAGGTTCGAGAAGAGGAATTCATCAGGATCATTCCGGACGAGTGAGGTCATATCAACCGCGTTCACTCTTACTACATATTCGCCTGCTCCGTAGAGTGAAGCATCGAATAGAAATGTATCGACGTCGGACGCGATTAGATCGGTATCCACGTACCAGGCAGTCTCGATCGTGTTCGGGACTGGTTGCATCCTCGTTATTATGAACTCGAGGGTCTCCCCCTCTGATACCGTCAGCGAGTCATCGACCGGTTCGTAATCCGCGATCGTCGTCTGGACGAGATTATAGATGGAGAGTACCGTCTGCTCGGAGCAGACTTCACAGAAAGGAACGCCGAGAGCGCGCATCTTGCAGTTGAGTTTCGGCCTGTACCATCCGAACGCGTGGTACACGGCCCCTTCGAAAAGACCCACGACACCTGAGTAGGTCGAGGTTTCGGGTGTTGGGATAGGGGTCGTTTCCTCGATCCAGAACCGCCACTTGATGAAATCCCGAACCGTCTCCGCCGTGGTGTTCGGCGCCTCGTACGGTGTGAGACCGCCATACTCGTACTCATCGGCCAGGTCGGCGAAGGCGTGCCCCATCTCATGGAGGGCGATCTCGGGAGCCGCCGAATCCATCGAGAATGTAGCGAATGCTCCGCCCGAACCTCCGTAGTATTCCGTATTGACGACTATGAAAGCGACATCCCACTCGGGCAGGTTATCCTCGAGGACTTCGTAAGCCGCCTGCTCGTTCTTCGCGACAAGCAGCCTGTGTATACCTGCATAATCGAATGTGCTGTTGAAATAGGTGTTGGCGTGGAAGCTGGGCATATCGGGCGGACAATCGTCCGCGGTTGCGGGATGATCGGTTCCGGACTGCTGCGACAAAACCTCGATTGCATAAACATTGAAATAGTTCTGATACTCCATGTAGGGCTGCGTGATGAAGAGATCATTCAGGATCTCCTGTACATCCAACTCGAACTGACCGAATTCGCCCGCCGTATATCCCTCTGCGAGAAATACGACATTTACCCGTTCATCGCGGGGTCCAGTGACAAGTATATCGTTGACTGGAAATACTTCCGCTTGAAGTGAAACTGTAAATAGAAGATGGTATATACAGGCCGATATGATTGCGAAGATCAGTCTATTCTTCATGATCGACTTCCCCGAGCTCTATCGTCACGGAACCGAATGTCTCAGTTGCTTTCTCCAATTTCGCTTTTCCATGACCCTGGACTTCGATGCGGTAAAACTTTACGGTTCGAGCAGCGGTATCAAATGGTATTCTTACCGAGAGAAAGGCACTCTCCACCTCAACATTCTTGGAATGAAGCGTTCCATCCTCGTCAGCGTACTCGAGGCGGCGATTGGAAGGATCTGGAACGGTCCCCTCGAAGAGCCTCTTGCCAGACACATCCAGCACTTCGAAGTAGAGATGCCCCTCCACCAGGTTGAATCTTCTCGGATGCTTCATGGCCCCCTCAACGACCTTTACACCATCCAGTACGAGCACTCCCTTCTCCACCCTCACATGAACAAACGCAATCTGCCTGCTGCCGGCATAGCAATCTGCCGAGGTTCCGAGAACGAGCAGGGCGAGAAGACAGAATAATAGTAGTTTTCTCACGGTTGTACCCCTTGTGGTTATAATACCGCTACAACAACCTTGACGGCAAACGAGTATTACTGCAATTAATTAATTATATAATAGTTACACTATTATTATCAACTAATTTGTAAAGCAGGGACGGCCGGGCCGCCCCTGCTTATATCACGATGCGAAACCTGTTCTTACCGTCCGAGTGCATCGAGGGCATGCTCGGCGGCGGTGATGAGCGCATCGGCGCCCACTTTCGATCCTGTGGCTTCCTTCATCCAGAGATTGGGTGTCACATTCCCGATCGTCGTCATGCGCTCCACCTCTTTCCCTACCTTCCCCGACTCCTTTACATGCTCCTCGATCTGAAAGGCTATCATTCCTCCCATCGGGTAGTCGGGCAGGTAGAGAAACGAGTGGATGATGTGAGAGTAGATGGCGAGAATAGTCACATCCTTCTCACCCAACACCGGCGCGTAGTACTTGTTCCACACATCCTTCGCGATCTGCAGTACCGCCTGCTTCAGTTCGGCCGGCGTCGCCTCGGGATTATCATACATCCAGTGCCATATCTCCATATCCACAAGTGATACGGCCGCGATCTCGCAGGTTCCCCAGAATTCGTTCAAGGCGTTGTAGGCTTCGGACTGTTCGTCCTCCTCGACATCGAGGCCGAGCAGCTCCAGATCCCGTGCCTGGAAAATAAAGGCTATAGCTTCAGTGAATGCGGTGTTTGGAACACCTTTAAGGAGCGGATGATCGACATCATTGAGAGAGAAGACCTGCTCCACATTATGCCCCATCTCATGTGTGGCGATATTGTATCCCTTGTAGTCCATACCGTTCGGTCCCACGCGGGTGCGCAGCCGGGCAACCTGCCCGGGCATCTCTCCGCCCGAAGCGTGTCCCGAGCCTCTCGCCGGCTCGACTACTATATGATCGGCGAGGTAACCGGCGGTTCTGCGCGAGAATCCCAGTTTCCGCAACATCCTGGGCATATCCTTGGCGAAGGCTGCGGCGTCCGGGTACTTCTTCGAAACAATCCGGTTCAGCTTCTCCTCGCTGTACGAACCTGTTCCACGGAAACCGTTGTACCATATATCGTGAGCCTCGAGCGGCCTGCCGAGTCTTTCCTCTATCAGCTTCGCCACCCTCGGCACCAGGGGCGATCCGCAGACCTGCTCGAGCATTCCGCGCACCTGCTCCTCTGGAATCTCCCGGTTCTCGTCGAACCTGCGCGCAATCAGAGTAGGGGCGTTAGGCGAATAAGGATCCATCTTCTTCGATGCAAGGAATGTCTCGAGTAGCACCGAGTACCGTGTATTCGGCTCGGGCGCATCGGTCACATTCATATCTTCCGGAACGGAAAAATCCGAATCCTTTACGGCTGCGGCGGCCACGGTATTTGCAAAGGGATCCCAATCTACATGCGGATTGTCGATCACTACCTCCGGGATCGATTGGTCCACTATTCGTTCCATCACCTTGCGGATCATCCGCTGCTTCTCCAGGCCCGTCTCTCCCAGCTGATAGTCGGCCTTGAGCTCGTCACGAAGGTTCCAGTGCGAGAGCAGTCTCATCCCTTCGGGAAAGAGACGATTGCCTTCGCTATCCAGCAGATGATGCATCCATATGTTGTATCCGGCAATGTACTGGTCGGACAGGGCTGATGCCTTCGCTATCGCGAGGTTGACCTCGGCCGGGACACGTTTCGAGAAGATCTGCGCGAGTCTTACTTCGGCCCACTCACGCCTGCTCCACCGGTCACCGTTCTTCAGCCTTTCCTCGAGTGTTGTCAAAGGGAAATTGAGCAGCACCACAAAGGCTAGCTTGTTTTTAAAGAAGTCATCGAGAACGTGAGCGCCGGGACTGTAGGCGGCGAATACCTCGTCGAATGAGTACACCGGTCCAAGGTCCAAGTCGGTCTGCATACAAAACTCGGTACCGATCGCGTTCATATTGCCGTCGACGATCGTAAGAAGATTCTCGAAGCGCGTGAACATCGCATCGAACGCTTCTTGATCTCCCGCGAAATTATCGAGGACGAACACTTTGAATACATCCCCGTCGCCGTCATCACTCCGCCAGAGACTTGCGGCTTGTTTCAGCCCTCTCTTTATCCGCTCTTCCTGCTCATTGCCATACTTTGCTATGAGTTCTTTTTCGAGTTTGGCGATCGAAGTCTTCATCCAGGGCAAAACCTCCTTATCCGTCTCTTCACGGATTACGGCGCAGGCGGTCAGTGAGACTGCCAATAAGACTGTTACACAGAGCTTGAGGAGATGATTCATTTTTGATTTCCTCCTGTTCGTAGTTTTTAGATTCCGGATTCAATCCGATAGGGTATCCAAGCTATCACCTCGAATATTCGGGGTCAAGCCCTCTCTATCATCCACCGTTTCCTGCTCTTCCTCTTTTCCAGGCAGAAAAAGCGGCGGGTGTTTGACATGAAAATGGGTTATTTCTTGATAGGCCCTGGCGACCGCCAGAAGAACCGCTTCGCCGTAGAGCTTTCCTGTAAAGCTGATACTCACCGGATGCCCGTCCTCGTCGAATCCATTCGGCAGGACCACGCAGGGATGTCCGGTAAGGTTTGTGAGCAGCAGGTTATTGCCGCTGAATGAGGGCGCGACATAGACGTCGACATCGAACTTCGCCATGTCCTGTATGATCTGATGGCGAACACGGTTCGCCTGTATGTACTCGACCGCCGGTATGAACCTCGCTCCCCGGAAGACGTTCGGCCACGCGTGCCGGACCTGCCTCACCATCAGATCGTCCTCGCCGGAGCGTGTCAGCTCGTCGAAGGCAGCAGCGGCCTCGGCGCTCAATATGAATGCAAGCGCTTCAACCGGATAGTCGGGTAGTTTGATAGGAATTAGGTCAGCGCCCATCCTGCGCAGCACATCGAGCGTGACGGAATCAGTCTTATTAAAGCTGTAATCCTCTTCAAAAAGTTTTTTCGTGTAGCCGATCTTCACCTCCCTGAGATCGATACGATGGTCATAATTGAATGGGAGATCGATCAGGGTCTCGTCTATCCCATCCGGCCCCCTTATCGCGTCGAACACGATGGCGCAGTCCTCGACCGTCCTGCAGATCGGGCCTATCTTGTCCATCGACCAGCTGAGGGCCATCGCTCCCGTCCTGCTTACGCGGCCGTATGTAGGTCTGAGACCCGTGGTACCACACCTCGTTGAGGGCGAGACAATCGAGCCCCAGGTCTCGGTACCTATAGAGAAGGCGACGAGACCTGCCGCCGTAGCGCTGGCCGAACCGGCCGACGAGCCACTCGACCCCTGTTCGAGATCCCACGGGTTCTTCGTGGTCCCGCCGTACCATACGTCTCCCCAGGCGAGTGCTCCTAGCGTAAGCTTGGCGACGAGCACGGCGCCCGCTTCCTCTAGTTTCCGGATCACCGCGGCGTTCTCGTCAATGGCCTGACCCTTGTAGGGCATCGCACCCCATGTCGTCTTATATCCTTTTACAGATAGAAGATCCTTCGCGCCGTACGGGATACCGTGAAGAGGCCCTCGATAATTGCCGGCCGCGATCTCCCTATCCACCCTTTCCGCCTGCACCAGCGCTAGCTCTTCGGTCAGTGTAATGACGCATTCCAATTTCGGCCCGTACCGTTTGAGGCGGTCGAGATACATGGCGGTAAGCTCCGTCGATGTGATCTTTCTTGTCCTGATGAGCTCCCCCAACTCCCGGACCGAGTAGAATGCGAGTTCCTCGAAATCCTTCGGAAGCACTACCCTGCCCGTGGGGCTATAGACCGGCTCTCTGATCTCGGTTTCAAAGGTCATCCCGATAGGCACGGGATTGAACAGCAAGCTAGGAAACTCGCTATTCGGAATCGGGACTTCTCTTATAGCTGCATAGCTCTCGAGATTATCGATCAGATCGAAAAGCATCGTATCCTTTTCCGAATCTGTGAACTTCAATCCGGTGATCTTCTCCGCTTTATCCAGGTCCGCCCTCGAAATCGGCGACTCCTCACAGCCCGGCAGGAAAGTGAATATTACCGCGCAGATTATAAATAGGTGGAGTAACCTGTTATCTATTCGCGACATACGGGCTCCTTTCATGAAATTATCGCAATACAGCAAAAGAACACTAGGCTTACTTCGAAATTATTCCAGTAGAAAGCTGAACTACTATATCATATTCAAACGTGAATTTTAATATAGAAAGGGCCTCCCCGCAGAACCGGGGAGGCTCCTTCAAAAAACGAATTCCTGCTGGTTTAAAAGGCATGATATCCAGCAGTTGGGCGCGCGGAACCTATCAGAAATCGAAACGTACGATAGCGCCGAACGTGATGGAATTGAGATCATCCTCGTCGATGTCCTCAAACACCTTGCTGGTTTGAAACCTGTAACTAGCGAAAGCATCCAGAGTCACGGGGCCCAGGCCCAGATCGACGCCGGCTCGTAATGCATAGAATGGATTATCCTGCCAGTCCCCGTCCCAGTAGCCGATCCCGATGCCGGCTCCTCCATAGATCAATCCGCCTATAAGGCCCCAGGCCTGCGGCTGGATCAGAGCCTCGTCGGTCCCACCATAATCGGGTATCCATTCCACGTCCGCTTCTAGCCTCCCTATAGGCAAATCATATTGATAGGAGACCAGGAAACCGACCGCGTCCGGATCCCATTCGGAATTGTCCTTGATGCTCCCCAATGTTCTGAGGTAATGAATACCCCCACCGATGCTGCTTCCACTCTCGGCCGTTCCTGGCATACCAGCTACAAGCAGCGCACACATCAAAACAACCACGGTAAATGCACTTCTCATTCTAGACTCCTCTCTCTTCTTACGGATCTCGCTTTTCTTTCACAAAAAACAGCTTGTATAGAGCTTCTTCGCCCAATCAGCGATTGATTGATCGTGTTACTATTTGACCTTCTCGAGCGACAGCGCCAGAGCTTCGGCATATGTAAGGATCACGACTTCCCCGATCTTCAGCTTTTCAAGGAGAGCCTTATCCTCGACCGGTATAGATACGTAGTTGCCGCCGGGGCCCTTGACTGTAACTAGCATGTCGGGACGATCTATGATCTCGACAGTTACCACCGCCTGGACGACCGCTCCGATCTCGACAGATGGATCCCAACCTTCCGGCGCCTTTCCACCCTCGACCAGTATCGCGAAGGGCTCGTCTTTCTCGGCGGGGGTCGGATTCCTGAACTCCGCTTTCAGAAATGTCCAATATTCTGCATGAATGATGTCGCCGACCTTGAACTCGTTTAGCCGCTCTACTCTATCATCGGCCTCGACGGTCATGAGGTTGCCCATCTGGCCCCTCAGCGTCACTTCGCGGCTCTCGTGATCGATAGCTTCGATAGTGGCATCGATCGAGATCAACTCCCATTTTTCCCTCGGGGGCCGTCTCTCTGAGCTCTTCTCAGCAAAAATCGCTGTCGAAGTGGCAATGAGACCAACCAATACGAACGCCAGTACAATCCTACTCGTCCTCATATTTCTCCTCCTTCACAATTTAGCCAAACCCAATACCGTGCTCGAAACATAATAGGAATATATTGATCTTTGTCAAGTTCGATAATTTGGATAGATATTGCTTTACTATCATCTCTGCAATACAATGATTTTATCATCTGATTATGGGGAACCAACTACACAGGAGGTATTGTTATGCGGTACGCAAGCCTGGTGGTTTTTGTGTTTCTATTGGTAATGGGAATATGTCTATCAACGGGGTGCAGCGACAAAAGCACCGACCCCGGTGGAACAACCCCGGCTCCGACCGAACTGGATCATAAATGGAGCCAGCGTTTCGGTGATGCTTTGGAACAGTTTTCCTATGATGTAGCTTGCGATGCATCAGGGAATATCATCATCGCTGGATATTTCGATGGCGCCGTGGACTTCGGCGGTGGCATACTCACGAGTGCGGGACGTGAAGACATTTTTATCGCAAAGTACGGATCGGATGGCACTCATATCTGGAGCTACCGTTTCGGTGATGAATCCGATCAGTATGCCTTTAGCGTTACTACTGATGCCTCCGGCAACGTTATCGTAGCTGGAAGATTCTGGGGTAGAGTGGACTTTGGCCCCGTTCCTCTAACGAGCGCTGGTGCGAGTGATATCTTTATCGCAAAATACAGTTCCAGCGGCGCTCCCCTCTGGAGTAAGCGTTTTGGCGATGCGAGTGTCCAGGAAGCTACTTCCGTTACGGCCGACGCCTCCGGGAATATAATAATCACTGGATCTTATTTCGGCACCGTGGATTTCGGCAGCGGACCACTCCCGACCGCGGGCAATCAGGATATCTTTCTGGCCAAGTTCGATCCGAACGGCAATCATCTCTGGAGCGATAATTTTGGCGATGCCTCCAGTCAGTACGGCTTGGGTGTCGCAGTCAATGGCTCAGGGAATGTGCTCCTCGTGGGAGCGTTTTATAGCAGAGTCGACCTCGGAGGCGGCGGACTCAACAGCGCTGGAGCTCAGGATATCTTTATAGCGAAGTTCAACTCAGACGGCTCGCACATTTGGAGCAACAGCTTCGGCGACGCAGATGATCAATATCCCCGCTCCATAGCCGTTGATGGTTCTGGGAACGTAATCATCGCGGGATACTTTGAATACACTGTCGATTTCGGCGGCGGCACGCTTACAAGCGCGGGCGCTTACGACGCTTTCATTGCGAAATTCAGCCCTGATGGCATATTCTTATGGAATGATCGCTTTGGAGATTCGAGTTATAATCAATATGCTTATGACATTACTACTGACGCCTCGGATAATGTGATCGCCTCAGGGCATTTTTCCGGCTCTGTTGACTTCGGCGGCGGCGCTCTAACAAGCAATGGTTCCGACGACATATTCGTTGCGAAATTCAGCTCTGAAGGCACGCATCTGTGGAGCGACAGCTTCGGCGATTCACAAGAACAGTATTCCTTCGGCGTAGCTGCGGATAATTCCGGGGATGTTATAATTACAGGATTATTCGCGGGCTCCGTCGATTTCGGCAGCGGCGTACTCACATCTGCGGGATTGTATGACATCTACATTGCGAAATTCGGATTGTGATTTGGCATAGATGTGAATCTCCAATAACGGCAGAACGGGACTCACATGTACGGGGTGGCTATAAATTTGGCGTCCCCAACGGGATTTTGGGCATTTTGTATCTTATTGTGATAGTGTAACTTGTTGATATTACTCAACAATTGATTTCCAATTATTCCAATATAGCCAATAGTTCCATAAATAGAATGACTAAAAAG
>DAOUUU010000165.1 GCA_030667985.1 Candidatus Krumholzibacteriota bacterium
GAACTGGATCTTTTCAAGGCTATATGCAGCTCCGCCGCAACCGGTTTCGAGAATTCGAGGCTCTTCAATGAGCTGCAGAGCACATACCTGTCGACGATTAAAGTGCTCGTATCGACGATCGAGGCCAAAGATGCATACACGAAGGGTCATACCGAGCGGGTCGCCGATTATGCAAAGATGCTGGCCGCGGAGATGGGATTGTCTAAGAAGGATAGAGAGATCGTGGCATTTGGAGCTGCTCTGCACGATATCGGCAAGCTCGGAGTCTATGAGAATATCCTCAACAAGCCTGGAGCTCTGACCGAGAAGGAATGGGACATAGTCAAAAGTCATCCGGAGGTAGGAGCCAATATCATCAAGAACATGAAGTTTCTCGAGGCGGCGTGCGATCTCGTGCGGCATCATCACGAGCGTTTGGATGGAAAGGGATACCCAGACGGCCTCGAGGGGAGCGAGATCTCTCAGGGGGTGAGGATCGTGGCGGTTGCCGACAGTTTCGACGCGATGACTAGCGATAGGCCGTACAGAAAAGCATACACGATCGATGAGGCTCTAGAGCAATTGAGGCTTTTGGACGACAAGTACGATAGCGAAGTCGTGAGTTATCTCGAGCTGATCGTGAAAAAAGGTATGATAAATAAATCGAAAACATAACCAAACAGCTCACACGGTTCATCAGAAGGGAGAACGATCGTTCTCCCTTTTTTTGTAAACGATGTAGTCTGTAGCCGTGAACCCTTTTTGCGATCACCTTCCGGACGGGCCGTGAACAGCAACAGTGCATACACGCGTAACTACCAGTCCTTCAGCATATTGGCAATGTGCATCGAGATTGGTACCGCCTATGCAATGCCTTGACGGTATAGGTAGAGTGCCGATTGCGGCTGGATACGCTGACAGGAGTGACGGTCCTGGTGTGTTGTGGGATGCGGGGAGGAGGGGCCGTCGCTCCTTTTTGTAAAGGGGAGATCTGCTCAGGAAGCAGCGACCGATTCTTCGCTTTTGATGCCGATAAGTCCGACGAGGTCGTTGCGAAGAGTGTTGATATCGAGCTTCCTCTTCAGCTTGCCGCCGACAGCGAGAGATATCGCCGAGGTCTCTTCGCTCACGATGATCACAATCGAATCCGTTTCCTCGCTGAGCCCGAGGCCCGCCCTGTGGCGAGTGCCGAGTGATCTGGCGAGACGTGGGTTCTGGGAGAGCGGAAGGATGCACCCGGCGGCGACGACCCGGTTTTTTTCGATGATCACGGCTCCGTCATGAAGAGGTCCTGGAGGAGTGAATATCGACACCAGCAGCTCGCTCGTCACTTTGGCGTCGAGAGGTGTGCCCGTCTCTATATAGTTCCTCAAGCCAACGTCCTGCTCTATCACGATGATGGCGCCGATGCCCGCCTGCGTCAGTTTGTGGCAAGATTTAACGGTCTCGCTGACGGTGCTCGATGCCTCCACTTTGATGAAGAACCCGAGGATCCTGTTCTGCCCGATCTGTGTTAATGCCTTGCGAAGCTCCGGCTGGAAGAGGATCACGAAAGCGATCACCCAGACCGTCTTGAGACTGCTCAGGATCCAGTTGAGTGCGTTGAGGTTGAGCCACTGAACAACGAAGGATAGGATGATGAGCAGAAAGAGACCGAAGAACATCTGGGTTGCCCTCGTGCCCCTTACGAGAAGGAACAACCTGTAAAAAAGAAAGGTGACGATGATCACGTCGAAGATATCGATGGTCAGGTTGAAATGAAATGAGCTCAAGCGCTGTTTCCTTTCAGCTCGATCGATTGCCAGACCTTGATGAAATCGATCGTTTCCTCGACATCATGTACCCTGAGGATCCGGGCCCCTCCCTCGAGGCACTTGGCCAGGGCGGCAAATCCCCCCCCCAGTCTTTTGCCCGGTTCTTGCCCGGTGATCATTCCGATGAATGATTTTCTAGAATAACCGACCAGCACCGGGAACCCCAGCGAACGGAAATCACCGAGTTCCTGCAGGATATTGAGATTGTCGACTAATCTTTTTCCGAAACCGATACCAGGGTCAACGATTATTTTTTCCGTGGAGACTCCGTTTGATATAAGCATGCCGGTTCGCTCCTCGAGCCACTGAAGGATTTCGGACACGACATCGTCATAGCTGGGATCCTGCTGCATCGTCTCCGGTCTCCCTTTCATGTGCATCACGACGAGGGCCGCCCCAGATCTGGCGGCCAGGGGAATCATCCCCGGGTCGTGCGTGAAACCGCTTATGTCGTTAATAATAACGGCTCCCAGATCCAATGCCGTCCTGGCCACCGCGGCCTTGCGCGTGTCGATAGAGACCGGGACCTCGAGTTTCCCTGAAAGGCGTTCGAGGACTGGTTGAACCCTGGCCAGCTCATCGTCCGTTGAGAGCTCACCGGCGCCGGGGCGGCTCGATTCACCGCCGATGTCGATGATTCCTGCACCCTCCTCGACCATCTGGTATGCGCGGTCCACCGCCCGTCCGGGGTCGTTGAAGAACCCGTCGTCGCTGAAGCTGTCGGGAGTTACATTGATTACCCCCATTACGACCGGGTCTTTTGAAAGATCTATTGCCGCCCCGCCGGGTAGTGGAATGTGGTGCGGCAGCCGTTCGTGATCCTCGACGAGTTTGATTATATTGCGCCCAAGTTCGGACAACGAGAACGGTTGATGTTCGAGTTTTTCCGCAAGGGCCTCGATACGCCTTCTGTCGGTGAGGATATAAACGGTCGATAGGGGAGGTTTGCCCATGATCACATCCCTGTGAACTGCCGCGTCTCCTCCTATGGAAAGAAGCTGTTGTTTTATGATGTTTGCCGCCGCCGCTTTGACATTGTCGACTTTTATGATGAGGCGCTCCGACTTATCCTTGATGATAGCGATGCCCTCCGGATCGACTCCGGCCCTGGCGAGGTGGCGTTCGATGGTGTCACTTGATTTCGAAGAGATGAGCCTTAGAGAATATCGCATAGGCAAGGATTCACTTGTGTATCAGCTTTGTTCTTCCGCCGGATCTTCAGGGACGACCCTTTCTTCGCCTGGTTCATCGTTCGTTTCGTCGCCGTCCGTATCGGGCCCGTTTTCATCCGTCGCCTCGGTTTTGGCTTTGCGCTTCGGATAGTGCGGTCTCTTTTTTACCGGTGGGAGTGTGCCGTTGCTCAGAATGATCTGGATATCGTCACCATCGAGCGATTCCCTCTCGAGGAGCGCATTCGCGACCCTGTGGAGCTCTTCCTCGTGCTTGGCCAGGATC
>DAOUUU010000168.1 GCA_030667985.1 Candidatus Krumholzibacteriota bacterium
CCGCTGCGATGTAGCATGTGTATTTTTTGTTCTTTATCGCCTCGTAGAATATCTCAACGGCGTAGTCGGTCGTGCCGCCGCCTGGCAGGGTGACGTTCGAGATGATGCCGGGGTAACGCACTCCACGCGTATCGACACCGAAGCGCTTGTAGTAGTAGTCGCACAGTAGTTCGCCCGCGACCTTCGTTACTCCGTACATCGTGTTGGGGCGCTGAATGGTATCCTGCGGCGTGTCGTCCAGCGGGGTCGTGGGACCGAAGGCGCCGATCGAACTCGGTGTAAAGACTGCGCACTTGTGTTCGCGGGCGACCTCAAGGACATTGTAGAGTCCGGTGATATTGACATCCCACGCGAGATTGGGTTTCGCCTCGGCGACGGCCGATAGGATAGCGGCGAGATGGATAATAGTATCGACCTTGTACTTATTTACGATGCTATCGATCTGCTTGATATCTGTGCAGTTTGCGATCTCGAATGGCCCTGATTCTTTTAATTCGCCTTCGGGCTGCGTCCGGTTGACACCCACGATAACGTTATCGTTTCCATATTGTTTCCTGAGCGACATGGCGAGCTCTGACCCGATCTGACCCACGGAACCGGTCACTAGAATTTTCTTCATGTAGCCTGTCCTCCTTGTTCTGAAGTAAAGAGCAATTATACGGATATAGAGAATATTGTCAATATCGCGTTTGTGCTCTGCAGACATAACTGAGTTGCTTAATTCTTTTAAAACCGACGTAAAGTGTGTTACATTGCCTATATGAATCCGGTACAATCCTGGGAGTAGCAAGTCATGATGAGTAATACCCGCAGGATGCGATTCAGGATGATTACTCCTGCGTATCCCGCCTTCAATGTTTATACGAGGATAGCGAAGGTGACAACGGCCCTCGGACCACTCTGCGTCGCCACCGCCGCGAGTAGGGTGAGTGGCTGGAATGTAGAGGTCATCGACGAGAACAACTTCCGAAAGCTCGGCCCCAAGAATCCGGACGGGCGTCCCGATCACAACACACTTCAGGCCATAAGGCGCGCAGATGTCGTGGGCCTCTACGGGGGGCTGAGCAGCACGATCCCGAGGCTCGAGGAACTCGTGCGTTTCTACCGTGAACGGGGTGTCACGACGATCGTAGGCGGTCAGCATTTCGTTGGGGATAATATCCGCGATGCGCTCGAAGTCGGCGCGGACTACGTCGTCATCGGCGAGGGAGACGAGACGATCAAGGAGCTTCTTGCCACGATACAGAAGGGGCTCGTGCCCGACTCTGTCGCGGGCATCGCCTTCAAGCGTGACGGACAGGTGGTCATGACCTCGAAGCGCGAGCCCATAACTGATTTCGATGCGCTGCCGCTGCCCGACTTCAAGCTGCTGCGCTATGCGAAGGTCAAACTCTACCCGGTCGGCTGGATCAGGGGCTGCGGCATGAACTGCGAGTTCTGCACGGTGAAGGGTAGGCCTCGCGCCGCTCCTGTGGAACGTGTCGCAGAGCAGATAGCAACACTACTCGAGGTGCACAACGCCAGGCATTTCTTTATTGTTGACGATCTCTTCGGGCACAAGCGCGAGGAAACGCTCCGGCTCTGCCGCCTGCTGGCGGATTACCAGAAGGCGGTCGGGACAAGGCTCGACATCACCGTGCAGATAAGGCTGGACAGGGCGAGGGACGCGGAGCTCCTCCAGGCGATGCGCAAGGCGAGCATCAATACGGTCGCGATAGGCTTCGAGTCCCCTATCGCCGAAGAACTCGAGGCGATGGACAAGAGGATCAAACCTGAAGACATGGTCGATATGACCCGTCAGTACCACAAGGCGGGATTTCTCGTGCACGGTATGTTCATATTCGGTTATCCGCTCCAGGAGGAGATACGTATGTCGCTCTCCATGCCGGAGCGGGTCGGGCGCTTCAGATCCTTCATCAAGAAGACTCGGCTCGACACGATACAGGTTCTCCTGCCCGTTCCGATTCCAGGCACGGAGCTGACCGACCGCCTCGTTGCGCAGAACCGGATCTTTCCCCGGGAGATCGTCGGCTGGGAATACTATGACGGGAACTTCCCGCTCTTCAGCCCGGACGAGCCGCTCACCCCCAAAGAGATGCAGCTGGCCATTCGAAAGATCATGGGGCGCTTCTACCGGTTCCGGTCGATGTTCTCAATCGGACTCAACGTGTTGATATTCCCCTCGATGATCTTCTCTCTCTTCAATATCAAGATCGGGTGGCGTAAGTGGTATCGAATATGGCGGACCGATCTCCTGCGCTTCGGCGGGTGGATCACGATCAAGCGCTGGACGAGCGATTTCAAGAGAGGCACCTTCAGCGGCAAGCTACGCCGCGCCGAACGAAAGCTCCGCGAGACTTCAGGAGAATAATCTCGTATTCACTTCCTAAAGCATTTATCCTATGAAATGTCTTGTTCAGGTAGATAATATCGGGAAGGTTACCTTGCATTCAAAACAATGACCAGGATGGTAGCAACGAAAATTGCCGCTATCCAATAGGGGGTCTTGCTATAGTTTGTATGCTCTTTTTTAGCGGCAGCCGCTTCATAGATCGCCATGATTAATGGTGGAATGGCCAGATGCAACTTGGGTATCGGCTCTGGTAGCACGCGCTTTGAGACATATGCCAGCACGACAATGCTGATACCAGCCGCCAGTGCGACCTGAATACGCCCGTTTTTGAAAAAGTCCACAACTTTTGACATGTGCGAAACGTAAGGATAAAGTACTGTTTCGTCAAGTGGACATTAGGTGTCAGGCAAGGCGCTGGATAATATCACCTCGGATAAGTAGCTTGCTTTATATGAGAATGTTTAGATATCAATAATCATTCTTCTGTGTAAACAATCCTTTACGCCTAACCCCAAGTAAAGAAATAAGTTGATTCTTTTCTTCTGTGTGTGTTATGCTTCCCCCTGATTATTACGCCTTGCGAGAATAGGGGGAGGGCATAATCCAGAGCGATCCGATTGCCAGCAGCCATAAAATCAGCCCGCTTATCAAGACAGGGGAACCATTTTCACTAAGGTTAGAAAACCAGAGAAAAATAATCGCGATTTTAGCTTTGTATTCACATGAGTA
>DAOUUU010000007.1 GCA_030667985.1 Candidatus Krumholzibacteriota bacterium
CGCATGGGGACGGAAACCACGCAGTGTTGTGCACATTTCCTATCCATTTTGCACGACATGGCGAATGCACCCTCCGGATCAGCCTAACGACAGCCCTGACAAACAGATATATGAACGCACACACAGTGCGCGCCTATTGCTCCCTATGTAATCCCAACTGTTTGAATCGGTTACGCAGGCGGATGATACTCTTGTTGGAGCAACAACAGGTAACGAGCAAGAACTATTCACAATTTCAAGGAATCAGAGGATACAACGGGGAATCACCGGAACAGCATGATACGATCTCAGCACAAACCTTGCCGGCGAGCTGCTATTCTCTTTGACTATGATCGGGAGAGCTTTTAGGATATATAGAGGATAGAGTATCTTCGTATCGCTAAATATCCGGGAGGGACAAGATGGAAAAATTGAGAAAGCTCATAGGCGCATTCAACGAATTGGGTGAAGCAGCGTCAGTATACAAGAACCAGAAATTCATCGCCGTCAACGATCTTTTCGCCGAGATATTCGAGCGTGAAGTCGAGGCCCTCGAAGGACTGCCCCTTCTCGAGATCTGCCACAACGAATCGATCGAGATGATCCGTGATTTCATGCAGCGCAGGACTGTCGAGGATCACGGAGTCCCGATGAACTACAACTGTACGTTCATAACACCAAACCAGCCGAAGCTCATACTGAATGTTATCGCCATCAGGCTCAAGGATGCCGATGGCGGTATCCTGGTCATCGTAAGGAAGGCCTAAAGGAAAAAAAAAGGCGGGATGCCCTATAGGCATTCCCGCCTGAAAATCAGCAACTGACAGCGTCAATACCGTTATTTCATCGCTTTTCTGATCTCCTCCGAGATCCAGACGACATGTTTTCTCTCTTCCGCTATCAGCCTGTCGATCTCATTCCGCCCCAGATCCTCCCTGGTCATCGATTTCATCGTCTGGAAAAAGAGAATCGTGTCCTTTTCGAAGGTGAGAGCTGCTCTCAGAGCCTCGATCTCGTCTCCAACCTTGGAGGCGAGCTCCTCGGCCTCGTGGACGTTATTGAAGATCCGTGATTTCACCAGAGCATCGAGATAGAGATACTCCTGGCCCTCGGGATCGACGATCGTCGGCTGCGCCGATTTCGGCGGGAGTGCCTCGCGCAGTTCCTTGAAGGTCTCGTAATGCTTCTTCTCCTCCTCCATCAGGCGGAGAAAGACCTTCTTGATCTCATCATTCTTCGAGAGCTCGGCCGCCTTCCTGTAATAGGCTTGACCGTTGGTCTCCACATCCATTCCCATCTCGAACACTTCATCAGCGTTGAACGAAATACTCATCAGCCTATATCCTCCTTGATTATTAAACGGAGCCGTCGAGTGCGGATGCTACACCTTCTCGAACTCGTCTTTTCCGGCGCCGCAATCTGGGCACACCCAGTCGTCCGGCAGTTGCTCGAAAGACGTATCCGGTTCGACGCCATTATCAGGATCTCCCTCGGCTGGATCATAGATATAACCGCAAACGAGACATTTCCACTTGTCCATTCCGGGCTCCTTTCCGAATGCTCATATCCATTTCTAAACAGCGCCACCGGCTGCCTGCCGGGCCGTTATTTCTGCGGGATGTATTCGACGAACTTCTCCTTTGGCGCCCCGCATACAGGGCAAACGTCGGGCGGTTCGTCGCCCGTGAATATGTACCCGCACAATGTGCATTTCCACTTCCTAACCAATCAAATCACCCTTTCATACGACAAGTCCATAAAAAATGTGGAGACGAGAAGGAACCGGCGATCCGATTCCGCTCAATCCTCAAGAAAGGCTGTGTTATCGATGTCGAACCAGTAAAATCCGCCTATGATCGAATTGCGCTCCGCTTCCAAAAAAACGTAGTGCCCCGCTTCCTCATCGGCCAGGCTCTCGAAGAGCCGCTTGAGCTCCGGATCCAGGACCTTCTCCGCCTGACCGGTATAGAACTCTCTCGCCCGCGCCTCCGCCTCGAGCGCAACTCCGAGCGCCTCGAGCGCTCCCGTCTGTTCTTTGACCGTGAACCCCCGCATCTCGGACTGTTCCAGCCTTGCATCATCGGTGGAGAATTTTTCGCCCGTCATCTTCTCGTACCACGATTCCAGTTTGATCCGGTGACCTTCTTCGTCGATGGAAAGCTGGGAAAACTTCTCCTTGCCCTCGGCGTTTCCGATCTCTTCGGAGATCCGTTTATAGAAATTCCGGGCGCCGACCTCTCGATAGATCGCCAGCTCGACCGCCTGCTGCAAATCGTTGTCGTGCTCACTCAACGCTTATTCTCCTTTCGACTTGACGATGATTATGGAGACCTCGTCCTCTATGTGCTTCCCGCCGATGAAGGCATCGACCTCCTTCAACATGTCCTGGATGATTTTCTTCGGCGGCTTATCCTTGCATCTTCCGAGAACACGTTTGACGCCTTCGCGCCCGAAGTATTCCCCCTTCTCGTTCTTGACCTCTATGATGCCATCCGAGAAAACACAAAACAGGTCGCCTCCTCCGAAAGGCGCTTCGTGCTCGCGATAAGGGTAATTTGGATCGATCCCTACGATCAGCTGAGTGTTGAGCAGGGAAGCGACCTTTCCATCGTCGAGGACGAGGAAGGGAGGCTCGTGTCCGGCACAGGTGAAAGTCAGGGTTTCCTTTTCGCTGTCAAAGAGAACGCAGAGCATCGTGAGGAATGTTCCCTCGCCCTCGTATTCCTCGTACAGCCCCCTGTTCAGCAGCTCTACGATCATTTTGGGGCTCATCTGCCCCTCATCGAGGACACCCGGGCCCGACACCTCGCTGTGTTCACCCACGATCCTCGCTGCCAGGGCATTCACCTCAGTAGTTTCAAGACTGTGCCCCATAACATCGTAAAGGACGAGCACCGTCCGGGTCCGGTCGCCGCTCTGCCCGCGAAGGACGAAGGAGAGAATGTTGTCGCCACCGATGAGTCTCGATGGAAGCGAGACCGCGGCGACCTCGAGATCGCCGTTAGTCTCGAGCGGAGTGAACTCGAGTTTCTGCGGGAGATCATAGCTGAGTATCTTCCCCTTCTCTTTATCCTCTCGCTCCACCCAACCCTTCTTGACCGACATGTACTCGGTGACGAGAAGCCGCCTGTGATTGCGCTCCTCCTCTGCGAGCCGCGCGAGCAGACCCTTCACACCGGCGGGCATGGTCGGGTCCTCGCTCTTCCGCGAGTAAAAGTTGAACGCGCCCGTCTCACGCTGGATCGCCCCGGATAATACTTTTAAAATCTGGTCTTTCTCTTTTTCGCTCATCCCTGTTCGCTCTTTTTTTCGTAATAGTATGAATATGTCATCGGTTCCTCGTCCTTGAAACGCTCGCCGCCTACGATCTCGCCCAGGAAGATGCTGTGCGTTCCTGCGTCGACCGTCTTGTCCTCGATCACGGAGCACTCGATGTAACCGATCGCTTTCTCGTATATGGGACAGAGGGTCCGTCTCCGCAGGATCGGCACTCCCTTGAATTTATCGAAATCGCGCCCTGACCGGTAGCCGAATCTTCGCACGATCCGCATGTCTTCTGTGCCGAGGATGGAGGCGGCGAATACGCCGCTTTTCTCGATGTATTCATGGGTAAGATTGTTGTGGTTGATCCCGATCGCCAGGCGCGGAGGATCGCTCGTTATCTGAAAGAGAGTATTGCAGATCTGACCGTTAATCTTTTCCCCGTCGATCGAGCTTACCATGTAGAGGCCGTAGGTGACCTTCCAGCAGGCGCTGATGACCGCATCTGTCTCCTCCCTGGGAAAACACCAATCATGCTCGGTCTCGAAGGAGCTCCTGGGAGCCTGGCATTTGGGACAGGAATCGGGCGGGAAGAGGCCGATAGCAATAAATCCGCATTCAGCGCATTTCCAGTTCTGGGCGATCAAGATGAAACCTTACCTAGCGACAATCCTTGCAGGTACCCCTGAGGACGACCTGGGAAGAGCGCACGAGATGGCCGCCGATCTCGCCGGCGGGCAGCTGCATCCCATCCATGTCATCGGGGTGGATATCATGTATCTTCTTGCATTCCCGGCAGAAAAAGTGTAAATGGGGCTCCACATGCGGATCGTAATTCAGATGATCGCTGAACACGTGGATCGATTGCACCTCTCCTATCTCCTCGAGGACGTTCAATGTGTTGTAGACGGTCGAGAAGGATAGCGAGGGATACATCTTCTTCAAGTCTCCGTGGATGGTAAGGGCGGAAGGGTGGTTTTTATTGCCGAGCATATACTTGATCACGGCAAGCCGCTGAGGAGTTAGCTTGAAGCCCTTGCTCCTTAATTTTTGAATCGTCTGCTCAAATGAATACATAGGTATTTTCCCCTATTTTCAGGTCATATGTGTTAACTTAAACAACCGCCTCTTCCTTGTCAATAATTATTCTTAATATGAGCAATAGCAACAAATAACTGCATAAATATTTAGTATTAGTATAAACATAGTAACAAATATCCGCCCTAATTAAAAGCCTTTTTCAATTAATAATTATTCCGCATAAGAGCTTGCTGCCAGAAACAGAGAGGAAATCAACCGAGCACGCGTCGCATTGAGGCTACCGTGCACACTATTTATTCTCTATCTTGTTTATAATCACAACATTGAACGATACTGCAGGCAGGGCAGAGGGGCTCGCGAGGACGGCAGTGCCTCTTTGCGTGCTCCACGATCAGAGCGTGAAACTCCTGATAGAGCTCGGCACTGCGCGGCAGTCCCCGTTCGAACATCAGCCTGATCTCGTCATACGGCTCGTCGCCCTTTACAAGTCCTACCCTCGAGAATATCCTCCTGGTATATGCGTCGATCACAAAGTAGGGCTCGCCGTACCCATAGAGCATAATCGAATCGGCCGTCTCGGGGCCTATTCCGTTAAGAGCGAGAAGCGCCTCGCGTGTCGGGTTGGTTTTCGCCGAGAGATAGAAAGCGAGCCTCTTGAGCCGCTCCGCCTTTTGATTAAAGTAGCCCGCAGGGCGTATCGTTTCCGCGAGCTCGGGCAAGCCGGCGGCCCGGATCGCATTGGGGCTCAGGAGACCGGCCCTGTTCAAATTCTCGATCGCCCTGGAGGCATTCTTCCATGCGGTATTCTGGGTCAGGATCGCGCCGACCGCCACTTCGAAACGGTGCGAAAAATTAGCCGGACCGCCCGTGTACTCGGGTTTGGCCTGACCCTCGGGCGTTACTGGCCACCAACCCTGGCTGCCGTACACAGAGAGCAGCTTCTCGTAGATCTCGCCCAACATCGCTTTCTCCATGCTGGCTACTATACCGCATAAGGCGCGGGGAGGAAACCCGGCAAAACTTCACCCCCAGACGGGGCTTTGCATGGAGAAACTATCCCAGACGGTTTGCGCGGAGCGCACACACTCAAAGCAGTTGACTGGCACAGGACATTTACACTAGATTAGTGTGTTACCAATTCACGGATTCATAACACGATAGGAGGCCCATGCATATACCCGACGGATACATCTCTCCTCATACTTCCGGGGTCCTGTATCTAGCATCTATCCCTCTTCTGTGCCTCTCTATGAGAATCGTGCGATCGAGGATAAAGCAGAGTCATATCCCGCTTCTGGCGCTTCTTGCCGCCTTCTCTTTTCTGATCATGATGTTCAACATCCCCCTGCCTGGAGGCACGACCGGGCACGCTGTAGGAGGAGTGCTCGTAGCCATTCTGGTTGGCCCGTGGCCCGCCCTTCTTGCGGTGACACTCGCCCTCGCCGTTCAGGCCATCTTCTTCGGAGACGGAGGCATAATCACGCTTGGAGCAAACATCTTCAATCTCGCCTTCGTAATGCCGTTCGCCGGCTATCTCGTCTTCAGGGTGCTCGCCGGAAGATCTGAACCCGGAGAGAGAAGATTCGCACTCGCCGCTGCGTTGGGCGGATATGCCGGCGTCAACCTGGCAGCGGCGCTGGTCGGCTTCGAGCTGGGAATACAACCACTTCTGCACCACCTGCCCGACGGGACACCGCTCTACTGCCCCTATTCCCTCTCCGTGACTCTCCCCGCCATGATACTGCCCCACCTCACGGTTGGCGGGCTCGCCGAGGCGCTTGTCACCGGAGGCGTTGTTGCGTTCCTGGGCAAATACCACACCGAACTCTTCTCCTATACGGGGACGGGGCATGGAAAGGCGGCTGAATGAGATACCGGAAGGGGTGGATCGTACTTCTCGTTCTCGCAGTCCTGAGCCCGTTAGGCGCCATCGCCATTGGCGAGGCATGGGGCGAATGGGGAATCGAGGCAATAGAGGAGGCCGTCGGCTTCAAGCCCAGGGGCATGGAGAAGACGGTTGAATCCGTTCCAGGCGCGCCGATACCCGATTACGAGATCCCCGGCCTGGAGGAACGGGGCCTGGGCGGGGCGGGACTTATTCTTTCCGCGCTGCTCGGAGCGGGTATCACCGCCGGCGCCGCATTCGGCATCGCCCGGGTGGTGAGGTATGGCAGGGTTTCTTGAAAAGACCCTTCGATCCGGCGCGGATATCCTGGAACGGTCGCTGACCGTCGAGTCCTGGAGCAGGCGGCGCGGATTCCTTCAGAAAACCGATCCGCGGTTGAAGATAGTGATGCTGGTCGTTCTCGTGCTGCTCTGTTCACTCGCCCGAAGCCATGTTCACCTGGCGATCCTGTACGCTACGGCCCTTCTCCTGGCGGTTCTATCGAGGATCGATCCATTCTTCTTCACAAAAAGGGTTTGGATATTTATTCCCGCTTTCTCCGGGCTCATCGCGCTCCCCGCTCTCTTTCTGACCCCCGGTTCGCCCCTATTCTCGATCGGGCCCATGACGGTCACACGGGAAGGAGCGTCGACTGCTGCTTTTCTAGTTCTGCGTGTCTCTTCGAGCGTATCCTTCACCCTCCTCTTTGCTCTAACGACACCATGGAACGAGGCGATGCAGGCCCTGCGCGGCCTTCGAGTTCCCGCCGTGGCCGTCTCGCTGCTCGCCGTTTCATACAGGTACCTGCTACTGCTTATAAGAACCCTTTCCGAACTGCTCACAGCAAGAAAGAGCCGTGTTCTCGGACGGACGCCTTGCAGACGGGAAATGGACTTCGTCTCGAGGAGCGCCGGCTTTCTCTTTCTGAGATCGCTCTACATCGCCGAGGGTGTGCATATGTCGATGATCTCGAGAGGGTACACGGGAGAGCCATCGCCGGCCGAAAAGGAAAGAGATGGTGGCGGCGATGCATGAAAGATCGGACCATCAACCGTCGGATAGAGCGATCACGGAATCGAGTGCCCGTTCCCCGAGTGGTTCCCCGGGAGAATTCGCCTTCGAGCTGAATAATATAAGCTTCACATATCCGGGCGGGGTTCTGGGTGTGGAAATCGAGCACCTTGGAATCCGCCGCGGCTGCTGCACGATCCTTCTAGGCGCCAACGGCTCTGGCAAATCGACATTGCTCAAGATCCTCGACGGACTGCTCTATCCCCAGAAAGGGAACTTAAGGGCGTTCGGCGAATCCGTTACCGAGAAACGACTGGACGAGAAGGACTTCCAGCGGCGCTTCAGGAGCAGAGTCGGTTTCGTGTTCCAGGATGCCGATATACAGTGTTTCTCGCCGACGGTCCGCGATGAGCTCGCATTCGCTCCGCTCCAGAAGGGAATGGACGAAAGGAATATCGATCTGCTCGTGCAGAAAGCCCTCTCAACCCTACGCATCGAATCGATCGCAGACCGATACCCCTACCGGCTCAGCGGCGGAGAGAAGAAGCGAGTGGCGATCGCATCGATCCTCACCATGGATCCGGAGATCTACCTTCTCGACGAACCGACGGCTAATCTCGACCCCGCCACCGAGGGCATACTGATAGATCTACTCGCCGGTTTCGCAGAAGAAAACAAGACGGTGGTCGTGGCCACGCAGGACCTGATGCTCGCAAGGCACATCGGGGACAGAGCCGTTATTCTGGGACCTGATCGCACTCTGGCTGCCGAGGGGGAGATGACCGATTTATTGGATCGCTCGGAGCTCCTCGCTTCTGCGGGCCTGGCCCACTATCACAGGCACCCGCACAGAAAGGCCTCCACTCACGAGCGCCACTCACACTACACGGAGGATGACTCAGGATGAAAACGACCAGATTCGGTGTATCGATGGACGACGAGCTGCTCGAGAAACTCGATTCGATTGTTCAGTCACGAAGTTATCCGAATAGATCGGAAGCGATACGGGACCTCGTGCGCGGAGCGTTGGTCGGAGAGGAATGGAGCTCCACATTGGACGAGGTCATAGGCGTGCTCGTTATCGTTTTCGATCATCACCAGAGGGATCTCTCTTCACGGCTCCTCGAGAAGGAACACGGAAGATCGAGCGATATGCTCGCCACCCTGCATCTGCACCTGGACCATGACAACTGCCTGGAGGCCAAGGTGATCCGGGGAAAGCCGGAGCAGGTCCGAGCGATTTCCGACGAGCTCATCGCGATGAAAGGCGTAAAGTTCGGCAGGCTGATCCCCGCGACATTCGGCGACAAGCTCCGTTGAACCGGCCCGGAAAAGACTTGCCCGACGGTTCCAGCCGCCCTATTCTACCAATAATCATAACCTTGACGAGAGAAACACAATATGCCGAACGCTGCTCATGACACCAGCCGCACCGGCGGCAAGCGGTCCATCATACTTCGCTTCCTCGATCGTGTGGAGAGAATCGGAAACAAGCTGCCCCATCCAGCAACGCTATTTGCGATCTTCGCCCTTATCATCGTCGTCGTATCGGAGATCATCTACAGGGCCGGCACCACAGCCGTCCATCCCGGAACGGGCGAGACTATCGGTGCGGTCAGCCTTCTGAACGCCGACGGCCTTAGATTTATCTTCTCGCGGGCCGAGAAGAATTTCGTCTACTTTCCGCCGCTGGGCATCGTGCTCGTCGCGATGATCGGGATCGGCGTCGCCGATGGTTCCGGACTGATCTCGGCCTTTCTCCGTCATCTCGTACTCGCCGCCCCGAAACGGCTCGTCACGGCCGCCATCGTGGCGGCCGGAATACTCTCGCACCTTGCATCGAGTGTCGGCTACGTCGTCCTTATCCCGCTCGGCGCGATGGTCTTCGTCGCCTTCAAACGGCACCCCCTGGCCGGTCTCGCCGCCGCGTTCTGCGGGGTCTCCGGGGGCTTCGGAGCAAATTTTCTGATCGGCTCGGTCGATCCCATCCTCGCCGGGCTCACCGAGTCAGCCGCAAATATCATCGACCCGGCGATGAGGATCAATCCGGCGGTGAACTTCTACTTCATGGTCGCCTCGGCCTTTCTAATCGTCTTCATCGGGACCTGGGTGACCGAACGGATCGTAGAGCCGCGCCTGGGACCGTACGAGGGCGAGCAGGAGGTGCTGGACAAAGTCTCCCCGCATGAAAAACGGGGACTCGTGTGGGCAGGGGTAACGATGGCCGCCGTAATCGTCCTTTTGCTGCTCCTCACAGTTCCTGAGGGAGCGGTGCTCCGCAATCCAGAGACGGGCGGATTGCTCAAATCGCCTTTCATGACTGGACTGATAACCGCGATATTCATCTTCTTCCTCTTACCGGGTCTCGCGTACGGCATCGCGGTCGGGTCGATAAAAAACGACAAGGATGCCGTCAAGCACATGACGAGCTCGATGAAGGGCCTCGCCGGGTATATAGTCCTCGTCTTTTTCGCGGCCCAGTTCGTCTACTACTTCAAGCAAAGCAATATGGGTGTCCTGCTCGCTATAAATGGCGCAGAGTTGCTCAAGAGCCTCGGATTCACCGGCATCTGGCTACTGATCTCCTTTGTTCTAGTCAGCGCCTTCATCAACCTGTTCGTCGGAAGCGCCTCGGCAAAGTGGGCTATCATGGCGCCGATCTTTGTCCCGATGTTCATGCTCCTCGGATATCACCCCGGCATCACACAGGCCGCCTTCAGAATCGGCGACTCGATCACGAACATTATCACTCCCATGATGAGCTACTTCGCCCTGATCGTCGCCTTCGCCCAGAAATACGACGAGCGGTACGGCATCGGCACGATCGTGGCGACTATGCTGCCCTACTCCGCCGCACTCCTGATCTTATGGACGATTCTGCTCGCCGTCTGGATGCTCCTGGGGTTTCCCACAGGTCCCGACGCACCGCTTCACCTGCAATAGGAAAACATGTGATTTTGTAGTAGAATATCGAAGGGTTAATGATTACATTATAAAATAGCTGATAAATTTTGTAAGTAATGTTTATTTATTTTGCGCGAGGGTTTATATGCATCGGCTCCCCATACTATCCCTTATCTTCGTCTGCGCCCTCACCGGAATCCTCCTGCACCATTCACGGGCCGAAACGGCAGAACTCCGGGAATTCATCGAGCTGGCGCTCGAGCGGAATCCCGAGCTAAAGGCCCTCGAGGAAAATATCGAGACCGCCAGGTACGGCGCCGCGGTTACGGGCAGCTATCCCTATCCGATCCTGAGCTATTCCTACTTCATCGATGAGATAGAGACGCGCCTCGGTCCACAACAGCATGTTCTGAAGCTGGTCCAACCCGTTCCCTTTCCGGGAAAGCTCTCCCTCATGGAGGAAATCGCGGGGTTCGAAGCGCTCGTCGCGGAGGAAGATCTTCACCTGGCACGTCTGCGGGTGACCAAAAGAGTCAAGACCGCCTGCTATTCCATCACCGCCGTCGACGAGATCCTGGGCGTCATCGAGAAGGAGAGAGTCCTGCTCGGCCGTTTCGAGGAAACAGTCGCGACGCGCCTGGAGACTGGAGGCGCGCACCAGCAGGACCTGCTGAAGGTACAGATCGAGATGCTCAAGCTGGATGAACGCGAGCTCGAATTCAGAAAGAGGCGTAACACACTCGCCGCAAAGCTCAATGCCCTGCTGAACAGGGAAGCCGACTCCCCGGTAGCGATCGATCCTCCTTTTCCCCCAGAATCTATCGTCGAGACACTCGATCAGATCCGGGAGATAGCGTCGGATCAGCCGGAGCTCCGATCGGCGCGCCACAGGATCGACCAGAGAAACCAGTCTCTCTCTCTCGCACGCAGGAAATATTTCCCCGATTTTCTCATCGGAATGAGTTATTTCAACATCGGCGAGACTGCAATGGATATCCCCGATTCCGGCCGTGACGCGTGGAATGTGACGGTCGGCGTCAGGGTGCCATTATGGTTCGGAAAGGTCCGGAACGAGACCCGGCAGCATCAGAGCGGGATCCGCCGTCTCGAAAGAAGCTACGAGGCAGCCAGGTCGCACATCATGGCCGATATCGAGGACCTGTACAATCAGTACCGTATCGCCGTCGATCTCGTCGCCCTCTACCAGGACGAGCTCCTGCCCCGCGCCGAGCAATCACTAGAAGCCACGGAAACCGGTTACCTGACCGGTGAGATAGATTTTTTATCGCTGCTCGACAGCGAACGCCTCCTGTTGGGCTTGAGAATATCTCTTGCCGAGCGGAAGGCACAGGTCGAGATACACATCGCCGAGCTGGAGGCGATTGTCGGGAGCGAACTCGCCAGGGGCGAGTGAACGAAAGGAGTTGTAGAGGTAATGACACTGATCAATCGCGCTCCGGGCCTGCTACTGGCGGCCGTGCTGGTCTTCTTACTCACCGCGACGGCAGTACCGCAGGAAGATGAGATCCTCTACTGGACTTGCGGGATGCACCCGTCGGTCAGGGCGGAGGATCCGGGCAAATGTCCCATTTGCAATATGGACCTCGTTCCCGTGATGAAAGAGCCCGAGGCAGTCCCGGGCGAGGAGAGGGAGATCGAGCTCACGATCGGTCCCGACGCGGCCAGGCTCGCTCAGATCAGAACAGTCGAGGTCGCCCGGATGATGCTCGTAAAAAAGATCCGGGCGCCGGGGGAGCTTGCCTACGACGAGACGCGCAGCGCCGTCATGTCTTCGCGGGTGAGCGGCTGGATCGAGCGCCTCTTCGCCGATTACACAGGAATCGAAATAGGGAAAGGCGAGCCCCTCGCCGAAATCTACAGTCCGGAGCTCGTCACGGCCCAGAAGGAGTACCTGCTCGCCCGCGGTACAGCCCTCGAGAAGGGCGCCAGGGAAAAGCTGCTCCTTCTCGGCATCACGCCGGCGCAGATCGATGAGCTCGAGCGGAGATCGGAGGTCAAAACGGTTCTGCCCATCCTTGCCGAGATCGGCGGCACGGTCGTCCACAGATATGTGACCGACGGCGACTTCGTCAAGAAGGGTCAGGCTCTCTTTCTGGTCTCGGACCTCTCGAGGCTCTGGGTGTACGCCGATCTGTTCGAGAACAACCTGCAGCACGTCGAGATCGGACAGATGGCGAGCATCACATCCGACGCGTTCCCCGGCGAAGAGATCCTCGCGCAGGTCGCTTTCATCGAACCGTCGCTGGACCGGAAGACAAGGAGCGTGAAGGTGAGGCTCGATGCCGACAACAGCAACCGGCTGCTCAAGCCGGGTATACGGGTCGATGTCGCTTTCCGGATACCGCTCTCATCCGATAACGGGGGTTCGGACGCTCACATGGGCCGTGGGGAACAGGGCGGCGCCATGGGCCGCGGGGGCGTTCTGGCCGTTCCTCGGAGCGCGATCATCGATACGGGCACGAGGAGCGTCGCATTTGTCGAGATCGCTCCTGGGCGGTACCAGCTGCGCAAGGTGAGACTCGGAGCGTCGGCCGGTGGCTATTACATCGTCCTGGCAGGTCTCGAGGAAGGCGAGCGGGTCGTGGAGAAAGGCAGTTTCCTGCTCGACAGCCAGACACGGCTCACCGGCGAGGCAGAGGAGATCTACGGCGGAGCGCTCGGCAAGGAGAGCAAGAAGACGGGCCAACAGCCAAAGCACATACACTGAACAGGCGCATAACATGATCGACTACATCATAGAATGGTGTCTCAAAAACCGGTTCCTTGTCATATCGGCGGTTCTACTCCTGGTTGCGGTCGGCCTCTGGGCGCTCAGACAGACGCCGGTCGACGCCATTCCCGATATCGGCGAACTCCAGGTCATCGTGATAGCCGACTGGCCCGGCAGGAGCCCGCGCGACGTCGAGGACCAGGTAACCTACCCGCTCACGACCAAGCTCATGGGTATCCCGCGCGTCAAGACGATCCGAGGGAACTCCGCGTTCGGATTCTCCCTGGTCAACATCATCTTCGAGGAGGGGACCGACTTCTACTGGGCAAGGACGCGTGTGCTCGAACGGATCAATCTCGCGCAGAACGTGATGCCCCAGGGAGTGGCGCCTGTTCTCGGCCCCGATGCTACCGCCCTCGGACAGATCTTCTGGTATACGGTCGAGAACGCTTACTTCTGTCCCGATCATCAGCACATCAGAAGTGTCGAAGCGGGGACCTGCCCGGAGGACGGGCGGCAGCTCGTACTCGCCAAAAGCGACCTCGGCGAACTGAGAAGCCTTCAAGACTGGTACATCCGTTACCAGCTGAACGGAGTGCGGGGAGTCAGCGAGGTCGCCTCGGTCGGCGGCTACGTGAAACAGTACCAGATCGACGTCGATCCCCATGCCCTCTACGCCCGGGGCGTATCCATCCTCCAGCTCGTCGGGGCCGTACGCAACAGCAATCTCGATATCGGGGCGAAGGTCTTTGAAGAGAGCGGAATGGAGTTCATCGTCCGCGGGATCGGTTTCGTCAAGGACGTCGAGGACCTCGAGAGCATTGTCCTCGCCGCGCCGGACGGCGTGCCGGTCACGGTCGGCGATGTGGCCGTTGTAACCATAGGCCCAGACTTCCGGCGCAACGCCCTCGACAAGGGAGGCGCCGAAACGGTCGGCGGTGTCGTCGTCATGCGGTACGGCGAGAATCCTCTGGAGGTTATCGAACGCCTCAAAGTCAAGATAGAGGAGATCGAGTCGGGCCTGCCGCCCGGAATAAAGATCGTGTCTTTCTACGACAGGACCGAGGTCATCGGCAGGGCGACGCATACTTTGAAAGTCGCACTCATCGAGGAAATAATCATCGCCGCGCTGATACTGCTCCTCTTTCTCTGGCACATCAGAAGCGCTCTGATAATAACAATCGTGCTCCCTCTCGGGGTACTCGGTGCATTTCTCCTCATGAAACTCATCGGGATGCCGTCAAACATCATGTCTCTGGGCGGCATCGCCATAGCGATCGGCGTCATGGTGGACGCCGGGATCGTCATGACCGAGAACATCCACCGCCACCTCGCCTCGGCCGGAGGACGCCTCAGACGAAAGGAGCGCCTCGAGATCACCACCAGAGCGGCGAAGGAAGTGGGCACACCGATCTTCTTCGCGATACTCATCATCATCGTCGCTTTCGTACCCGTATTCGCTCTGATGGGGCAATCCGGCAAGCTTTTCCGCCCCCTCGCTTTCACCAAGACCTTCGTCATGACCGTGTCGGCCCTCCTCTCTATCACGCTTCTCCCCATCCTCGGCACACTGCTGCTCGGAGGCAGGCTAAGGAAAAGCGAAGAGAATCCCATCACCCGCCTGATCGTCCGCCTCTACAGGCCGGCGATCTCCTGGGCCCACCGCTGGCGCAAACTCCTTATTTCGGCTGTTGCGGCCGCGATGGCGGCGAGCCTTCTGTTATTCGTGGGCATCCCCAGTGAGTTCATGCCTCCTCTTAACGAAGGAGATCTGCTCTTCATGCCGGTCCTTCTTCCGGGCGCCTCACTCACGCAGGTCAAGGAGATTATGAGAACGCAGGATATCGTCATCAAATCGCTTCCAGAGGTGGAGATGGTCGTCGGCAAGCTGGGCAGAGCAGAGACGGCGACCGACCCCGCTCCGGTCGCGATGATCGAGACGGTGATCAAATTAAAACCGAAAAAGGAGTGGCGGCCCGGCATGACCCTGGCAAAGCTCATCAAGGAGATAAAGGAGAAGACCCGCATGCCGGGAGTGAGCCCCATCATGACGCAACCGATAAGAAACCGCATTGACATGCTCGCAACCGGGATCCAGACCCCTGTTGGAATCAAGGTCTTAGGAAGCGACCTGGGGGCGATAGAGCGCACGGCGATCAAGATAGAGAAGATCATACGCACGATTCCCGGCGCCCGCGGTCCATACGCGGAGCGCCTCGGGAACAAACCCTATCTCGAGATCGAGATCGACCGAGCCAAGGCGGCACGTTACGGAGTCCTGGTGGGAGATCTCCAGCACGTGATAGGGGCGGCGGTCGGCGGAATGAACATCTCGACGATGATCGAGGGGCGTGAACGCTATCCGATACGGGTAAGGTACCCACGCGAACTTCGAGACAGCGAGGAAGAGATCGGCGACGTGCTTGTGCCGACTCCATCGGGCGCCCAGATCCCGCTCTCCCTCGTGGCCGATATCAGGCGTGTTCCAGGCCCCGCCATGATCGCGACGGAGAACACGCTGCCATATGTCCGTGTCTTCACTTCGATCGACACCGAGGCGGTCGGCCTCATGGAATTCGTGAAGGACCTCGAAGAGGCCCTCGATCGGGAGATCAAGCCGGTTCTGCCGAAAGGAGTCTACTACAGCATCGCAGGCCAGTACGAATACAAGCGGGAAGCCGACCGGCGGCTCCTCCTGCTCGTTCCATTCTCTCTCTTCGTGATCTACCTGCTGCTCTACATGAAATTCAAGTCGCTGTCGCTGGCCTTGATACTCGTGACCGCTCTCCCCTTCTCTTTCGTAGGCGCCGTGGCGCTACAATTCATCCTCGGCATCAACTTCAGTGTCGCCGTCTGGGTCGGATATATAGCGCTCTTCGGCGTGGCCGTGGAGGACGGGATCGTGATCCTCGATTACATGCGGAAACGGGTCGCGGGAGGCGGGGACATCAGGAAGAGCGCGATCGAGGCCGCGACACTCAGGGTAAGACCGATCCTCATGACGACAGCCACCACGATCCTGGCCCTCCTGCCGATCATGTTCGCTACCGGCGCCGGCAGCGAAGTCATGCGCCCCATTGCGACGCCGACAGTCGGCGGCATGGTCACATGCACTTTCTCCAACCTCTTCATCGTTCCGATCCTGTACGTCTGGATCGCGGAGCGGGGAGCAACCAAAAGAAAATAATCGCCTGACAATCACCCACAATTTCTGCTATAACGTGCAAGAGCTTATAGCAGGAACCAAGGAGTGCCATGCGCATAGCGTTTCTCGGAGACGGCGCACTGAACCATGTGCAGAGATGGGCCGGTTACTTCGCCCGGCAGGGACACGAGGTGCTGCTGGTCACGTTCGAAGAGCCAGGCGAGTGTCCCGTCTCCTGCCGCCGCATAAAGAAGATCCTCCCGACCAAGCTGCTCGGGTACGTCGCAGGGCTCGGCAGCGTCAAGAGCGAACTGGAATACTTCCGGCCCGATATCGTGAACGCGATCTACGTGGGCGGTTATGGATTCATAGGAGCGCTCTCCGGGTTCAGGCCGCTCGTCGTCAGCGCCATCGGTTCCGATCTGCTCGTTGATTACCCTTCGTCGATCGTCCACAGGGCACAGATACGTTATGCGCTGAAACACGCCGACCTCGTCACGACCGATGCCGCCCTACTCACCAGGGCCGTCATCTCTACAGGCGTTCCAGCATACAGGATCGTCGAGGCCGTATTCGGCATAGAAGAGACTGTCTTTCATCCGGATCCTGAACCGGCGGACCGATCCGGGCGTCCGCGCAGGATAGTCAGCACGCGAAACCTCAAAGACATCTATGATATCGGAACCCTGATAGAGGCGTTCCCCGCGGTGCTCGAGCATTTTCCGGCCGAACTCGTGATCTGCGGGGACGGTCCGGGCCGGAGCCTGCTCGAAAAGAGGGTCTCGGCACTCGGCGCCGGTGAAAATATCACATTCAAAGGAAAATTGAAACCGGAGGCGATAGCCGCGGAACTAAAGAGCGCCGACCTATACGTCTCGACCTCCCGCTCCGACTCGACATCGGTCTCACTCCTCGAGGCAATGGCATGCGGCGTGCCGCCGATCATAACCGAGATAGAGGCGAACAGGGAATGGATAACCAACGGAGAGAACGGCCTGCTCTTTCCTGTGGGCGACTCGAAGGCTCTGGCCGAGGCGGTCATCAGGATGTTGACAGACAAAACCCTCGCTGCTGGAGCCCGGGAGACCAACCTTCGACTCATCAAGGAAAAAGCCATCTGGAAAGATAACATGCAGAAGATCGAAACAGAGTTTACACGTCTAGCCGCCCTCTGATAGTCACATCCACCAAGCACAACAACACACTATACGCCACTATCGGGCATCATGTGAAAACATGAGAAACGAAGCATACCCATTCGGAAGGTTTAAAGGGAAACTTCCGCACTAAAAATCGCCGCGGCCCTTAAACTGGGAAATATCCCCCTGATCAGTGCATCTCCCTTCTGTCCATGCGCCGCCGAGATATATCCTCCATCATTTTAACGAGACCTGTAGCGCCCTCATAATATAAATAATAACAATTTGTTACATTGAGCTGCCGAGCCTTTCTATCCGCGCTGCAACAACATCTTCGCCTCACGCGATTCTGTGGAATATTACTTGTTCTATACTTCTACGGAACTGCATGAAAAGTTCATTCAGAGACGTCTTGCGCGAGACAGATGGGATGGATGAAATGGAAGGATGGACTACTGATTCTGCTATGTTGAGGTTCCTTGCTATAACGCTGGTCGTATTGTCGGCGGTTGACAGATCGCGTGGCTGGAAATTCCGAACTATGCTCGCTCTGTCCGCTTTTGCCGCCTCTCTCTCCTGTCATTACAGCATCAACGGACTACCGGGTCTCGGTCACAGCCTCTCCGGCGTGGCCGTCGCCTTTCTCGCAGCCTACCCGCTCTTTAAGATGCACCGGGTCTCTCAGTCGGAACTGCTTCTCTCGCTCGCACTCGGGAGCATTCTCGGTTTTGCCTGTTCGGCGATGGTCTTTCTGATCGCCCATCTTTTCCTGATCCTCCAGGCAGCACTGCGGGCCGACTATATCCTCGTTACCGAAGGGATACTCGATACGGCATCCCGATATGAAGCGGACCTGTTCGCCATGGACGAAAAATCGGCACTCGCCGAGATCGAGGCGATGAAGATCATGAAGAGCGAAGGACTTGATTACGAAAAGCACTACCTGCTGGCCGCGAACCACGGCAATCTCTCGTCCATATCGCCCGACCAGCGCTATGTCAATATACTCCCCTGGCCGGCCAAACTCGCACTCGGCACCCTTGCCGTTCTCACGTACGGCATACCGATATAGGAAGTGATTTTGAATGTCTGTGAGGAATACGAGAAGCGGCGACTTGATCGCGGGAACGCTCCTCACGCTGAGCCCGAACTTTCAGAAGACACTGAGGCATATCAGCCGACATGGGCTCCCGTCGGACTGCGCGCTCTGGATCAGCCCATGCCACGCCATCTACACCGTCGGAATGAAATATCCCGTTGATATCATATTCCTGGATAAGTACGGCGTTGTCGTAAAGCTCCTCCGCTGTTTCCCGCCCAACTGCTACGCGGAATCGGCGTCGAACACGATCAGCGCGCTCGAGCTTCCGAACAACAGGATATCGGAAAGCGGAATCGAGATCGGCGACAAGCTCGAGCTCGACCCCACCTGATAAACCGCAGCTATCACCAGAATCCGACAGCCGCATAGCCCACCCAGTGTCTCATAGTGCTTATATTTGTAGTGCCCAGTCCATGGATCTCGCCCGGGAGCATGCCCGGATCCAGGCTGGTCCCGTAACGGAGAAGATGTCCTATCGGGCTTCCCCTTCCAGTACGATCAGCGTAATCGGCAAGCACTGTCAAACCGAACGGAATGGAATAGACGCCGCACCAGGTGACCTTGTAGGGCCACTCCAGATCGTCACGCTCTACCCGTTCCCTGAACAGGTCGATTTTTGATCCATCTATCTCCCCTATCAGGGTGCTGTTGGCTATATCGAGGTCCTGGGCCACTCCGCGCCCGAAGCCTTCAGCGCCGACACCGAAGGGAGCGTAGTTGCGCCCGCCCCAAGCTTCATCGCCATAGTGCACGCAATCGGCGGATATAACGATCGCGATATCCTTGCCCAATTCCCACCCCTTGTCGGAACATATCCTCTCCAGGGCGGCCGCGAATCCCTTACCTGCCTCTTCTAACAGATCCCCGGGAAGACGTGTGACGAGAACGGGGACGATTTCGACTTCCGGCTCGAAGAACTGGAGAAACGGGATGAAGGCTTCCAGTGAATGTTCAGCCGCGTGCAGCTCGTCGCTGACCAGAACGAGCTCGGGCGGCAGCGATTCGATGATTTGATCCCTGACGCCGGAGACCGGAACATTGCCGTAGGGTCCAGTCCAGGCGGCATGATCTTCGAACACCAGCTTGCCCTGTATTCCCTTTCTACGGGCCGCGTGACATACACCGATCAGCACCACTACCGGCGCTTCTATTCTTTTCATGACATGGATGTAGACACGTCCGGCATAGAGGTAATCGTCATGGGGGGCGATGCATCCGATCATCGCCTCTCCCCCATGCTGCTCGAGATCCGAACGCCCCTGATCTAACCATTTCGCCTCCAGCGAATCCGACAGGGCCACGACCTGTTCTATCTGAGCCGGATTCAACGCGTATCCGACCGAGTCTACCGGCACACGTATCCTGCTCTGAGTATCAGAGTCGTTTTCGCCGCCGACCGGGACTGAAGCGGCCAGAATGGAACACGCCATCGTCGCAAGGATCACAAAGCGGGGATATCTCATGATTTTACTCCTTCCGGATATCGCGAAGGTGATTCTACAACAGCCTGTGTTCTACAGTCCATCTATCCTTCGATACAGGCCGCCTCGACATGAAAGTGCTTCGCATCATTCCGGCAAAGCTATATATTGGGTCCTGACCGGAAGTCAGCTTCCTAATCGAACATCATCATCCTCTCTGAACGGTATGGAACGAATAAAGCGCAGGATACTATCGACCGTCGTACTGCACCACTTCTGCAACGACGCGTCCGTCGTGGCGCTGCCCGCAATCTTCCCCGTCCTCCATACACAGAAGGTGCTGATCAAACAGTACTCCGACATAGGAACCATCTTATTTATCGGCCTCGCCGTCTCTATAGTCTTCCAGCTCATAATCGGCCATAACGCAAAGAGGCGCCATTACCGCCGCTTCCTAATCCTGGACGCGGCTATAGTCGGCATCTCACTGCTTCTAATGACCCTGTCCAGAAACTTAGTCATGCTCGTAATATTCTTCGTCGGGGTCAGGATCGGCACAAGTGTATACCACCCCGTCGGAATATCCTGGGTTTCGCACACTTTCAAGGGAACGAGGCTCGACAGGGCCATGGGCTTTCAGAGCGCATTCGGGGACCTGGGCGTGCTGGCGGCATTCGCGTCGACCGGACTGCTCGCCCATCATTACGGATGGAGGGTCCCTCTGCTCCTCTGGGGGATCGTCAACCTGACGGCGATCCTGGCAAGCCTTTTCATCTCGAGAGGAACGGAAACAGAGGAAGATCCGAGGGAAGAGGAAAGAGTAGCATGGCGGGAGATATTCGGCAGACTCAGGATATTCATCCCCGTGATCATTCTCGGCGGAATGGCCTGGGGCGTCACGCTCGGTTACGCTCCGAGCCTCTTCAATCACAGGTTTGGAATATCGATATCGCAAACCGGGATCATCATGAGCTGCTGGATAGCTGCGGGAACATTCACCTCCTTCATGTACGGCAAGATCGCCCCGGTCCTCGGGCGGCACTCGACTATCATGATCGCTTACGTGATCGTAGTTTTGACCTCGGCCGCCATCGGTCTCAGCGGCAACGCACACTTGACGATAATCGCCTTCGTCGTCTACGGCATGGCGCTCTTCATCACCTATCCGGCGATCCTGTCTTTTGTCGGAAGCACAATCGACGCAAAGAACAAGACCGCCGCCTTCAGCCTCGTCTCCACGATACAGATCGTCGGCATCTCGAGCATCGCTTACACATCAGGATTCCTCTCTGACTCCTACGGTATCAACACTCCGTTCCTGCTCCTCGGAGGCGTCACGCTCCTGACGGTGATATACCTGGCAATCATTCTCCGGATGAAAAAGATCACCGCCGGTCCCGTCCCTCCCCGCGCGCGACCTAAGGATATCGTAACTGGATGATCCAGTCGGGAAATCTGACTTGACGGGAACGAGCACACGTTTCTATACTGCCCTTCCAGGCCGCTCGGGACGAATAGATTCGAAAAAGGAGAAAAGCATGAGTTGGGGACTCGAAAACAGACTTTCACGGATAATCAGGCCGGACACGGGGCACACACTGATGCTCGCGGTCGACCATGGCTACTTCCTCGGACCTACGAGGGATCTCGAGGTCCCCAGAGAGACCATTACTCCGCTGCTGCCCTTCGCCGACGCACTCATGTTGACGCGCGGAGTGCTCCGAACCTCGGTCGATACCGGCTCCGGCACACCCATGGTCCTGAGGGTCAGCGGGGGCACGAGCATCGTCGGCGGTTCGCTCGCCGACGAGGGAATCACCACGCCGATGGAGGAAGCGATAAGACTGAACGTATCGGCGGTCGCCCTCTCGATCTTCGTGGGAACCGACCACGAAAAGCAGACACTGCTCAACCTGAGCGATCTCGTGACAGAAGGGGAACGGTACGGGATACCCGTACTCGCCGTGACCGCTGTGGGCAAGGAGCTCGAAAAGAGGGACGCGAGGTTCCTCTCACTCTGCTGCAGAATAGCCGCAGAGCTCGGAGCGCACTTCGTCAAGACATACTACTGCGACGATTTCGAGAAGGTCGTCGAGGGGTGCCCGGTGCCCGTCGTGATCGCGGGCGGACCGAAGCTCGATACATTCGAGGAAACGCTCCAGCTCGTACGGGACGCTATCGAGCGCGGCGCTGTAGGCGTCGATATGGGCCGGAACATCTGGCAGTCGGAGCATCCGGTCGCAGCCATCAAGGCGGTGCGGGCCGTGGTCCACGAGGGCGCCTCCGCCGCCGAAGCGATTGGCGTCTTCGAAAAGGCGAAAAGCGAAAAGAATTAGAGAGCTGATCAGATGCGAATCGCTGTCTATCACAACAATAACGATATCCGTATCGAGGATCGTCCCGTCCCGGAGATCGGGCCCGAGGAACTCCTCGTCAAGATGGAGGCGAGCGGAATCTGCGGCAGTGATGTCATGGAGTGGTACCGCATACAGAAGGCCCCCCTGGTTCTCGGGCATGAGATAGCCGGCACGGTCGCGAAGGCGGGCGAAAAAGTCACCGAATTCGAGGAAGGCGACCCTGTCTTCGTCTCGCACCATGTCCCCTGCAACGCTTGCCGGTACTGCGAGGCGGGACAGCATTCTCTCTGCGATACACTTCGCACGACCAACTTCGACCCGGGCGGATTCGCTGAATACATCCGCGTACCGGCGATCAATGTCCGAACCGGAACCTTCCGCCTTCCGGACTCGATGACCTTCGAGGAGGGCGCTTTCATAGAACCTCTCGCGTGCGTTCTTCGCGGTATTCGCACCGCTCGCTTTACCGGGGGTTCGAGCGCAATCGTTCTGGGCAGCGGCATCAGCGGCCTGCTCTTTATCAAGGCCCTGCGGGCCGCCGGAGCTTCCCGGATCGCAGCTACCGATATCGTAGATTTCCGTATCGAAGCGGCCAAGCGTTTCGGGGCCGATATCGCAATAAAGCCGGAAGAGGCGGAACCGGAACGGATCAAGGATCTTAACTCTGGATCGCTATTCGACCTGGCCATCGTCTGTGCCGGTTCACCTTCCGTCGTCGAGCAGGCGCCAAAGCTCGTCGAACGCGGCGGCACCCTTCTTCTCTTCGCTCCCCTCGAGCCGGGCGAGACCGTGACATTGCCACTCTTCGACATATGGCGGGATCAGATCACAATCGTCTCCTCCTACGCCGGCTGCCCCGTCGACATCGAGGAAGCGATCGGGATGATCTCCAGAAAACGGATCGATGTGACCGATATGATCACCCACCGATTCCCCCTTGAGGAGACCGCCAGGGGCTTTCAGCTCGTCGCCGAGGCACGGGATTCGATCAAGGTGATCATTCTACCTTGAGCCCCCGAGGCCTATACTGCCTGAGATTGCTAACTCCTTATTTTTCCTAGTGGTAACTCCCTAGTGTAAAACGTTTATTGTTGACTAATTATTACTGTTTTGGTAAGGTTTATGCTATAAATAAGGTATGGTCCTGGCGTTACACGCGCACGATATATGGAATAGGAGAGCTACATGTATACGCAGCACGAAAAGGAAATTAGAGAGATAATGAAGCACACGGACTGCCCGAAGGACTTTTCATGCTATAAAAGCGGTTTTCAGAATATATGCAAGGCGAAGAACTTTGGAGTCGAATCAGTCATCGAATGCCTCGAGGATAATCCGCAGGAATGCGGATTTGCACACCCTTACGGGCATCTCCACTTCTGCAGATGTCCTTTGAGAAACTTTGTTGAGCAGAAATTCAGCGCTGAAACCGGCTCTTCCAGGCGTTGACTTATAACAGAGAACGTGGTAGTCTGCGGCTCCCCTACTATGTTAGGCCACTTGCCAAGGGGACGGATTACTGTGATCATACACCGGGTGGCCTGCTGTTCCTGTTTTCTCGATGTTCTCGCCCAAAACTCAGCTGCGATTGAAGGAGGTCCACATGAAGAGTGCGCGAAGTGTGAGTCTTTTTCTCTGTACGCTTTCTCTGCTGCTGGCGATCGGCCTCGAAGCCCGAGCCCCCGGCTCCGCCGAGATCGCAATTCCCTTCGATTTCCCACCCGGAATCATTCTGACGAGTCCAGTAGGGATGGATACTTTCTACGTCGATCCGGAGATGACCGGTATTCCGCTCGAGATCCTCGTAACCGATATGCTCGGGTCACCCGTCACAAACGACATGGGAGACCCGATAGATATCCCGGTCGACTTCCTGCTCACCAAGCTTCCGGACGGAGCGACTGGGGCCGGGTTCCAACCGGAAGGCCTCGACTCGATCCGGATCTTAAGCGACATCTCCGGTATAGCCCAGGTCAACTTCGATGTGGGCGACCTCCCCGGTGTCTACCGGGTGGAAGCAAAGAGCCCCTACAGCGACCTGAACTGGAGCTTCACCTTTGTAACGGGCGGCTTTACGACACACATCACCGTGATCCCGGCCGTGCCATCGGCACCGGTTGATACGCTCGGCGGGATCCTGGTTGACATATTTCCCGTCGACCGCGACTTGACGCCGATCCTCGACGCGGAGCTCGTCGTCACACTGCGGCAGGGACCCGACTACAAGAAGAGCTATCCGGTCACAAATATGGGCGGCGGTCTGTACCAGGCCCTCGTGCCTTCGGCGATCGCGGATCTGGCGACCATTATCGCGACCGACACCTCTTCCTGCGCCGAGGGCTGGGCGGATGTGGAGTATCTCAAGGACATAGGCGACAGCCTCTACTTCGATCCGTCCGATGTGCAATTCATGGCTTACAGCATCGGTGAGGATCAGTACTATATCGTAGGCACCTATCTCTACGACCGTTTCGGAAACAAGTTCTTCGAGGAGGAGACGAACTACACGGGCGCCGTGTTAGGGGATCCGCCGATCGCATTGGTCGATTCGACCTGGATCGAGAACGACTACTTCATGAACAGGGTGAGGGCGATCGACGTCGGGAGTTGCGAGCTCCAGGTGGACGAGTGGAACTTCGGCGTCACCGACGTCGTTCCGCTCGATTTCTACGCAGTCGCGCTGCTCGATCCGGAAGGCACGACGGTTGTAGAAGACTCTATCACAGTGCCTCTTGTTATCTACATGACCGACCCTATGGACACACTCGGATTCTACGATCTCGAGATCAGCTACAATTCCGACGCGCTCGAGCTGGTCGATGTCCTTGACGGCGATCCGTTCGACGGCTTCGCCGCCCCCATGGTAGTAGATGTAAACGACTCGACTGTTTCCCTCTCTCAAACCTACTCCGGGATCGGCGGAGGGGAAACGTCGAAGATGGTCCATATCGCCGACCTTACCTTCTACGCCCAGAACCCCGGGGATATGAGGATCGACTCGCCGATCGTCTACGCAATAGGAACGACAAGCGGGAAGACGGTTGCTGCTGCGCCGGTCAAGCCGACGAAGAAGAAGGTCAAAGCGAAAAAGATCCTGAACCTCAAGATCTTCGCCGAGAAGGGATCCGGCATGACGAAGGAGTCGGTCAAGAAGGACATCGCCCACGCCCAGGCCGTCTTCGACAAGAACTACGCGGCCTGCTGCGCCATAACGATCAAGTGGGACGGCAAGATCGACACATTCAAGACGAGCGATTACGACAAGGACAACGACAAGAAGCTCAAGGACTACACCGACAGCAAGCTCACCGACGAGGAGAAAGCACTGATAAACAAAACCAAGTCGAGGCGCTCGTCGAGCTCTGCCAATGTCTACTACATGAAGAACAACTGCACGCCAACGGGCAAGTCACACACAATCGGCGAAGCGATAACAAGCGACAATTTCGGTTCGGGTAATGCCTCGGTCGTCTCGGGGAGTTCCCTCAGAACGTACGGATCGAGGGAAAAGAAAAACGGCGATACGATGAATAAGGGCCTCGCCCACGAGCTTGCCCATCTCCTCGGCGAGCTGGCCGACCTGGCGGGACCCGGCTCGGCCAACCTGATGGAGTACAACAGCACCGGAAAGAACGACTCCGGAGTCAAGCTGACGAAGGAGCAGTGCAAGAAGATCATGGACAAGGGAACGAGCAAGGGCTTACTGAAGGACAGCTGACAGATTCCACCACTCGAACCCGATGGCTTTGGCCATGGAAATGCTCTAAACATATGATAGATGAACGATTCGAAGAGAGGATACGGATCATGCTCAAGAAAGTGAAAATACACATCGTTTTGATCCTGCTTCTGACCTGCGCTCTCGGCGCGCGTGCGCAGGAGCCGGTCTACCCCGGATCGACCGGGAACATACTCGATCTTTTGATCAACAACTCGAGCGATCTGCTCTACTTCAAGGGGGGCAACGCCGAGGTGTTAGGCTGGTCCGGGATCATCATCGATGTATCGCCAATCATGCAACCTGTTACTCCGCCGGACCTCCCTCCCCTCACTTCGGGAAACGTGACCTTCACATTCGATGTGAATGTACATTCGGAACCGGGAGAGCTCGGCTACATAGACATACTCTTTACGACCATGACAGGGGACTCGGCGATCGTCGAGGCGGAACTCGTGGCGGACGCGCAGACAGGAACTACGGGCCGGATCACGCCGCGTCTCGCTCTGCTCTACCAGAACTACCCGAACCCGTTCAATCCGAGCACGTCGATCGAGTTCTACCTTCCCAAGAGGGAACGGGCGAGCCTCAAGATCTACGACGTCTCGGGCAGACTCGTCCGGACGATCATAGACGAATCGCTCGACCAGGGTGAACACCGGTACAAATGGGATGGAGCGAACAATGAGGGAAGACGCGTCTCTTCTGGAGTCTATTTCTACATGCTTAGGAGCGAATCGATCGAGCTGTCTAGAAAGGCTGTTCTGCTCAGATAGCCTTGTGCTAGAGTCCATTCTATGTTCACCAAAGCGATCGTAAGGCGGCCTGGGCCCAATCTCGGTGATGGGATAACCACATCTTCCCTCGGCCTGCCCGACTACGAAAAGGCCCTCGAACAGCACGGCGCCTACTGCAACGCCCTCGAAAGCTACGGCCTCGAGCTCATCAAACTCGAATCAGATCCAGACTTTCCCGATTGCCACTTTGTCGAGGATACGGCGGTCGTAACGGACAAGGTCGCCGTCATATCGCGTCCCGGCGACCAGCGGCGGAGGGGCGAGGAGGCGGAGATCGCAGGGCTTTTAGCCGAATACAGGCCCTTAGAGCATATCGAGAGCCCCGGGACACTCGACGGCGGCGACGTTCTCGAGGTGGATGGCCGGGTATTCGTCGGGCTGGGCGGGAGGACGAATAAGAACGGCGCACGGCAGCTCAAGGCGATACTCGAACCTCACGGGTTCGAGGTTGTTACAGTGCCCGTCGGCCCGATGCTGCATCTTAAATCGGGCGTGAACTACGCGGGAGGCGCGCTCGCGGTAACGGGTGAAATGGCCTCGAGCAAAGTGTTCGCTGAATATAAAAAGGTGAACATCCCCCCTGAGGAGAGCTATGCGGCAAACTGCCTGTTCGTGAACGGTCGCCTGATCATAGCGATGGGATTCCCGAAGGCCAGGCGGCTGCTTGGCGGTCTCGGTCACGAGACCATCGAACTCGATATGAGCGAGTTTATGAAGATGGACGGCGGGCTGACCTGTCTCTCGATCCGCTTCTGACCCAGTTCTTCCTCCCCCCCTAGGTCCTTCCTCCACCCCGCTTTGCGTACTGATACATAAAGACCGACAGGATCACCAGCATGGCTATAGCCACGATCTCGCCGGCCGATTGAAAGCTATCGCCCGGGTATCTCACCGCGAGGAACCTGTCCCATTTGGCGGCGGCGAAGACAGCCGCCACGACACCCGCGATCGAACCGCCCGCGATGTATCCGCTCGCTACCAGTATCCCCCGCTCCCTGTTCTCCTTCGCCACTTCCTTCTTCCTGTGGCTCTTGCCAACGAGGTATGAGATGAATCCGCCCAGGAGGACCGCCGTGTTAAGCTGGATCGGCAGATACATACCGAGAGCGAAGGCGAGGGCCGGTATGCCGCTCATCGCGAGAATCACCGAGATGATGACTCCGAAGGAGAAGAGTATCCACTGAACACCCGCCCCCTCCCCCATGAGACCGACGATGATCTCCTTCATCGCCGACGCCTGCGGCGCGGGCATCTCCATCGATCCGAACGTGTAAGTCTTGGCGAGCAGTATCATAGCGAAACCGCAACAGGCGGCCGATACGAGTATGCCGAGAAACTTGTATACCTGTTGGTTCCGGGGCGTAGCTCCGATCCAGTAGCCTATCTTGAGATCGGTCGCGAAGGCGCCGGCGACTGCGAGAGATGTGCAGACGACACCACCGACGATGAGAGCGATGAACATCCCGGGTTTGCCGGAAAGTCCCACCCGTGTCAGAATCACGCTTGTTATGATCAGTGTGACGAGCGTCATGCCCGATACCGGATTCGTGCCGATCAGACCGATCGCCCTTGCCGCTACCATGGTGAAGAGGAACGATATGGCCATCGCAATCAGCACACTGACCGTGCTCACCGCCGAACTTCCCAGATCCATCCGGAAGAATATCCAGAGACATACGGCGATCGCCCCGATTCCGAGCAGGACATCACGCATGCCCAGATTATGCTCCGTCCTCAACTCCTCGTGATCCTCGCGCGCCGAAGCGATCCCCTTGATGCCGAGCATGAACGACTTGCCGATCGAAGGCAGGCTCCGAAGGATGCCCATGAGCCCTGCACCGGCGATGCCCCCTATGCCGATCAACCTGACATAATTAACGAATATATCGTCGACGCCCATCTCCGCTATTGGCACCGTCCCGGGCGGAATGATCCCGCTCAGGTGCTGACCGAGATAGCTGACGAACGGGATAAAGACGAGGAAAGAGAGAAAGCTTCCCGCCGCGATGATCGATGCGTATTTGATGCCGACTATGTATCCGAGCCCGACTATCGCGGCGAGCCCGTCGATCCTGATCGCCATCGTGAAACGTTCCTCGAGCCAACGGCCCACTCCGACGGCATGGAAGGTAACGACCTCCTTCCAGAACCCGAACGTGAGTATGCAGAAATCATAGACGAACCCGACGATGGCGCTCCAGACGAGTATCTTCGCCTGCTGTCCGCCACTCTCACCCGATATCAGGATCTCCGTCGTCGCCATAGCTTCTGGAAACGGGAGTTTTCCGTGCTCGTTCACCATGAGATAGTGCCGCAGCGGGATGAGAAATAGCACTCCGAGGCAACCGCCGAGAAAAGCGGTCAGGAATATATGCCAGAAAGAGACCTCGATACCCAGCATGTAGAGAGCCGGAATCGTGAAGACGGCGCCCGCGACGACCGCGCTAGACGCCGCGCCGATCGACTGGATGATCACATTCTCCAGGATCGAGCTGCGTCGCGAGAATACACCGGCGAGCCCGATGGCGAGGATCGCTATCGGTATCGCCGCCTCCATCCCCTGGCCGGTCTTGAGAGCGAGGTATGCGCTCGCGAGAGAAAAAATGACGGCCATGACAAGCCCGATGGCCACAGAACGTACCGTAATCTCGAACAGGGACTCTTGCGCAGGAACGATAGGCCGGTAGCTTTCCCCCGCCCCGAGTTCCCGGTATGCTTCCGGCGGTAACTTTGTCGGGACATCTGCCATTTCGATCTCCTCTCGGATACTATTTCCTTCTGTACCGCTCGTATTGCCGCCTACCATATCATCGCAACCTGCTCCGGTCAAAAAGATTCGTCGTATCCGCGGAGCGGCGTCCGGCTCCTTAGTATATTTGGTTTACACCTGCAACATATTAAAGCATTATCAGTACTTAAGAATAACCCCGTACCCCCTCGCAACCCTAGCCAAACGCCAAGGAGGGACAGATGGCACGATCCAGACCGTATGCCTCATTATCTGCAGTTATTCTCTTCACCATTTCACTCTTGGTCGCAGTTCAGACAACACCGGCAATGGCGGAACTCTTCTCGCCAGAGGACGCTCATAGTGTCAAGCGCATCTACAGCGCAGTGATGAGCCCGACCGGGGAATGGATAGCCTACACCGTTTCGATCCAGAGGGAACCGGACGATGAAGCGGGCGGAGCCTACTCGGAGCTCCACGTCGTCTCGCCGAAAACGGGCGAGATACGCCCCTTCATCACGGGCGAAGTGAACGTGAGCTCGCTGCGGTGGAGCCCGGACGGCTCGAGGATCGCGTTTCTCACCAGCCGCGGAAAGAAGGCAAAGAGACAGGTATGGATAATCCCGGTCGGCGGCGGCGAAGCGATACAGGTCACGAGCTCCAAGACTGGTATCTCCACATTCCGCTGGCATCCGCACGGAGACAGGATCGCGTATATTGCGACCTGCCCCGAAACGGCCCAGGAAAAGGATCTGAAGGAGAAGGGATACCGTTTCATCTTCTTCGAGGAAAACCTCAAGCACCGGAACATCTACATGATAGGCGTCGATGAGAACGGCGGCGTGGGAGATCCGGAACGCCTTACAGAGGGCATCACCGTCTGGAGCCTGGAATTCAGCCCATGCGGAAAACGGATCGCCCTGGCAGCATCATCGAAAAACCTGGTCGATCATAGCTATATGTTCAAGAAAATCCATCTCCTCGATATCGAATCTAAGAAACTCGTTCAGCTTACAGACAATCCAGGCAAACTTGGGAACTTCGCCTGGAGCCTCGACGGCTCGAAAATCGTCTATGGCGCGGCGCTGGAACTGAAAGACCATGCCGTGAGCCAGGTCCTTGTGATCGACGCTGCGGGCGGGGAGGCGCGCAATCTGACCGAGCCGGGCTTTATGGGACATGTCGAATGGGTAGGGTGGAAAAACAGGAAGACGATCGTTTATAAAGCAGGCGAAGGAGCCTGGTCGACACTTAGCATCGTCAAGGCCTCCGGGGGCGACAGGAAGATCATACTCGATGCGAAGGAGACTGGATTTGTCTTCCGTACGCCGAGCTATACGAAGGATTTCAAGCACTTCGCCCTAGTCGGGAGCTCGCCGGAGATACCGAGCGACATCTTCTACTGGCGATACGGGTCGAAAGAGCCGAAACGGCTCACAACGATAAATCCATGGGTCGCCGAACGCGAGCTCGGCAAGCAGGAGGTCGTCCGTTACCAGGCGCGCGACGGGCTGGAGATCGAGGGAATCCTCGTCTACCCGGTCGGTTACACGGAGGAAACAAGCTACCCGCTTATCATCTCGGTCCACGGGGGCCCTGAATCGCACCGTTCGAATGTCTGGCTCACCAGTTATTTCAATCCCGCACAGGTACTGGCCGGCATGGGCTATGTGGTATTCTACCCGAACTACCGCGCCAGCACCGGCTACGGCATCGAGTTCGCGCTCCAGGGATACGAGGACCCGGCGGGCAAGGAGTTCGACGACCTCGCCGACGCCATAGACTTTCTCGTCGAGAAGGGGATCGCGGATCCGGAGCGGGTCGGCCTGGGCGGCGGCTCCTACGGCGGTTTCGCCGCCGCATGGTTCGCGTCCTACTACACGAAGAAGGTTAAGGCGGTCTGCATGTTCGTCGGTATAAGCAATCTTATAAGCAAGCGGGGGACTACCGACATACCATGGGAGGAGCTCTACGTCCATTCCGGGACCAAGCTCGAGAAGACCTGGAAGCGGAGCCTCGAGCGGAGCCCCATCTACTGGGCGCACCAGAGTGAGACCGCGGTTCTGATCGTCGGCGGCGCCGACGATCCGCGTGTCCACCCGTCCCAGAGCCTCGAGTTCTACCGCAGGCTCAAGATGAACGACCATCCCGCGGTCCGATTCGTCCAGTACCCCGGCGAGGGCCACGGGAACAGGAAACAGCCGGGAAGGATCGATCTCCTTCACCGCCACCTCCAGTGGTACGACTGGTACGTGAAGGACAAGAAGCCCCTGCACGGCCCGATGCCGCCGATCGACATCAGCGAAAATTACGGGATAGATCTTCCCGATGAGGAATAGAACTGAACTCATGGAAAGCGAGGTGACCGGAGATGTCTTCGAAAGAGAAACTGAACAGAAGGTCCTTTATCGGCCGCAGTGTCGCTTCTGTCGTGGGCGCCGGCCTCGGCCTCTCGGGCGCAGCGAAGGCCCTGGCGGCCGAGCGGCCCGCCGAGGAGGAAAGCGCCGGTTCAAAGGACAAACCAAGTATCAGGGAGTACCGCGACCTCGGCGGGACGGGATGGAAGGTCAGTGATCTCGCGTTCGGGAACGGCGGGATGCAGGAGCCGTCCACGCTGGAGTACGCTATCGAGCGCGGCATCAACTATGTCGACACTGCCCGGCAGTACTATGACATGGAAAAGGTGATCGGACAGATATTCCCCGCCAAGCGCGACAAGCTCTTCGTCACGACAAAGCTCATGCCGGAGCTCGTCACGCCAGAGACGACAGCCGAGCAGGTGATGGCTGGGATCGAGGAGAGCCTCGAGCGCCTCAACACCGACTATGTCGACTGCTGCCTGATCCACTCGGTCGGCGAGGATCCAAAACTAAGCTCGCCCGATAAGATCAAAAACACGAAGGTCCACGAGGCATTCGCCAAGGCGAAGAAACAGGGCAAGATCCGTTTCTGGGGTGCCAGCTCTCACGGACCGAGGATGATCGAGGACTTCGACTGGCTCGTAGAGAATACCGACATCGACATGATCATGCCGGGAATGAACTTCATGACAAAAGGGCTCGAGCCGGTCCTCGCGAAGGCGGCCAGGAAAAATGTCGCCGTCGTCGCGATGAAGAGCATGTCGGCCACCAAGAAGATCGACTACAAGCCCTTCATGAAGGAGGGCGGGACGATCAGGCAGGCGGTCCTGAAGTGGATGCTGGCCCAGCCGAACATCCATACCGTCTCGGTGTCAATGAGGACGATGGAGGAGATCGACGAATTCGTCGCCGCTTCGGGCAAACCAAAACTCACCCCGGAGGAAAAGAAGGCCCTGAAGGGCTACGGAAAGCTCCTCGATTCCGACTACTGCCGCCCCGGATGCGATGGCTGCATAAACGCCTGCCCCTACGAAGTGCCGATAGCCGATATTCTCAGGTACAGGCTCTACTTCAACAACTACGGCCGTGAGAAATACGCGATGGGCCTCTACAGGAAGATCCCCGAATCACGCAGTGCCGCCATGTGCAGCAGCTGCTCGGGATTATGCGAGAGCAACTGCTCGTTCAACCTGGCGATCAGGTCGAAGCTTCTTCGCGCCCATGACGAGCTCACCGTGTAAAGGAACAGGAGATCGATATGAAACAGGTAATGACCATGCGAGGCGGCATAACGGCGGCACTCTTCGTTTGCTTTTGCATGCTGCTCATCCTCCCCTCCACAGCGGTAACGAAGAAAGGGGATGGAGGAAAACGCCTGCTCGAGCAATCGGTGGAGGCGATGGGAGGAATGAAGGCCTTGCGGGGTTGGACGACGATGACGTCCACGGGGATCCTGAACCAGTTCAGGCCGGGTTGGGGCACGCTCAAGGCGAACTGTTCGAGACATATCAAGAAGCCGGACAAGGCCAGGGAAGAGCGCGATTTCAGCGCGTACGACCACCCCTTCTTCTACAACTACTACCTGAACGGCGAGGACGCCTGGATGTTCGTCAATATGTCGGCCAGAGAGCATCCAACGGTGACCAAGGCGATGAAAGATCTAATAAGAACGATAGACGAGACAGCCTATTACGCCGAGGAATGCGACACATTCTTCATAGTCGAGGACGTTCCCGACGATTCTCTCTTCAGCGGCTCGTCGATTGACCGTATCGGTGTCGTCGATCAGGGGGATACGCTCCTGTTCGATCTGAGCAAGGAGACCCATCTCCCCGTCAGGAGGATCGAGAAGAACGGCACCGCGCACATCATCCTGAACGATTACCGTGAGACTGGCGGCCTGATAGTCCCGTTCCACCTGGAGGTCTTCGAACCCCAGCAGGGAATGTCGACCGAATATATCTGGAAGGAGATCCTCTTCGACGTTGAGATCGATGACGCGATCTTCGAGGAGAACAGGCCCGCTAAAAAAGAATGAGAACGGATCATTCGCCGAGATATGACAACAGTTTCAAGGCCTCCATAAGATCGCGCCTTGTCACGATACCGACGACTGCGCCTTCTTCATCCAGGACGGGCAGTCTGCCATAACCTCTTTTCATGATCAGATCCACGACCTTCCCGGCAGGATCGAATGGGCGGAGCGCGAAACGCATCATATCCCTGTCCATCACCTCGTCGACCGTCACGTTCGACCAGTGTTCCCTGTCGATATGTTTTACGTGCTTGAGCGACACGACGCCGATGACCCTTCCCCCCTCTATGACTGGATAGGAATCGTAGTGATGCTTGAGGAAATAATCATCGACGAGTGACTGCAGGGTCGTCGAAGCATCGGCTGTTACGACATTCGTCCTCATAACATCCGCGACTCGAAGGTGCCCTATCGCCTCCCTGAAAGCGACGTTCGCGTAGCTCGTCTGCGCCGCCTGATACAGGAAAAATCCAATAAAGACCATCCAGATCCCGCCGATGAAATTGCCGGCGAAGAAATTGATGAATCCGAGGACGATCAGCAGGACGGCGAAACCCTTTCCCACCCTGCTAGCGATCCTCGTGGCCCTTGTGATATTACCTGTCTTGTACCATATGACCGACCTGAGTATTCTGCCGCCGTCCAATGGAAAACCGGGAACCATATTAAACACGAGTACGATAATATTGATCCTCATCAGCGACCTCAGAAGAGCAAAGGCCACAGTGCTTTCGCGAAATAGAAGCGAGATCCCATAGAAGGCGAGGGCAATCAGGACGGTCATTGCCGGACCGGCGGCAGCGATCTTGAGCTCGCTCAGCGGCTTGTCCACATCCCGCCCCATCTGGGCCACACCACCGAACATGAAGAGCGTGATCTTCTTGATCGGCACGCCGTTCCTGGTGGCGACGATCGAATGACTGAACTCGTGCATCAGAATGGAGAGAAAGAGCAGAATGGCCGTCATGAAACCGAGGATCCAGAGCTTGAGCGGATCAAAGGCACCTGGATGGATCGAGGGATAATACCTGGTCGAAAAGGTCCATGTCATGAGCGCAAGCACGAACAACCAGCTCATATTGACATAGACCGGTATGCCCCACAGCTTGAAGAGCCGGATATTCGTATTGAGCATCGTCTATCTCCGGGATCGTGCAGAGCAGGTGATTACTTCTAGAAGCCGTTCTTGTAGCGGACAAAGTGATTGCCGCCGTCGACTTCGGCTAGGAGGGGGCTGATCTCGGACGAGATCCAGGTGAAGGCCATGATATCGATCTCGTCCCCTTCGCTGATGAGATGGGCGGCTGCGCCGTTCATACCGATGACCCCGCTGCCCCGCTCGCCTTTGATCACGTAGGTCTCCAGGCGCTGGCCGTTCGTCCGATCGACTATAACGACACTCTCGTTCTCGGCCAGATTGGTCTTATCGATCAGGTCCTGATCTATCGTTATACTGCCTACGTACCTCAGATCCGCCTGTGTCACGGTCGCCTTGAGAATCATCGATTTGAGCATCATCCGCTTCATATTGATCCGCTTTCGAATATCAATTTCAGGTTCCTCCGCTTGGGCGCAAATAATATAACCAATCGGCCGCTCGGGATAAAGAGTGTTTTGAGCTGGATATCAGATAATCTCGCCGGCGCTCTCGGTCAGGTAGCGTACGAACCTGTTCCGCTCGTCCACGAGTATATTCTCAAAGCTCTTTTCCGAGCCGTCCGACCAGGCAAAAGCCATGATACTCACCTCGTCGCCCGCGCAAATATGCCTCGATGCCGCGCCGCAAGCTGTGATCTCGCCGCTTTCCCTTTCCCCCTTCACGGCGAAGGTCTCGACCCTCGCCCCGTTAGTGTTGTCGACGATGAGCACCTTTTCCCCATCCGAGATATTTGTCAGCTCGAGGAGTTTTTCGTCCACGACCAGACAATCCATCTCCTCCGGTTTCTCCCCGGTGATCCTGGCCTTGTGGATCTTGGATTTAACGACCAGGCGATCCTCCGTACCGGATCCGGCGGAGGGGGCTCTTCCATCATGAGCGGGCGGTTTTTCGTCCATCGGCCTGAATGACCGGCCCTCGATACGTTCGAGAAGAGGGAATCCCCTGCCGCATGAGCACTTGCGGTCTGATTGGATGACGAGATCCCCCGTCCGGTACCTGATAAAAGGCGCGTATCGATTCATGAGGTCGGTGACGACCAGCTCGCCTACCTCTCCCGGTTTCACCGGTTCATAGTCCTCGCCCAGGACCTCGGCGTATATGAGGTCCGAAAAGAGGTGAAGCCCGGAATGTTCGGGGCATTCATGCGCCACACAGTCGAATTCCGTAGTGCTGTAGCGATCAAATACTGGACAACCGAAGAACCGCTCGATCGTCTCGCGCTGCTCGAGCGAAAGCGTCTCGCCTCTCGTGATGACGGCGGTGGGTGCTATTCCTCCCAATCCCTCTTTCGTGCAGAAACGGCAAAAGAGTAGGAGAGAGGACGGATACCCGACGATGACGGCCGGGCCGTATCTCTTTAGCCTCTTCGCGTAGCGGCGCATTAAATCGTCCGACATATCCAACGTCGAAAGGCAGATAACGTTGTTGAAGTAATTCCTCAGGCCTTCCAGAAGGCGCTCTTTGAAGAAACGGGCAGGCGGATGCTCCCAGAGAATAGCCTGCCGGTCCCCCACATCGATACCGGCCCACCGCAAGCTTCTGAGCGTATTGGCCCGCCTCGCCGGTCCCGAAGCCACATCTCCGAAGAAGTAGAGCGCCTCTCCGGTCCTGCCGCTCGTTCTATAAGGAAAGCCTCTCCGCGTCGGATCGGTCGTGATTATGCGATTTCCCGCCTCCCGTATCAAAGCTTTTGTTAGAAGTGGTATGCTGCGAAAGTCATCCGGATTCGATATACCGTCCGGCATGATTCCGCGCGCCTTGAAAAGTTCAGAATAGTAGGGTACGTATTTCGCGGCCGTCACGAGAAGATCTAGGAGCCTGTGCCACTGGAGTTCCTCGAGATCCTCGTTGGGGAGCCACTGATTCTGCTCGAACTCCTCCAGCATCGGAAGCAGCTCGTCTCCCCGAAGCCCCCGGTAGATCGGGTAGACGACATTCCTTACGATCGGAGGATGCAGCGGAGGAACCATAGACTGAAAATCCCTTCGGACAGGCCAAATCAATATCGTAACATATATGATAATTTATAGTTGTGAAGCCTTCAAGCCAATAATCATGCCCGGCGCACGCGCCCCCAGGAGTTGATTCTCCACGGTATCAGGCGCATTTTCGTTTATTGTCCTCATTCCCGCCGCTGGCAGATCCCTACAACGAAATCGTCATCGACACCACCGGCAGAGAGCATCTCGTCCTCCGCCTCGAAACAGGTCCGCAGCAGCTGCTTCGTCTCCTCATCGTCCCTCATGAAATTATGCGCGATATCCTTGAAGAGGAGCTGGAGAACATTTCCTCCGAATCCCCGGACATCGGCGAAGCGCATCATCCGTTCGATGAGCGGTAGTATCCTACTCGATTCCTTCGCCTCTGTCGAGTCGTAGAGCATCATACCGAGCCGCCCGGGGCGATGAACACGCCTCTTTACCGTGCCGCTCTTCCACCTGACCCTGTAACGCTCGGGAAGGCGGGCGAGCAGACCGTTCACGGCATCGAGCTGATCGTCTGTCCATTGAAAACGTGAGGGCCCGACGAATTCGTTGAAGACGAACCACCCGTCCGGCTTGAGGGCACCGATTATCCTCTCGATGGCCGATTCCAGCGGGGAGAAATGATGGAGCGACTGCCTGACCATAACCATATCGTAAGCCTCATGCGGCATTTCGACCGAGAACACATCGCCCACGGCATAATCTACAATATTTCCATGATCTGCGACAGCAGCCCTCTCGCGCGCTTGCTCTATCCGGGAGTGCGACAGATCATACGCGTCAATCGATTCGAAAAATCCTTTGGAGGCGAGCTCGAGCTCGTTGTGTCCGGTACCGCATCCGAGGGCGAGCCCTTTGAGTTTTTTCCCCGCTCCGATGTGCTGGCGGTGGAAATATGTAAAATAATCGGTGTTCACGTCTCCGGTCATCATTAGGTTCCAGCGCGCTCTGACTTCTGGTATCTCCCACCAGTGTCTCTCCGAACATTCGGTATGTCCCCACGGCTTATCGGGACGGCCGCGAAGGATTCTCTCGAAGATATCCCTTGTCCGGCCCTGCCTGATCTTCTCGTTGAGCGCCGAAATATCATGGATATTGAAGAGATTGTCGAACACGGTGATAGAACCCCGCACGCTACCGCAAGAAAATCTGATGCACGACGGCTCCTATAACCCACGCGCCGAAGCTCGCCGCGAGTATCATTCCAAACGGAAGCTGCTTTTTGAAGGCAAAATAGGCCACGATGAAAAACAGTATGCTGGGAACGATACCCCAGAGGGCGCCCTTCGTGTAGCGGCCCAGCAGTTCGAAATTCCCGCGGTTGTCGCTGTAGAGCCAGATCAGGATGATTGCGCCGGTCAGTGGCATCGTCGCTAGCAACCCTCCAAGAGTCGGGAATCTGCGCCCGATCTGCGTAACAAGGACGATGATTACGATACTGATCAAGAGCTTTAGGACAAACTGCACGATTACCTCTCCCTCGAAGAGAGCAGTCTCATAGTCTGTTTATCGATAGTATTCCCCTGGCAGTTGAGCTTGTCTAGAGAAAAAGGTGGGGGCCAACCAGGCCATCTGCTCGAAAGGCCACTAACCTGCAGCCGCGAACACTTTGTAAGGCGAAGGACAATTACTAGTTATCTTTATATGTTATATTAATTATATCCAAGCACATGTATGTAATCTGAACTGTACGTTTTGCCGGTGAGAGAATATTTACTTCAACAAGCTTTTCCAAGTCAGCCTTGGCTGTGGGGAAAGAAACATCATACTTTTTTGTGACATGCGGGATACGTATCACTGGAGAAACAAACAATTCATCAACGATAGCCCCTAATCTATAGCTGCCGCCAATCTCTTTTACTTGGTCTTTAAATCTATTCCAGAGTCCAAGAAGGGCATCGCATCGTTTCTCAGTGTCTTTTGCTTGATGGATTACTCCTATTAGACAAAATTCGATCCAGGTTTCCCAATCTCCCTTTGCACTAACATTAAACAGATTTTCCATGTATGCATCTTTATTATTGTCAAAATATGCGCTCATATATAACCATTGATTCGATAATCCGCACCATTCAGATATCATTATTGCCAATAACAATCTGCCGACTCTACCGTTTCCATCTCTAAAGGGATGGATAACCTCAAATTGATAATGGACTAGAAATGCATTTACTAAAAGATCGTACTTGTTGCCTTCATGCAAGTATTTCTCAAATGAATCCAGACATTCAGCCAAACAATCTGGTGGAGGCGGAACAAAATGAGCTGGTCTTCCAATCTGATTCTGTAATCTACGAAAAGACCCCGGATCCTTCTCGGCACCCCTTACTCCATCCATTAGTATTCGATGAAGTTCTCTAATTAATCTTAACGATAATGGCAATTTCTCATGAGAATAATACCTCGATCTTAGTGCTACTCCATAATTGAACACTTCCCTGTAGGCATTTATTGGATCCGATTCCGAACTAGGATATTTCGGATCAATTTCAAATATCAATTGCTTCTCGGGTTCAGTAATCGTACCTTCCAATCTAGAAGATTTCTGGGCTTCACGATTCTGAAGAGGTCGAATTAGAAGTTGGTGATTTGGCAAATGTTTTGCAGTTCCATCCAAATTCCCCAAAGCCGTCCTTGCCTCAACGAGGAGCGGCCATAGTCTTTCCGGCCAACACCATTCCGGTGGAAGACTATCTGGAACAAAGGCATGCGTCACACCTGGGACTCCACTTATTGATTCCAAGCGACCTGTACTTTTATCTGTGAATTTTGAGATGTCCATCAGCCTGCCACCTTCGCAGAACTTATTGATAATTCATCACTTATAGATTTGTGCAGATTTTACCCCATTCGTCACCAAAGTCAACATTAAAATTATCTGGCCTTTTCTTTAATCAGGCGAGCTTCGATTAAAATTGCTTTAATCGCACTTCTAACTGATTATCTATTACTATGTTGTAGGAATTGGGGAAATGTACGTTTTTCGCCTAACGGACTGCCGTTTCCCGTGCAGAAGTGGGCGGATCAGTCGATACGCCCACATAGCAATAGAGTAACTTTAAAACCTTTTGTTAACAGATATTTAGAATA
>DAOUUU010000027.1 GCA_030667985.1 Candidatus Krumholzibacteriota bacterium
GACGAGGATGGGAATGATGATATCTCTATACGTATCAGTTCTATCCAGCCATTTTCTAAAATATCTTTTGCCCTTGCCCTGGAAGTAGTTGATCCAGTGCTCGGTTCTCCAGTTGTAAACGATCTCGATTTCTTCCTCGACGACATGATTGGCCGCTATGGAATCCATGACCGCCGCCATATGCTCCTGCCAATCCCGCTCCATCTCTTCACGGTAGACGAGATCGAGAAGGTCAGTCGATTTTTCGTGTAGTACTTCTAGATGGTCGCAGACGTAGGGATCGGGAGAGCCCGCCAGAATGTCCTCGATGTCCAGGGAGAGTTGTTCGCTCTGTATGTAGGCCGAATGGAGGTCTCCCAGGTAGTAGTAAGCAGCCGCCGAATCATATTTTTTTTGTAGGATGAGAAGCTGAGGGTAGAGCAGGTAGATCTTGTCTCCATTGGTCTCTTCCCTGGAGTCTAGCTCGCCGACCGAATGATTGCCCTTTCCGGCAAGTTGGCATCCCGTTGAGGCGAATAATGTCAATGCTAGGATTAGTATTAGTTTTTGTTTCATATTCGTTTTCATTTCCATCGGGCGCCAATATACACAATATATGCAAATTGTGCAAGCCAATGAAAACAATTCGACCTGGCAAGGAACTTACCAGTATAAACCCTTATTATGGTACAAGGTTCCAGTCAATGCACATACCGCACCATTTTCTCTGAATAGTCCCGATCAAGTTCTTTTGGTGGAAAAGGCCTGCCAAAATGATGTATAATTGTATATTGTAAGGTATTGCATACTGAGATAAGCATCATTGGGTCAGATCATGCACCAGGGGTTTGAAAAAGATTATTCCTATCTGCTCACGAAACTGATACCGAGAAAACTTCTTTCACCGGAACGGCTCTCAGGTGTGAATCGTGCGCTCGGACTGGGAAGGCGCGGGGAGCTGGTCAGGCAGGCCTATTTAGCTCTTGAAGAGCTGGCCGAAAAAGGAGCCTTTCTCCGTAAGGACGTTGCGCGATCGGCCGGCAAAGTCAGTGCGCTCTATCTGCGTGTCGATAACCACGCGAAGATCACCCTGGTCATGGACGAAGACGAATGGTCGAAGATCACGAGCGTCGACAGGGGTGAGCAGGGTCTGTTGCCATCGGTGCTTGGTGGAATCATCTCATCGCTTTCACTTAATGACCAGTCGAGAACTCTCAGCAGAAGGATCGCCGAGATACTCGATCTCTCCAGCTCTATCCTTCCCTCGGCCACAGCTAAAGTCCTGCTCCTTCGGGAAGCGCCCTTTCACGCCGACAAGAGAGCAGACAGGATAAAGTACTCTTCCCGGAAGGAGATTTCCAAGAACGACTTCTATCAGAGCTGTTTCGAGTCGGGAGCTCCCTATAGTTTTGTCTATCTAGCCGGTAGGCCGGCTTCAAAGAGTTTTTTCAAGACCGTGCCGGGAACAAGATCTTTCCTATTGGTGCCGCTCATCACAAAAGAGAAAAGATGGGGGGTGCTCGAGATCCATCTGAAAACGGAGGAGCATCTGGACAGGGAATCGAGTTTCAACTTCTTTCTTCTCGGCCAGGGGATAGTGAGGCTGATCGAGAACAACATGCACCTGGAGAAGATGGTCTCGATAGATAGACTCACGCAGCTGCACAACAGAAATCATTACGACTCGCAGCTGCCGCTCGAAATGGAGCGCGCCATACGTAACCGAAAGAATCTCGCTTTTCTCATTATGGATATAGACGATTTCAAAAGGGTTAATGACAGGTACGGTCATGATGTCGGTGATGCCATGTTGAAGCTCATAGCGACGTCGACTCGGGAACATCTTAGAAAAATCGATCTTCTCTTCAGGTATGGGGGAGAAGAGTTCATACTGCTTCTCCCGGGAGCGGGTAGGGAAGCGGCTGCTCGGACCGCGGAGAGAATTCGCGAAGTCATATCAAAGGCAAAACACAGGATGGAAGACGGCCGAGAGATAGGGGTCACGATAAGTATCGGCGGATGCATCTTTCCGAACGACGGCCAGAAGGAACTGGATCTATTCAGAAAAGCAGACAGCGCTCTATATATGTCAAAGAGGGATGGCAAGAACAAGGTTACATTCTATGAGGCCGGTTATCAAACCATGTTCTAAAGAATCGAACAATGATCTAAAAATGATGTTATTGTCCTGGTGCGGCTTTTGGGAGGTGGATGAAGATGATGTGGTGGGCCGTATTTTTTGTGTCCGGACTTCTGTTTCCCTCATATTCGATTCAGGTGCCTGTCTGCGCCTTCGGCGTCTTGATATGCATCGGGTACACACGCTGCGTGCCTCGCGAACGTCCTCTTTTGTGGCGCTTCGTCATCGTGTCGGCTGTCGCTCTTTTACTGTACGGCGGGACAGGTAACGAGCCGTTCAACCCCGATTCTCGCCGGGAGAGTTCCGCACTAAGCGATTCCTGCCTGAATGCGTGCGAAAGTGTACGTACCGAGCTTCTGGATTCACTGGATGATCCGAGGCTGAGCGAGAAGAGCCGGCGCCTATTGTCGGCGTTGCTGCTCGGATCGAGAGACCGGCTTGGATACGAGTTGAGAGAGGCTTATTCATATCTTGGAATTGCTCATTTTCTTGCTCTGAGCGGATTACATCTCGGAATTTTATTGATCCCTCTTTCACGTGTCATTTCACTGGCGCCGCTGGATAGACGCGTAAGGTATTTTGCTATTTTCTGTTTCGTTCTCGCATATGCAGCGGTTGCACGTTTTCCGGCGTCGCTGGTCCGCGCGTCGGCCCTCACGGGCGCTTTTCTGCTTATGCGTGGTTTAGGCAGGAAGACGACTCTTATGCGCGCACTCATCTCAGGATGCTTCGTAGTAACGGCAATCGACAGGAGAATCGCCTTCGACGCCGGGTTTCAGCTCTCTTTCGCTGCAGTATGCGGGATAGCTCTTGTGGCGATTCCGATAATATCTTGTTTTAAGGCTTTCCTGCAGGAAAATAGATTCGGAAGAGCAATAAGAATCGCTACGGCGCCGCTGATTATCACCGTATCGATAAACGCATTCACACTTCCGTTAGTTTTGTCACTGTTCGATCGAGCACCGTTGCTCGCGCCTTTCTTCAACATTCTCATGATCGTGCCGGTGACCGTTATACTCTATCTGGGAATGGCCTACCTCTTGGTACCGGTTGATCAGGTCAGGAGTATCCTGGCTTTGCCGATTAATGGAGTTGCTTATCTTCTCTGGAACACTCCAATGCAGTTATCGGGAAGTCCACAACCGGCCCTACTGGCCGGGGATGTGAAGATCGGGCTTTATATCGCAGGACTTTCTCTATTGATCCTTTCACTCAGAGAAAGAGCCGCCCACAGAAAGTATGTTCTAAGCGTGTCAGCCATCTTAATATCGGCGGCTCTGCTCGCAGGTCTTTTTCGAAGTGGGAGGGACTGTAATAGAGAACCGGTCGTAGAAAGGCTGTCAAAGGGATCAGTTCTCGTTTCGAACGGGACGAAACTTCTCATTGTGGACTGGTACCTGAACCGCTTCGAAGCGATCCAGTCTGTCCGCGGGCTCTGGGCGCTCGGTATAAGTGAAATCGATATGCTGGTTATCTGTCCGGCCACCCTGCGGGACCACCGGGGCATCGGGTTCCTGGTTTCGAGGATCTCGATTCGCAGAGCCCTGTGCAATCCATACCTGTCAGGCGGGTGCACCGATGTCCTGGATATCCTGCATTCCAGGGGAATCACGGTCGACACCCTGCTCGAGGACCTCTCCATCGATTTAGGGAGGGCTTCAATCGTACTGCATGTGCCTCTCTTTCCTCCAGCCCCTTCACAATCTCTAAAGAATAGTGAAGCACGTGTTAGGTACCGGTTCGTTAAGGGAAATCATGGTATAAAAAAGCAAATTGACGGAGAGAGGAGATAAAGGATACTATGCCCCATGTCAAAGAGGAGGAACATGAAGGAGAAGCTCAAGGTCGCAGTTCTCGCTTCGGGCAGAGGGAGTAATTTCAAGGCCCTCGCCGAGGCGTGTGCCGGAGAAGGATATCCCGGCGATATCGCCATTCTGATCGTCGATAACCCGGATGCAGGCGCCCTGCAAGTCGCCTCTGAGATGGGAATAGACTCGGTCGTCTTTGATTGTGGACCCAAGAAGGGATCGATGACACTAGAATCTAGCGAGAGGATGGTGGAGATATGTAATGAGAAAGGTGTCGGACTCGTATGCCTGGCCGGATTCATGCGCATCGTCAAGGGCCGCCTGATGGATGATTATGTCGGCCGTATGATTAATATCCACCCGGCGCTGCTGCCTAACTTCAAGGGATTAAACGCACAGAAGCAGGCTTTAGATTACGGCGTGAAGTACTCCGGCTGCACGGTTCACTTTGTTGACAAGGGGATCGACACCGGCCCTATCATTCTGCAGAAGATAGTTTCCGTCGAACAGGGAGATACCGAGGAAACACTAAGCGCCCGAATACTCGTAGAGGAACACAAGACATACCCGGAAGCTGTCAGACTAATGGCGGAGGGTAGAGTACGCATCGATGGAAGGAGAGTGGTCATAAAGGGCCATGATTGAAGGAAAACCAGAAGAATATACAGGATTAGAGGGCATTGAACCCGCATACAAGGGCAAGGTCAGGGATATATTCGAATTGGACGGCAAGCTCATCCTCGTTGCGAGTGACAGGGTCAGCGCGTATGACTCCGTGATCCCGACGCCGATTCCTGCAAAGGGAGCCATACTCACGATGATCTCTGCGCAATGGTTCAAATGGTTCGAAGAAGTGCCCAACCATATGATCACTACGCAGGTGGACATGTTCCCTGAGCCTTTCAATAGATTCGAAGCCGAACTCGCTGGCAGGGCGATGCTCGTCAAGAAAGCGGAGAGGCTTGATATCGAATGTGTAGTAAGAGGGTATATTGTCGGTTCGGGCTGGAAGGAATATAAGAATAGCGGTTCCGTATGCGGAATAGAACTTCCAGCGGGCCTGGAGCTTGCGGGAAAGCTCGAAGAACCGATTTTCACACCATCGACGAAAGCCGAGACGGGACATGACGAGAATATATCGATAGAAGAGGCGGGTCGGATAGTAGGCATGGAGATGGCGGAGAAGCTAAAAAAGCTCAGCCTAGATCTCTACTCCCGGGCGAGCGAGTACGCCTCTTCCCGTAGTATTATCATCGCCGATACGAAGTTCGAATTCGGACTCATAGATGGTGAAATTGCGATCATCGACGAGATCCTCACTCCGGATTCCTCGCGTTTTTGGCTCAGCGAGGAGTATGAGCCGGGACATCCGCAACTCAGCCTGGACAAGCAATTCGTCCGGGATTATCTGGACAGCATCGGTTGGGACCATGATCCGCCGGCGCCCGAACTTCCTCCAGAGGTAGTGGAGAAGACGGTTGAGAGGTATAGTCTGGCAGTGGAGCGGCTCTTTCCCGATTTTGACAGAAAAGGGTAATGCAATGAGACTGAAGATAAGAAGAGCGCTTATAAGCGTTACTGACAAGGATGGGCTGGATTCGTTCGCGCAAGCGCTGGCCGAGCGCGGCGTCTCTATCATAGCTTCGGGCGGGACTGCAAAGAGAATCGAGGAAGCGGGAGTCAAGGTCGAAAGGATCAGCGATATAACCGGTTTTCCCGAGGTCATGGACGGAAGGGTCAAAACGCTCCACCCAAAGATACACGGCGGAATACTGGCGGACAGGAGCAAGCAGGAGCATCTCGACAAGGCAGAAGAGCTGGGGATAGAGATGATCGATCTGATCGTGGTGAATCTCTACCGCTTCAGGGAAGCTGCAAGCGATACTTCGCTCAGCGAGCGGGACGTGATCGAGCAGATCGATATCGGAGGCCCGACTCTTATCCGTTCAGCTGCGAAAAACTATCATTCGGTGGCCGTAGTCGTCGATCCGGCCGACTATGGGACTGTTATCGAGGAAATGGACAGGGGCGACGGGGTCTTGGTAGAGGATACGAAACGGCGTTTAGCTTCTAAAGCATTTCATCACACCGGATTTTACGACGCGGCGATTTCCAGTTACTTCGATACGCTTCTGACTCCGATCGGAGAGATCCCGGATGAGATAATCGGAGCGGCACGAAAAGTGAGATCCCTTCGATACGGGGAGAATCCGCATCTCAACGCGGCACTCTTCGAGCACGACGGAGCTCGTATATTTGCCGGACTGGAACAGCTCCAGGGAAAGGAGCTCTCCTTCAACAATATACAGGACATGTATGCGGCGTTCCTGCTGGCCAAGGATCTAGGCAAGAACGGATGCGCTGTAATCAAGCATACGAATCCATGCGGCGCCGCTGTCTGCGGGACCGTGGCTGAAAGCTACAGGAGAGCGAGAAAGACGGATCCAATGTCCGCTTTCGGCAGTGTAGTGGCGATTAACGGCACAGTCGAATCTGAGACGGCGGCTATGTGCACTGAGACCTTTATTGAGGTCGTAGTGGCGCGCGGGTTCGGAACTGATGCGATCGACCTGCTCAAGAAGAAGAAGAATCTACGTCTCGTTGTCATACCTCCAGAGCAGTGGGATATGGAAATGAAAGGATGGGTAGGACGGCAGCTGGGCGACCTGCTTCTCATGCAGGAAAGGGACGAGGGATTCCCCGAACTCGACGACTGGAAGGTTGCTACGAGCCGTGCCCCTACGAAAGGGGAGGAAGCAGCTCTGCGTGTTGCCTGGAAGACGGTAAAGCACATACGTTCGAATGCGATCGTCATCTGTGACCGGGACGGAACCGTCGGTGTAGGCGCCGGACAGATGAGCAGGGTGGATTCATGCAGGATAGCCGTGGACAAGGCTCGTCGGGAGGGTCTGGAGATAGAGGGTTGCTCGGCGGCGTCGGATGCGTTCTTTCCATTTCCGGACGGAATCGAAGTGCTTGTAGAATCGGGTGTCAAGGCGATCATCCAGCCGGGAGGATCCATAAGGGACGATGAAGTCATAAAGGCCGCCGAAGAGCTCGGAATAACGATGATCATGACGGGAAGACGTCATTTCAGGCACTAGGAGAGGCAAGATGATCGAAAGGAACCTAAAAGACGAAGGCGAATCTGTAGTAATCCTCGATTTCGGCTCGCAGTACACACAGTTGATCGCGAGGAGGATCCGTGCAGAAAAGGTCTTCTCGGTAATAATGCCGCCATCCTCGAAACTAGATGAGATAAAAAACGAAAAACCTATTGGGATAATACTATCTGGAGGTCCGTCTAGTGTTACCGCGGAGGGTTCTCCCGAGCTCGCCGCCGATATCTTCTCGCTCGGCGTTCCGGTGTTGGGAATCTGCTACGGCATGCAGTTAATATCGAAGATGAAGGGGGCGGAGGTAGAGAGGGCCGATCATAGGGAATACGGCCATACGGTCGTGGAGGTGCAGACCGGGAATGAGCTCTTTGTAGATACTCCGCATAGCCAGAGAGTCTGGATGAGCCATGGAGACAGGGTGATAACTCCTCCGGACGGCTTCAGGGTGATTGCCGGATCGGAAAGCTCCCCTTTGGCCGCGATAGCGGATGAAAAGAATCGAATTTACGGTCTGCAGTTTCATCCGGAGGTTTTTCATACGGTCTACGGAACCGATATCATCAAGAACTTTCTGCTCAGGATATGCGGAGCAGAACCTACGTGGGGGTCACAGTCATTCGTGGAGAGAGAGGTGGAGAAGATCCGCGAGAGAGTGAAGTCCTCGCGTGTCCTCTGCGCTGTGAGCGGAGGTGTGGACAGCTCGGTTATGGCCTGTCTTGTCGACAGGGCGATAGGATCCCAACTCGTTCCTGTATTCGTCGACAACGGCCTTCTCAGGTTGAACGAGGTGGATGAAGTCAAGAAGATCCTCTCGGAGCATCTCTCGGCCGAGCTTGTATTTGTCGACGCTTCGGAGCAGTTCCTGAAGGGCCTGGAGGGAGTGACGGACTCGGAGGAAAAACGCAAGATCATCGGCTCTTGCTTCATAGACGTTTTCCGGGAACAGAGCGAAAAGTTTGGGCCCTTCGAGTTTCTCGCTCAGGGGACGCTCTACCCCGACGTCATCGAAAGCCGGTCCACTGTCGGTCCCTCCGCGATGATAAAGTCGCATCACAACGTAGGTGGGCTCCCGGAGAACCTCGGATTCGAGCTCATAGAGCCTCTCGATCTGCTCTTCAAGGACGAAGTGCGAGAGGTCGGGGCATTCCTCGGTCTCAGCGACCATACGATCGACCGCCACCCTTTCCCCGGGCCCGGCCTGGCGGTCAGACTGCCGGGCGAGGTGAAACGGGAGGATCTCGAGCTACTCAGGCAGGTAGATAGGATATTCATAGATGCTCTCCGTCGTGACGGATTCTACGGCGAAGTATGGCAGGCGTTCGCAGTCCTGCTGCCCGTCAAGAGCGTCGGTGTTATGGGAGACGAACGCACTTACCAGCGTACGGCGGTGCTGCGTGCGGTGACGAGCACGGACGGCATGACGGCCGATTGGGCAAAACTCCCATACGAGTTTCTTCAGACCGTTTCAAACGAGATCATCAACAAGGTAGATGGTGTTAATAGAGTTGCTTACGACATCAGCTCCAAGCCCCCAAGTACGATCGAGTGGGAATAGCAGGTTCCTTCACCTTCAGTTGCCTCTGCTGGCATTTAATTTGCCTTCACTTTTACATTTAGGCCTGAATGTATATATTTGGAGTCGTGAGGAAACGTATGAAACGTCTTGTACCCCTATGTCTGGTGCTCATATACATACTGGCGCCGTTCTCCAGGGCGGCGGATTCCGGTTCGTCTCGAAACATGCATGTCTGGAGGGCCGAGTACGAACATGCACTGTCCGAGCCGGGAGGAGGGCTGGACGATGCAGCCTGCCTGACGATGTCGGGTGACATGACGGGAGCCATTGAAGCTCTTGGGCAGACCGATGATACGTTCCGCAGGGGACTTCTCTCCTACAAAGCAGGTTTTTACCGGGAGTCGGCGGATCTTCTCGAATTCGAACAAACGAATTCTTATCTGGAGTTCTATCGTCTCTACTTCAGGGCATCTGCATATTTCAAGCTGGAGCTTTTCACCGAAGCGGCTGAGAGCGCCGTCCTGCTTCTGGCTGATCCCATCTACAATACAGGTTATCCCCTTCGATCCAGGGCCCTGGAACTTCTTCTCGAGACCACGCTTTATCACGGAACGGGAACAGATACGATCTTGGCCATATGTGCACAGGCCGAACAATTCTCGAACCGATCCTCGCTCCTGCTCGCCAAGATAATGTTGGGAAAAAAGAGAGAGGAGGAGGCTGCATCATTTTTTCTAAAAGGCATCAGTTCGGTGGCCGACAGTCTATCGGAAAAGCTCTGCGAGGAGTTGATTGAGCATTACAGCGGCCGGATATCCAGCTTTGAACTGGATGACGTCTTCCATATTGCCAAAGCAGCCATCAGGCAGGACATGTTGAAGGAAGCACGAACTATTCTCTCGGAAGCTGAAAAGAAACATCCCGGGGATTACAGGTTTAAGCTCGCCCGGGGAGATGTGCACCGTGCTTCCGGGAAACGGAAGAGGGCCTTGAAGATATACAAAGATCTGTTTAGATCCCATGCTCCTGTCGACGTCAAAAAAGATGCTCTTTTAAGAATAGCCTCACTCGAGTATGCCTTGAAAAGGTACGAGTCCTCCGCGATGAGCTACCGGCTGTTCGGCCTTTACTATCCGTCTCATAGAAGGAGCGCCAGATCCCTCGACCTGGCGGCGCGTCTCTTCGTTTCATCGGGCAACTATTTCGATGCATTGCAGACATGGTCGCGTTTGAGGGAACGAGGATCGAACAAGAGGATATCGATAGAAGCCTCCCTAAGCGAATGTGCGCTAAGGTACAAACTGGGTGATAATGCGGCCTCCTATTCGATCTTGAGGGAACTGCTGGCCAGGACCGATGAGAGGTACAAGGCGGGTGTTCTATACTGGCTCAGCCGCACTTCGAAGACTCCCTCCGAGAGGGAGGCATGGAAGAAACGCCTGGAAGCTGAATGTGAGCTTTCTTTCTATGCTCTCGCGTCGCGAGATGGAATTGAGGCATTCGAGTTCGAAGAGGACCATAGCGAACAATCAAGCCTGCTCGTCGAGAGACTCGAAGAACGTGAGCGCGAATTCGTGGATCTTGTCTATAGGGATCTCGAACCGGGACCTCCTCTGCTCGGGGATCCAGCATACGAGGCTCTCGATTATCTCCTTGGCAGTGGTTTCATCGAGGAGGCTAGAACCTGCGTAACCGATCTAGCAGATCGGTTCGGCTCCGATTCAGCCGCCATGGCCGCGCTCTACACGACGGTCCGTTCGAGCGGGCTGGTAGATCTCGGGTTAAAGATTCTCTGGACCAGAGGCATCTCATCCTATCCAGTTGCGACAGATATATCACTTCGTTACCCGATCGCATATTCGGCTTCGGTATCAGAGGCGGCGGCTCGAAACGGGCTGCCGGTCGAGATCATATTCGCCGTTATACGAGAAGAGAGCAGTTTTAACCGTTACGCCATTTCCTGGGCGGGAGCAATGGGACTCATGCAGCTCATGCCCAAAACGGGTTCCTGGATCGGCAAAAAGATCGACACGGAGGGATTCACGAGGGACGAATTGCTCATCCCGGATAACAACATCGCGGCCGGTTCCTGGTATATAAGGTATCTCCTTGACCGGTCCGAAAGCTCTATCGTAGCAGCGCTGGCTTCATACAACGGTGGCGAGACTCGTCTGTCAGGGTGGCGCAGGACTTTCAAGCCGGCCGATGATCCGTTACTGGCGATAGAGCTGATCGGTCTCATGGAAACACGCCGCTACGTCAAGCGTGTACTCGATTCGATGACTGCGTACAGGACGCTGGCCAGGGAGGAGGAGAAGGGGCTATGAAGCTGAAGGAATTGATATTTGTACTAATAGCGGCGCTGTTCCTTCTGCCTATGGTGGCTGCGGGTGATCTCGATAACACCACGCTTGTCACGCCGCCCTGGAATCACTGTCTTGGCCTGCATAAAGTCACCCAGTTCCATCTGGATGTATATTCGGCGTACGGCGAGAGATTCGAGGATCCGCAAGGGCTTTTTTGCGTCAAGCTCGACTCGAAGGACGATCCGTCGACGGACAAGGATGACGACGAACTGACCGTCTATGGACTCAATAGCGGCCAACACAAGCTCATATACAATAAGAGCCTGACGTCGATTGGCATGGTCGGTGGCGAGGGGGATGGCCTGAACAGATTCAAGGATCCCCGCTCCGTGACTGGAGACAGCCGGGGAAATCTCTATGTAGCGGATACCGGAAATCACAGGATAGTATATCTGCGTTACTCCGAGGATGACGAACTTTCGCCCATCGCAGAATTCAACGGGCCTGAGGATGATCCTCTCATAGGACCGACAGGAGTATGCCTGAGTGGCAAGAATCTCTACGTTACCGATTCCGGGAATGACAGGATCGCGGTCTTCGATTCCTCGGGTGCGCTTGTATCGAGCATGCAGCCGGCAACCGAAACGGAGCGGCTGAGAGGACCCCTCTCCCTGGCCGCCGTAACAGAAGGGGACGATTGGATCTACTACGGAGATTATTTTATAGCGGTCGTCGACAGCCTGGGAAGAAGATTGTGGAAAATATCACCAGATGGTGAAGTGATAGCGATTGCCAGGCCGAATTTATCGTCTGGCGTCTTTGGACATTTGGCGATCGATTACTACGGAAACATCTACGTAACCGATCAGCCGAATGGATGTATCCATAAATATGATAGACATCTCAACTATATCACGGCCTTCGGCAAGAGTGGACAGTTCGACGAGCCCAGGGGGATAGCGATCAACCGCCGATTCGGCCAGATTTTCGTTTCGGAGAAGGCGAGTGCCCAGTACTACTGGATCGGCACGGATGTTATCAGATTCGTGGCCGACAATATTGCAATCGATATTGCTGAAGAGCGGTTATCGGTCGATATCTCGTTTCTCCTGACAGAGCATTCTACCATTTCGATCTATATCGAGGATGAGAACGGACAAAGACTATACACGGTCGTCGAGGACTATCTGCTTCCGGCCGGTAGATTCAAGAAACGCCTTGAGACCAAGTGCAAAGAGGTGGAACTGCTTGCTAACAGCAAAGTTGCAGTTGTCATGACTGCTCAGCCCACCTATTCATCGAAGACCTTCCTCTCTGTGACCCGCACTAGTTCACAGATCAAACCACGCTCTGAATGATATCGGGCATTTGGATGAAATTACCTTAAAACCTGTTTTGGCCTGTGATTTGCATGTTGGCCATGCGGAGTCGGGCGTCAATATTCGGACCTTGTATCTGCCAAGGAAGGTCGAACGCTATGTTCATACACCGTTTTGTTCGTATGATACCAAAGAGCGGCCTTAAGAAGGCCCTCGGGTTTTTCAATAGAGGTCTGTACAAGAAGGCTTGCAGTGAGTTCGAAACTTGTATGTCAGCGGATGGTGGAGCTTTCGGTGGACAGGATCAGGAAATGGTCAGGATGTACATGATAGAGTCCTATATCGAGTATTCGAAGATACTTTCATCGGAAGGAAACTACAAGGAAGCTGCGAAACAGCTCGAGAGAGCCATCGCGATCCAACCAGGTTATGCGGATGTCCAGTACAGCCTCGGATGCCTCTATCAGAAGCTCGAACGGCAGGAAGACTCGAGAGCCCGATTCGAAGCGGCTCTCGGTATCAATCCCAAGTATTTCAGGGCAAGGGTTATGCTCGCGAAGAGCTATCTCGACGACAGCCAGGCGGACAGGACAATCGAGGAGCTCAAGACAGGCCTTTCTACCGCGCCGTCGTTCTATATCGATCAGGTCAAGGAATTGATTGTCATAATAGAGACAGGGGAATCAGTCGAGGAAAGGGAAAAGATCTTTCGCAGCTTGCTGGCCGAACGTCCTTCGTCGGCGCAGGTCTGCAAGCAGATCGCGCTGGAAGCGATTCAGAACGGCGATCACGAGTTCGCGATGGCTGAGCTGAAGAAGTCGCTCTCGATGAATCCGAATTATCCCGACCTTCACAATCTGCTGGGCATAGCATACGCAAACATGGGGTTGGTAGATGACGCTATTCTAGAGTTCGAGACAGCACTCAAAATACATCCGAATTACCTGAAAGCACTGTTGAACATGTCGCTAACGCTTTACGAAAAGAGTTCTCACGATGAGGCGATGGTCTACCTGGAGAGGGTTCTGAAGAACGATCCAGAAAATGAGCTCGCCCAGAACCTGCTAAAAGAACTGCAGCCGGTAACATAAATAGGGGAAGGCACGCGTTGAAAGCAGACTACTATTCTGTTCTGGAAGCATGGCCGTCATCAAGCATCGATGATATAAAGAAGAACTATTTCCGGCTTGCAAAGATATATCATCCGGACATAGCAGGAGACACAGAGGATAACCGTGACCGGTTCAAGCTCATCAATGAGGCATACAGCATTCTCAGCGATCCGCAGCAGAGGCATATCTACGACGAATCCCTCCGCAAAGGAGGGCATAACACGAAGGCTGCCCATAGCCTCAAAGAGGAGGACAAGCGCTCGGCCAACCTGGCATATATGCAGGCCAAGGATGCCATGCGAAACAGCAATTACGAGAAAGCTGCCCTGCTGCTCAAGAATGCGATCAAGTACGACGACAAGAATCCATCATACCAGAGCTACTACGGATTCTGTCTCGCCATGCTGAACTCGAACCTGCACGAGGCGAGGGATGCTTGCAAGAAGGCTGTTCAGACGGAGTTCTACAATCCTGAGTATCACGCAAACCTTGGCTTTGTCTACTTCAAGGCGGGATTGAAGAATCTTGCGATGAAGCATTTCAAGGATGCCCTCAAATGGGATCCGGACAACAGGATCGCGAAAAAGTTTTTATCGGTCGCCGGCGGTGGAGACCAGATCGAGACGGGTCCGATCGATAAGATGTTCGGAGCTATCAAGAAAGTCTTTTCCAAGATCTGACGCAGACCTCTCACATTACTTCATAAAATCTCTATTTCTTGTTGAAATTTTCTCTCTTAACGTCTACCCTGCCACGTTGAGGTGGTTGCTATGAAAAAAACGGCATTCGTGTGTTTTGGGTCTGACAGAGAACGGAATCCACTCGTATACCAGGAACTGCCGAGGCGCGAGAGTGGCGAGGAGTTCTTCCTCCTCTTCTCTCCGGTGACCGGATCCCACGAAGGGATGCTGAGAGAACTCTTCAGAGACACGATATCGGCTTCGCGTCTAGGCCACCCGTCCTCCTATTTTTTGGGTTTTTTAAAAAGGTTCAAAGCTCTGGCGGGGAACGTGGATCGCGCAGAGGATATCCTTTCAGCGGTCAGTATCACAGCAATGATACGCCGGGGCGAGGAGATCTACCTGTTCTCCAACAGGAGTATCGAAGTGATGCACTGGGACGCGGCTTCGGCAAAAGCGGAACGGATCCAGAAATATCCGGGGATCGCCGAGATTTCCCTGAAGGAGGAGAAGGATCAGGGCGATCTCTTCGAACAACCGGTGGAGGATCTTTTCACGCTCCGCTATTTCAGGGTTCGGGAAGGGGACCATACATTACTTCTGGTCCCGTCAAGGGAGTTCTTCGGCCGCTTCAGGGAACAGTTCAACAACAGTGTGTTCTTTCCATCCTTCGAAATCCCTGGGGAATCCGGTATCGATCTGGAAACGACACATACTTTTGCGGCGATACATTGGGATACCATCGAGAGAGTTCCAGGGGAAAGGTCGATCATGCAACACAAACGCAAGAGAATACCATTGCCGGTCATGGTGGGTGTGCCGACGCTCATCATCATGCTCCTGATCCTGTTTATCCCGCGTGGAGATAAACAGCCGGGCGGGGAGATAGAAGATCATGCGCCGCTGCTCAGCGTGCAGGAAGGGGAGGCCTTGAATCCGGCGCCCGAGGCGGTATTAAAAGAGACCAAGGAAGTGACAGGCGAGGTCTCTCTAGTCGAGGCGTGGAAGAAGGGATTCGATCATCCTGTTACCTCGTCTCCCTCGTTCTGCGGCGGCAGGATTTTCTTTGGCTGCAGGGACGGCGCTCTCTACGCCTATTCGCCCGAAGGGGAGATGCTGTGGCAGTACAAAAGCGGTGGCGGCATAGGAGCATCGCCGTTCTGCATAGGGGATAGAGTGGTCTCAGCTAACTACAATGGGGATATATTCTGTCTCGACAGCGGTTCGGGCGCTGAGTTATGGACATTCGCGGCAAGTGACAAGATTGTGGGAACCCCCCAGATCAGAGGCGATCTCGTCGTCGTGGGCACGATGGAAGGCAATCTGATAGCGCTCGGCCTGGAGGACGGAAGCCGCCGTTGGGCAAAGAAGATAGGCGAGGCCGTCTGGGCGAGTGCCACCATAGGCAAGGATTACGTCCTCGCGGCTACCACGGAAGGCTCGCTCGTCAAACTCGATCATGGAGGAAAGATCATCTGGACGGCGAAGCCGGGAGGAGGAATAAGGTCGGCACCGGCCTGCATGGACAGCCGCGACCTGATCGTGTTCGGCACTAAGGACAACTATCTGTACGCATATTCTCTCTCTGAGGGAAACCTGATGTGGAGGCATCTCTGCGGCGGGGAGATCAACGCTCCGCCCATCTCCAACGGCTCTGAGATACTAGTCGGATGCGACGACGGTCACCTCTACGCGCTGACTATTTCGGGGCAGCGGAAATGGCGGAGATCCCTTGGGGGAACCGTATTGTCCAGGCCCTACATCATGGAAGATGTCGTATTTGTCACAACTTATAGTTCTAAAATATATGCGATCGATATAGCGAGCGGCGAGATCAGATCTGAGTACAGCACCTCATCGCCAGTCTACTCATCCCCGCTGGTCACAGGCGACCGGGTATTTTTCGGATCGAACGGAGGCGTCTTCTATTCTCTATGGATCCATGGGGGAAGGGGCTGAAAACCCGAGAAAAGCATTTCTATCGGGCCGGGCCGGAACTTGTCATCAAGCGCAGAACCGGTCCGCTATCCTTGAAATACTCAAAACGATATATTAAGTTGCAATCGGATCGGAGGTTCCGGTTGTCATGAAAAAATTATTTCGCAAAGTATTCAGAGACAAACTCACGCGACTCCAGAAGCGTCTAGAGCCGACAATCGAAGAAGTGAAGCGGTGGGCGGAGACCTATCGCAACCTGCCAGAGGAAAAATTCCCAGGAAAGACACAGGAGTTCGTGGAGAGGATCGGGGGCGGCGAACCGATCGACGACCTGCTCCCCGAGGCTTACGGGCTCGTCTACGAGGCGTGCAGGAGGTGTCTCGGCAGGAGCTGGAAGGTTGTCGAGCAGGAACTCACCTGGGATATGGTGCCGTTCGACGTGCAGATCGGCGGAGCTATCGCGCTGCACGAGGGCTCGATCACCGAGATGGCGACCGGAGAGGGAAAGACTCTCGTGGCGACGATGCCACTCTACCTAAACGCGCTAGCGAAGAATGGCGTGCACCTCGTGACGGTCAACGATTATCTCTCAAGGAGGGACGCTGAGTGGATGGGGGAGATATATCGTTTTCTCGGTCTTACCGTCGGATATCTCCAGAATGACGACACCCCGGATAGAAAACGGGAAGTCTACCAGTGCGATATCGTATACGGTACCAACAACGAGTATGGTTTCGACTATCTGCGCGACAACATGAAGATCTCGAAGGAACAAAAGGTCCAGAGGGGTCACTACTATACGATCGTCGACGAGGTCGACAGCGTCCTGGTAGACGAAGCCAGAACACCGCTTATCATCTCAGGACCCGTGTCCGGTTCTTCTCATACGAGGAATTACGCCTATTTGAAAAACAAGGTGGAGGGACTCGTCAAGAAACAGAAGAGAATGGTAAATGAGCTCATGTCGAAGGTGGAGAGGGAATCAAGCCGTGATGAAAAGAAAGACGACGAAATCGGCGTAGATCTGCTGCTTGCGAGACGCGGGGATCCAAAAAACAAGAAATTCATTAAACTGAAGAAGATGCAGGGTCTCGAAAAGCTGATGTTGAGGGTCGAGGCTGGATTTATGAGAGACAAGAGCCTTCACGAACTGGATGAAGAACTTTACTTCGTCGTGGATGAGAAATCCAATACTATAGATATAACCGATAAGGGCCGGCAGAATCTCTCGCCTGAGGATCAGGAGCTTTTCATTCTCCCGGATCTTAGCCTCAAGATCAAGGAGATAGAGACGGATACTTCTCTAGCTTTGGAGGACAAGGCCAAGAAAAAGGATGTAGCCTACCGAAAGTATGCCGAGAAAAGCGATGTGATCCACAATTTCTCTCAACTGCTCAAAGCCTACACGTTGTTCGAGAAGGATGTCGAGTATGTCGTGCAGGACGGTCGTGTCATGATCGTCGACGAGTTCACCGGTCGACTCATGCCCGGACGCAGGTTTAGCGATGGACTCCACCAGGCTCTCGAAGCGAAGGAGAATGTCAAGATAGAGGGCGAGACGCAAACCCTTGCGACTATCACGCTCCAGAACTACTTCAGGCTCTACGAAAAATTGGCCGGAATGACCGGAACAGCGGAGACCGAGGAGGAGGAGTTTCACAAGATATACAAGCTTGAAGTCCATGTCATACCCACGAATCAGCCCGTCCGAAGGATCGATTACGACGATCAGATATTCAGGACGAAGCGGGAGAAGTACAACGCGATCATCCAGGAGATCAGAAGGCTGCACGAAAAAGGACTGCCTGTACTCGTAGGTACTGTAACGGTCGAGGTAAGTGAGACCCTGAGCAGGATGCTCGGGCGAGAGGGTATCAAGCATAACGTACTCAACGCTAAACAGCATCAGAGCGAGGCAGAGATCGTAGCATACGCCGGCAAGGCCGGTGCCGTTACGATCGCGACGAATATGGCCGGCAGGGGGACAGATATCAAACTCGCCCCTGGAGTCGTCAAATGCGAGCGATGCTGCATACTCTGCGAGAATCCGAACGACTGCGAACGGTGTCCAAATCCCGAGAAGAAGACAGACTGCGCGGACGATGTCCCTTGCGGGCTACAGATCATCGGCACGGAAAGGCACGAGAGCCGCAGGATCGACAGGCAGCTTCGCGGAAGATCGGGGCGTCAGGGCGATCCCGGAGCCTCCCGTTTTCTGATATCTCTCGAGGACGATCTGATGAGGCTGTTCGGATCGGAACGTATATCGAGCGTCATGGACAGGCTAGGCGTCGAGGACGGCGAGGTGATCACTCATCCTTTCATCACAAGAGCGATCAGCAACGCTCAGAAGCGGGTCGAGATGTACAACTTCGGCATAAGGAAGCATCTTCTCGAATACGACGATGTCATGAATACACAGCGTGAGGTCATATACGGGCGCCGAGATCAGATCCTGGAAAAGAGTGAGATGGAGTTGGCTATCACGGAACTAATCAAGGATGTCGTGGAGAGTTCGATCGAACAGTATGCACCTTTAAGCCTCCGGCCCGATGAGTGGGATCTCGAGGGCGCCAGAACCGATCTGGAAGGACTGTTTCTGGTCCCGTTCGACATGCCCCATATACCGGAGGATGAAAACGCCGGTATCGAACAGGTTATCGAATCGTTCACGAACGAGGCGTTAGAAGCGTTCGATGTACGGAAATCGACGATCCCCGATGATATCAAAGAGGATTTCTTCAGGATGATCATGCTGCAGAGTATCGATGACAAGTGGATGGATCACCTGTACGAGCTCGATTATCTCAGGGAAGGGATATACTTGCGTTCCTACGCGCAGAAGGATCCGTTGGTCGAATACAAGCAGGAAGCCTTCCAGATGTTTTCCGAGATGCTCGAAGAAATCGATAGATCGATTCTCTGGGCTCTATTCAGGGCACGATTCTCCATCGGAGAGCGGGAGGAGAAAAGGGGGCCTCGATCCGAAGTGACCGTGCACCAGGTCGCGAGCGCCTACGGCGGAGGCCCAACATCTGCTTCGCCCAATAAAGTTAATAAACAACAGGTTACACCTCCCAAATCCTCACGTAAGCCTCAAATAGCTCAGGCGCACGAGAAGGTGGGCAGAAATGATCCCTGCCCCTGCGGAAGCGGCAAGAAATATAAAAAATGTTGCGGAAAGCAAGCCATCTGAGCATTATATTCCCTGGCGCGGAGACGAGCCGGTGTTTTGATAGCCCCCGGAGAAGAAATGCAATGATAGAGAGAATCAAAGAGATAATAGCTTTCCTCATGGATCCAGAACGGTTCGATATACAGGATCAGTTGGATATTCAGGATACCCTTGCCGATATGGGTTATTCAAGTGAGGAGATACATCACGCCCTGGACATGATCAACTTCGATGCCGATGTCGATGACCAATTAGTCATGAACGATATCCTGCCCGGCGTGCGTGTCCTGAGCGAATCTGAGAAATCTGTTCTCTCATTGGAAGCCCAGGGACATCTTCTCATGCTTCAGAGGCTCGGATGGCTCAGCGAAGTCCAGCTCAGTCTCATCATAGAGACTGCAGCCCTGGAGTATTCGCGCCCCGTGTCACTCGTAGAGCTAAAGGAGATGAGTATCAGATTCGTCTCCGATCTTCCCGATAATACGTCTTCCGATTATTATAAGAGGAACTGCAAATCACATTAGTGAGGAGTTGAAACGTGGAGCAGGTGCTAGTAGTCGTTGAATCGCCGGCAAAGGCCAGGACGATCGGAAAATATCTCGGCAACAACTTCAAGGTACGAGCGTCTGTCGGTCATGTGCGCGATCTTCCGAAAAAAGAGCTCGGTATAGACGTAGAAAACGGCTTCAAGCCCAAATATGTGGCTGCCAGAAACAAGAGCAAGGTAATCAAGGAGCTTCGAAAGGAAGCGGATAAAAGCTCGCAGATCCTGTTGGCCACCGACATGGACAGGGAAGGGGAAGCGATTGCATGGCATCTCAAGGAACTGCTAAAAAAATCGGGGTTGCCTATAAAGAGGATCATATTCAACGAGATCACGAAGAACGCTATTCAGCAGGCCGTCGCGGATCCACGCGATATTGATCGGAGCAAGGTTAACGCGCAACAAGCGAGGAGAATCCTGGACCGTCTAGTAGGTTATCTCGTGAGCCCGGTCCTCTGGAAGATATTCTACATGGGTCTCAGCGCAGGCCGCGTTCAGAGCGTCGGCCTGAGGCTCATAACAGAACGAGAGCAGCTTATTCAGGGATTCGTGCCGACCGAGTACTGGACGGTAGAGGGGCAGTTCTCGGATTCCAAGGGGCGTGAATTCGATGCAAAGCTCGCGAAGATAAGCGGCAAGAAACCGGAGATTGGGGACAAGAATACAGCCGACTCGATAGTCGAGGAGATAAAAGGCGAGAAAGCGGTCGTCGAGGAGGTACAGGACAAAGAAAAGAAACGGAATCCCGGACCGCCGTACATCACCAGTACCATGCAGCGCGAAGCTGCGAGCCGCCTCGGTTTCTCGGCCAAGAAGACGATGCTCATCGCACAGCAACTATATGAAGGGGTCGACCTCGGTGACGAGGGATCGGTCGGCCTGATCAGCTATATGCGAACCGACTCTACGCGTGTCAGCGACGAGGCGTACAAGAGCGGGGTTAAATACATAAGTGATACATACGGTCCCGAGGTAGTCTACTCCGGAAAACGCGGATTCAAGAAAGCAAAGAGATCCCAGGATGCACACGAGGCGATCAGACCTACCGATTGCACGCTATCGCCCGACTCGTTGAAAAAATTCCTCACCAAGGACCAGCTCTCACTCTATACATTGATATGGCAGAGGTTCCTGGCATCGCTGGCTGCTCCAGCGGTCTACGAAGTGAAGGAGGCAGAGATAAAGGCAGGCCGGTTAATGCTCAAAGCGTCCGGTAGACGCCTGAAATTCCCTGGATTCCTCATGATCATGCAGGATAGGAAATCGGAAAAGGAGAACTGGATACCGGATCTGGAAAAGGGTGAACCCATAACGATCCGTGAGATCGCCGCCTCGCAGCATTTCACAGAGCCTCCCTCCAGGTTCACAGAGGCATCGCTCATCAAGGAGCTAGAGGACAAGGGCATAGGAAGGCCGAGCACCTACGCGAGCATCATCAGCATCATCCAGACTCGAGATTACGCCCGGAAGGAGAAGGGCACTCTCTATCCTACGCCTCTCGGCGAGAAGGTATGGAGCATCCTAGATCAACTTTTCAAGGATATATTCGAAGTGGATTTCACCGCGAGGCTGGAGACCGAGCTGGACAAGGTAGAGGAGGACAAGGAGGACTGGAAGGATGTTGTAGAGTTCTTCTACAAACCGCTCATAAAGGATCTCGACAAGGTCAAAGGACGGGGTTCCGAACTCAAGCTGCTCGTACAGGAGGAGACGGACGAGAAGTGTGATAAGTGCGGCAAGAATCTCGTCAAGAAGTGGGGGAAGAACGGACCGTTTCTCGCCTGTCCCGGATATCCCGAGTGCCGGTTCACCAAATCGCTGGACAAGGCCGAGGAGTTGGACCGCGAATGCCCAAAGTGTGGCGGCAAGCTCTTGTACAAGAACGGCCGGTTCGGAAGGTTCGTAGCTTGCCAGAACTATCCCGACTGCAAGTTCACCGAGGCTGTGACTCTAGGCATCAAATGCCCCGAAGAGAAATGCGGGGGGGACATAGTAGAAAAGAGGACCAGGAGGGGCAAGATTTTCTACGGATGCAGCAATTATCCGACATGCACCTACGCTAGTTGGGACAAACCGACTGATCAGCGCTGTTCCAACTGCTCCGAATCCAACCTGGTAGAGAAAGAATCGAAAAAGAAGGGCCGTTACTTGAAGTGCCCGGCCTGCAAATCGGAATTTACTTCCTGAGCACATCACGGAGTCGGCGTTGAAAGCGGCTGAAGTCACCATAATAGGAGGAGGCCTCGCCGGTTCCGAGTGCGCTCTGCAGCTCGCGCGGCGAAGAAGGACCGTAGAGCTGATCGAGATGAGGCCTTCATCGTCCACTCCGGCTCATAGATCGGGAGACCTCGCCGAACTCGTCTGCAGTAACTCACTCAAATCAGACAATCCGGAAACAGCCTCCGGCCTTCTCAAGCGCGAATTGAGATTGCTCGGATGCAGACTTCTCGAGATCGCGGAAGAAGCCAAAGTGCCGGCTGGTCATGCCCTTGCCGTCGATCGAGAGTTTTTCGCCCGCAGCGTGACTGAAATCGTCGATAACGAGCCCCTCATACGGCTCGATCGCTCTGAGCAGACCGATCTCGAACTTCCCCCTTGCAGTGTTATCGCTTCAGGTCCTCTAACTTCGGGTTCGCTGTCGTTTGCCCTGGAGGAACATTTCGGGAACGAACATCTCTTCTTTTACGACGCGATAGCGATATCGGTCAATGCGGAGACGATTGACAGTAGTCGCGTATTCAAAGCGTCGAGATACGGGAAGGGAGGCGCCGATTACTGGAATATCGCCTTGTCCGGGGAGGAGTACAACCGCCTAATCGATTTTCTTTTCTCCGCTCCGAAATCGGAAAAGCGCGGGTTCGAGGAGCAGCGCTACTTCGAAGCATGTTTGCCTGTCGAGGTAATTGCCCAGAGGGGCCCGGAATCGCTGCGCTACGGAGCCCTTAAACCTAAAGGACTCGTCGATCCTGTAACGGGTCTAGAGCCGCACGCGGTCATCCAACTACGGCAGGAGACCCTCGACGGCTCGATGCTCGGACTCGTGGGATTCCAGACGAGGCTAACGAGGCCGGCTCAGCGAGACCTGCTCGGTTTGATACCCGGCATGAAGGGTGCCCAGATACTTCGGTACGGCTCGATCCACAGGAATACATTTATCGACTCGCCGCGGCTCCTGGACGAAAAGCAGATGTCTCGCTCCAGAGACGGACTTTTCTTCTCTGGACAGATCGTCGGCGTCGAGGGCTATATGGAATCTATCGCACACGGGCTCGTTACAGCGATGAACATCGACCGCTACCTGGACGGAAAGGATGTCTTTCTGCTGCCGGAGCATACTCTGACCGGGGCGCTCCAGGCACATCTTTCCTCGGCTCACGTTCCTTTTCAGCCGATGAATGTAAACTACGGTCTTCTGCCGCCCATTGAAGGTCCGAAGAGATCGAGAAAGAGACTTATGACGGAACGTTCTCTCCAGAGCCTTCGAGATATCTTATCTGTATGACTTAGAAGCAAATAGGACAAATAGCCCTCCCCCATCATTTTTATGGACATGGGCTGGAGAATGCCTTATCAATACATAGATAGTGTGCAATTTCGACTTGATTACTTAAGGAGTTAAGCAGGGAGGCTAGCTTGGCTATTGTACTGGACGGAAAAAGACTGACGATAGAAAATTTGGTAGCGATCGCCTGCCACGGTGAACCGGTCGAGATGTCGAGCGGTGCACTGGAGCGTATAAATGCCTGCAGGGAAATGGTTCAGA
>DAOUUU010000131.1 GCA_030667985.1 Candidatus Krumholzibacteriota bacterium
AGATGTTATGCGCCGGGGGAAATAGCGGAGATTTATAAGAGGCTCGGAGCCGCGAATCTGCTCGCTCGGAGGGAAGAACTCCCCGATTTCGATCACGAGGCGGTCTTCACGCTGGATTCTCCTACACCCGCCAGGACATCAGATCTGATCGGACCGAACGATGGACAGCTCGTCGTCAATATCGACCATCATCCCACGAACGAACAGTATGGAAAGATCAATGTCGTGGAGGGGTCGACCAGCGCTGCAGCGATACTCGTATACAGACTGCTCTCGTTCATAGACGCTAAAAGGATAGACGAGGAGATCGCGGACTACCTCTATCTCGGCATCATGATGGATACAGGCGGGTTCAGGTTCCAGAACACAGACAGCGAGACTCTCGCATGCGCCGCTGAACTCGTCGAGATGGGCGCCCGGCCTCACGATCTCGCTCAGGAATTTCTCTTCATGAAAGGCTACGATTCACTAAAGCTTCTCGGCAAGGCGCTCGGATCCCTCGAATTGCATTGTGACGGGCGGCTGGCCGTGATGGTCGTCATGCAGTCGATGATCTCCGAGAGCGGCGGCTCGATGAACGACACAGAAGGGTTCGTCGATTATCCTGCCTCGATCGAGTCGATAGAGCTCTGTGCTCTCTTCAGGGAGATCGGCGAGAGAGAGGTACGCGTGAGCCTGAGATCGAGGAGCGAGTATGATGTCTCGGGGCTTGCAGAACGGTACGGCGGCGGCGGCCATAGCAAGGCGGCGGGCCTGACTATCCACGAAGATCTCCAGACCGCGAAATCCGCGATGATCGAAGATCTAGCCGTTCTGCTCCGGCCGTGCGGTGATGCAGTTAGAGGAGAGGAGTGAAGTGAGAAGGATCTCTTCCGATAAACTCATTGACAGGGTATTGCCGGTAAACAAATCGGCAGGCGTCTCAACATACGATACGATACGGAGCTTCAAAAGGCTGTTCAAGACAAAGAAGATCGGACACTCGGGCACACTCGATTCGCCAGCGATAGGCCTGGTGCTCCTTTTGACCGGTGAAGCGACAAAACTCTCCAACTATCTGATGGATCTGCCGAAGACCTATATAGCGGACATCAAGCTCGGCGAGAAAACCGATACGCAGGACGCTACCGGGAAGGTCATAGAGAGTTCCGATTGGAGCCATGTCACCGTTGAAAGGATCGAACAGGTACTTCCGACATTGCTCGGGAAGCGCGAGCAGGTTCCGCCGATGTATTCGGCGCTGAAGCACAAGGGCACTCCTCTCTACGTTCTCGCACGGCAAGGGCGGCACGTCGAGCGGGAACCGAGGAAGGTCGAGACGTACAAGGTCGAGATGATCGAGGTCGATCTGCCCTCTTTCAGGATCGAGGTTCACTGCTCGAGAGGCCTGTACCTCAGGGTTCTGGCCGAGGAGATAGGAGCCGAGCTCGGTGTGCCGTCACACCTGGGCAGTCTCGTCCGGACGAGAATAGGACACTTCGATATCGAAAAGGCCACTCCCGACACCGAGTTGAGGTCGTTAGTCGATCAGGAGGCCCCGGGCTATTCGCTTTCGGATGCCATGGCTCATATGCCGGTCATCGATCTCACACCGGGTCAGGCGGCCGGACTGTCGAATGGGATTGCTCCGAAGGTCTCGCCCAGAACGATCTCATCACTGCCTCCGGCGGGAAGCCTCGTGCGGCTCGTTCACGATAGCGGGAGACTCGGCGCCATCGGTGAAGTTGCGCCGGCGGGATTTGTCCATATCCGGCGGGTTTTCAAGGATTTGAACGGAGCCGGGAGCTGAAGTCGATGATGAGGGTTGTCACAGATCTCGATTCCATCGATGGAGTGCCGCGCAACACAGCCGTTACGGTGGGAGTCTTCGATGGTTTTCATGTCGGCCACCAGCTTGTCGTGGAGAACCTGCTCCAGGCGAAACGGTCCGAGAAGAGGTCGGCTTCGATTCTGCTTACCTTCGATCGCCACCCGCTCAGCGTGACGCATCCCGAAGCGGCACCTCCGCTCCTTACCACACTCGATGAGAAGCTCTCTCTTCTCGAATGGACCGGTATCGATATATGTCTCGTTTTAGAATTCTCCGATGAGATGGCGGCGATCGGTTACAGGGAGTTCATAAGTGAGGTTCTGATCGAGCGACTGGGGATGAAGCATCTGGTCGTAGGGTACGATTTCCACCTGGGAAGCGGCCGCGAGGGATCCCAGGAACGCCTGATCGAGGAGGGGGCTGGAGCCGGATTCGGAGTGACGATTGTGCCGCCTGTCGTTCTCGCTGGAAGGGTCGTCTCCAGCACGAAGATCCGACACGCGATATCGTGCGGGAAGTTCCGTGCCGCCAGGAGATTCCTCGGCAGGAATCACTTCTTCGACGCGGAGGTTGTGCGCGGGAAGGGTCTGGGAAAACAGATCGGGTTTCCCACAGCGAACCTGACCGTCTCAGATCCCCGCAAGCAGATTCCCCCTAAGGGAGTCTACGCGGTCCTGGCGGATAGCGGCGGGAAACGTTTCGGCGGAATGATGAATATCGGAACGGCTCCGACACTGCACAGCGAAGGCGAGACGAGGATCGAGGTGCATCTGTTCGACTACGAAGGGGAGCTGTACGGGGAGCGTCTGCGGATCCACTGCATACAGATGATCCGCAGCGAAAAGAGGTTTTCAGGACCGGATGAGCTCAAGGCACGACTATTGCAGGATAGAGAAAAGGCCTCACTGATTCTGGAAAAGAATGATTGACAATCGATATTTATTGTGTAAATTTGAGATTCGCACCAAGTAAAAGGTGAACTAGAGGGCAGTACTTAGGTGGATCGGGGTGCGCCCCGTTCTGCTGCCATCGTGTTTATCAGCAGAGGTATCAAGGAGGTGTCTTACGATGGCACTGCAAGGCGATGTGAAGAAGTCTGTAATTGGTAAGTATCAACTCCACGGCAAGGACTCGGGTTCTCCGGAGGTTCAGATTGCACTTCTGACCGAGCGGATCAACCTTCTCACGAAGCATTTCCAGGTTCATAAGAAGGATTTCGCTTCCAGACGGGGTCTTTTAAAGCTCGTCGGGCGCCGCCGCAAGCTTCTCGACTACCTGAAGAAGAACAGGCTCGATAAGTACAGAGAGTTGATAAAGGAATTGAATATCAGGAAGTAACCCACTGAACCCTATTATCCCAATCTAACAACCGGGCCAAAGTGGGAATGGCGGATGAGGACTCTTGGTATCCATCAGTAACATTGGAGGAGTTTATCAGAATGAAGAAGCATGATATTAGTATGAATGGAAGAGATCTGTTCTTTGAGACCGGCAGGATGGCCAGGCAGGCCGATGGATCCGTGCTGGTCGGTGAGGAAGGGACGGTTGCGCTCGTAACCGCGGTCGCCTCGAAGGGCGCGCCTTCCGACAGGGATTTCTTTCCGCTCTTTGTCGAATACCGAGAGAAGTTCTATGCCGCCGGCAAGATTCCCGGGGGGTTCTTCAAGAGGGAAGGAAGACCCGGCCAGCGTGAAACCGTTTCGGCACGCCTCATCGACAGGCCGATCAGGCCGCTGTTCCCGGACGGATTTCAATACGAGGTCCAGGTCGCCTGCAGTGTTATGAGCAGCGACCAGCAGCACCAGGCGGATGTTCTCGGCATCACGGGCGCTTCTCTCGCGCTCGCCCTAAGCGATATTCCGTTCGGCGACATCCTGAGCGGTGTTCGGGTCGGGTACAAGGATGGGCAGTTCACGTTCAATCCGACATTCGAAGAAGTGGAACAGAGCACACTCGAGCTCGTCATTGCAGGAACCGACAACGCGATCATCATGGTCGAGGGCGACTCGAAAGAGGTCCCCGAGTCGATGATCGTCGAAGCTCTCGAGTTCGGCCACGAACAGATCAAGATATTGAACAAGTACCAGAGGGAGTTTCTTGCCGGGCTGCCCGTTCCAGAGAAACGGCAGGTGCCGGCCATCGAGGTTAACACGGAGCTTCAGGGAAAGCTCAGAAGTGATTTCTACGAGGAACTCGGCCGGCGGTGCCGGATCGAGGGAAAGTTCACGAGGGCAGACGCGCTGATGGAATTGAGTCAGCAGGCGGTCGAGAAGTATTCTTCCGATGAGGCTCCCGAGCTCGGAAAAGAGATAAAGAGCTTCCTGCACGGCTTCGAGCGGGAGATCGTGAGAAAGTTGATCCTCGAAGAGAAGATCCGGACCGATGGAAGAGCATACGACGAGATCAGGGACATCAGTTGCGAGGTGGCTGTTCTGCCTCGGACGCACGGAAGCGCTCTCTTCACGCGTGGAGAGACGCAGAGTCTGGTCGTGACGACACTCGGGACCAGCGCGGACGAGCAGCGCATAGATGCTCTTGAAGGTGAATCCAGGAAGAACTACATGCTCCACTACAATTTTCCGCCCTTCAGCGTGGGCGAGGTCGGTTTCTTCAGGGGCCCGGGCCGCAGGGAGATCGGTCATGGAGCGCTCGCGGAGCGGGCTATCAAGCCGGCTATCCCCGAAGATGAACTTTTTCCCTACACGATCCGTATAGTTTCGGATGTCCTCGAATCGAACGGCTCGAGCTCGATGGCAACCGTCTGCGGCGGAAGCCTTGCCTTGATGGACGCCGGTGTCCCTGTATCGAAGGCAGTCGCCGGTGTGTCTATGGGACTCGTCATGGAGGAGGGCAAGCACGCGGTCCTTACCGATATCCTGGGGTTGGAGGATCATCTCGGAGACATGGATTTCAAGGTCACCGGGACGAGGGATGGGATAACGGCGTTCCAGATGGATGTCAAGGTCGCCGGCATCTCCAAGCAGATAATGGAACAGGCGCTCGAGCAGGCGCACGGGGCCAGGCTCAGGATCCTCGATTCGATGGATGCCGTCATTTCGAAACCGCGCGAGTCGATCTCTCCCTATGCGCCGAAGATCGTTCAGATCAAGATCCCGGTCGACAAGATACGGGAGATCATCGGCCCGGGCGGCAAGATGATCAGGCATATCCAGGATACATCGGGCGCTAAGATAGAGATCGAAGACGACGGGACCGTTCTGATCGCGGCGGTCGACCAGGCTGCCGGCGACAAGGCGCTCGAGATGATCGAGGAGCTCACGGCCGAGCCGGAAGTCGGAAAGGTCTACAAGGGCGTCGTGAGAAGCATTCTCAAGTTCGGGGCCTTCGTCCAGATCATGCCGGGGAGAGACGGACTGCTCCATATCTCGGAGATCGATAATAAACATGTAGAGCGTGTCGAGGATGTCATGAATCTCGGCGATGAGGTCGAAGTCAAGGTCATCGGTGTCGACAGGGAAGGCAAGGTCCGGTTGAGCCGGAAAGTCCTCCTGTAACTCTTTCATATGCTTAAACTACAACGACCCAGAAATGTGACTCTCGATTCGGGAGTCACTCTTTTGTATCAGCGGAATCATATCTCCGATACCAATGCGCTTGGTATCTGGATCACGCAGGGCTCGAGGGATGAAGCTCCTTCCGAGTACGGCCTGTCCCACCTGCTCGAACACATGGTGTTCCGCGGCGCTCGCCGCAGGGACGCGCTCCAGATCGCCCTGGATCTCGAGGCGATAGGGGGGCAGTGGGACGCCTTCACCGGGAAGGAGACGACGAGCTATAACGCGAAAGTTCTCGCCGAGCACTTCGAGGAGCTCGTCGATATCTACTCCGATTTTCTGCTTTTTCCGACCATTCCGGCAGAGGCGTTCAAGCTCGAGCAGGGTGTAGTTCAGGAGGAGATCCGGAGTATAAAGGATTCCCCGGAGGACTATACCCACGAACTCTTCATGGCCTCCTTGTTCAAAGGGCATCCGTTAGGGCTTCCGATTGCGGGAAGCCACACCCAGGTAGGTCGGTACAGGCGTGAAGACCTCCTCGAGTTCCATCGCCGCGTTTACTCCGCTAGGAATACCGTAATCTGTTACATTGGAAACCTGCCGCTGAGCAAGGTGTCGCGTACCATAGAGG
>DAOUUU010000116.1 GCA_030667985.1 Candidatus Krumholzibacteriota bacterium
ACGCGATGGCCCGCGCCTGGTGGGGGGTGGCAGGCTACGGCAACGAGTGGGATGAATCGATGGTGCACGAGTTCCACTTCGACGGCACCTATCCTGTGACGCTCGGGTACGAGGCCTTCTACGACCTCGAGCTCAACTACGATTTCGGATACATCCTTCTCGAGCGGGACGGTTCTGTGGATACGCTCTCGATATACAACGGCTCGTCAGGCGAGAGGCGGACGATACCCCTCGATTCCTACCTGCCGCCGTCTGAGTGCGACTTCTCGATTCGTTTTCTCTTCAGGTCAGATTTTAACGTCAGCGACGAGGATGGCGGATTTCTCTCGGCGGAAGGGTACTGCTTTACTATAGACAATGTGACGGTCGAGGGTGGGGGGATCGATTATGCATGCGATTTCGAGGCGGATGCGGGCGGATGGAGGGAAGACTCGGAGCCGGCTGAATATTTTCTCGTAGAAAACAGGCGGAGGATAGGCTTCGATTCTAACCTCCCCGGCGAGGGGCTTATCGTCTGGCACGCTGAGAACAGCATCGCTTACTCCTACCGGGGAAACACTGGCGGGCCGTCCAACACCTCAGCGCGCGGAGTCGTGCTCGAGGAGGCTGACGGCCAGTACAATCTCCTGAAGCCGGAGTACGAGGGGGGAAACTTCGGCGATGCGGGCGATCCCTTTCCCGGCTCGTCTGGAAACAGGACCTTTAACAGTACATCCACTCCGAACAGCCACAGCAACGGCGGATTCGCCACACCGGCCAGCATCACGAGCATCACGGGCAGCGGCTCGACAATCAGCGCCCTCTTCTCCGCTGGGATGTATCAGTCCGAGATCGGCTCGGTCTATCCCGATTCTGTCGATGTCCTGACGCAGGATTTTGTCACCTTCGATATTATAGGCACCGGTGTCCAGTACGGCGCCGACTGTTATCTCGCCTTCGGACAGGACACGGTCAGGGCGCTTGACGTCGACTGGCTCGGCGAGGAGAGGGTGGCCGCCGAATTCGGAACGGGTGCTCTCTACAGCGGCTGGTGGGATCTCGTCGTGGTGGGCGGCGACGGTCAGGAGGCGGTCGGAGAAGAGATAATCCGGGTCATGAGCGTGTTCGAGAGTCACACTGTCAGTACCGGGAGGGATTATGTACAGCTCGGATGGACGCTCGAGGACCTGGCAGGGATCCGCGGGTGCATCCTCTTCCGCTCCGAGGAAGGGGGAATGTACGAGCAGCTCACAGACACGCTCTTCAGCGGAATGGGCTCCTTTGTCTGGCGAGACTACACGGTGTTTCCCGGGACCGGCTATTCCTACATGATAACCGCCTATATAGACGGCATCGACGACCAGATTCTCGTCCTGAACGGGCCATTCAGTATAAGCGATGTGCCCTTTATAGCCGATCCGGTCTTCCCCAATCCCTTCAGCGACGGCACCATCATCGGCTTCTTCACGCCGGGCTCAAGGGTCGTATCGATAGCGATATACGATGTCGCGGGCAGGCTCGTCGCCGACCTCGGAGAGCGGGTGTATCCGAGGGGTACACACAGGCAAGCCTGGGCGCCGCCGGGAGACCTCGCCAGCGGGATCTATTTCTGCCTGATCAGTTCGGGGGGAAAGATGAAGTCGGTCAAGATGGTCTTGATCCGGTAGAATAGATTGTCCTTTGATATTTCCTCAGAAAGAATATGATATGCCGAGATTGAAGACGTAATGCGTGAAACGAGCTTCATGCATCGTCACCTCGGACCGGTCGAATGCGTAGATCCGGTAGGCGTAGGGAGTGTAATAGATGTTCGCGGTTCCTTCGATTATGATGTTTTCCCGGAGTGTCCGTGTAATTCCGGCGCCTGCGATGAAGTAGAATGCGGTCTGCCCCGGCCGGAAGGACTCGGTCGGTGTCACCGTAACAGGATTGACCGAGAGGAATCCGACTCCTAGCCGCGCCATGGGTCGGTATGGTATCATGTAGGGCAGGATGGCCGTGCCGCCGAACTGATAGTTCATCCCGTCGATGTTCACGCCATCCGCCTCGGACGAGAAGCTGCCCAGGGAGTTCTCGAAATATATATTGTTGATGATCTCGTACCTGAAGGCAAAAAGAGCGCCGGCGGCGCGATCCATGCCGAAGTAATCGTCGTCGAGAAGGTAATAGTTGAAGTTCAATCCGACGTTTATCCTGCGGGGCATCTCTCCCCGCGCCTCGATTGCTATCATGGCCAGGATCACGATGATCATAAAGAGGACGATCAAAAGGCGTATTGGGGGCTGCTTCAATGCCAGTGCCCGTACGCGAGGGGCTTTCTGAAAGGGATTGATTTTTTTCATGTTTATCTCCATTCCTTTATCTAGTATAAATATATAGATCTGAGGTGATGAGCAAAGGACTTATTTGGATATATTTATTTTCTGATATGTATGCAAATCGGTCGGAGGTTGATGATGGAAAGCCAGACGTTCTATTGCCACGATCCCGAAGAAGAAGCCCTCGAAGTCGTCTGGACGTTGGAGGAGGACGGGCTCGAACCGACTCTGGATCGGATCATGGCGGGCAACGTGCACGATTCGGTCAGCGAGAAGACTCTCGATAGGCTTGTCACCCGCGGTCTACTCGAGAGGGAGGGCGACACGTTTCATTTCTCGAAAACCGGGTGGAAGGAGGGGGAGCTGGTGATCAGGAGGCACAGGCTGGCCGAGCGTCTCCTAGTTGATGTTCTCAGTATCCGCGACGTGAGTCTCGAATCGACCGCCTGCCGGTTCGAACATGTCCTGACACCCGAAGTCACCGATCATATATGTACGCTGCTAGGCCATCCAGGCAGCTGCCCGCACGGCAAGCCGATTCCCCCGGGGGATTGCTGCAGGCGCGCGGAGAAGAAAGTGGAGACGGCAGTCGTCAGGCTCGGCGAGCTCGTTTCGGGAGAGAGCGGCAGGATCGTTTATATATCTACGGCTTACCATAACCGCCTCGATAGGTTGACCGCTCTGGGACTCTTTCCGGGGCGCATCGTCAAGGTTCATCAGAGCGAGCCGCTCTTTGTAGTCTTCCTCGAAGAGACACAGCTCGCTCTCGAGAAGGAGATCGTACAGGAGATCTTTGTCATAAGAAACGGGCAGAAGCTGGAATGAGCCCGATTGATACGGGTTTTCTCTCACCATGATAGAATCGGATAAAAGCAATAGGGTGTTGCTCGTCGGCAATCCGAATGTGGGCAAGAGCGTCATCTTTGCCTATCTGACGGGCACCTACGCTGTAGTCTCAAATTATCCCGGCACGACGGTCGAGGTCTCGCGCGGCCAGGCCAGATTCGATCGCTCCCTAGAGATCATAGATACCCCCGGCGTGAATTCCCTCTTTCCCAAGAGCGAGGACGAGAAGGTCACAAGGGATATAATCCTGCAGAACCGCGGGGCGGTGGTGGTTCAGGTCGCTGACGCTAAAAACCTGTTCAGGTCGCTGCTGTTGACCTCGGAGCTTGCGGAGCTCGGGTGCCGTACGATCCTCGTGCTCAATATGATGGACGAGGCCAGGCAGAGGGGGATCTCGATCGAGACCAGTGAGCTCTCGAGATTGCTTGGCATCGAGGTGATCGAGACGGTCGCGGTTGAAAAAAGGGGTCTCGCGAAGATCGTGAACACAATCTCTTCGGACAAGGCCAGGCAGCCGGATATAGAGATCAAGTATTCCTCACCGGTCGTTGACGCGGTGAAGAGGGTCGAGGATTCGATCGCCCTGCCGGAAGGATTCGGGAAATTCGAGATCGTTACGGCTCTATCTGGTGATCCGGACGTCTTCGGCGAGCATGGCCAGGTAGGCCTGGAAGAGGTACGGAAGCTGGCATCACTGGTCGATCGGATGGAAAGAGCGCTTCCTCACAACTTCGGTTACTATATCGCCTCGGCGAAGAGGGAGGCTGCTGAACAATTCCTCAGGCAGGCAGTTTACACGCATGCGAGGGAACGGGTTCAGAGCGCGCCTATAGTTAGAAGGTATGCGCTGTCTCTGGTGTTCGGAGTCGCGGCCGTACTGCTCTATGCCTTATTTGGAATTGAGGGACTGGCCGGAACCGGCCTTCACCCGACGGTGATCCTGCTTTTCGTCATTGTGACAGCTTCATCTTTGCTGGGTGCCGAGCGGTTGAACGGCGTCACTACACACCCGTTTTTTGGTCTTCTCACACTCGCCGTAGTTCTCTATTCCGTATATATGCTCGTTGGGGTTTTCGCGGCAGGCACACTGGTCGATCTGCTCGAGGAAAGACTCTTCGAAGGGCTGATCATGCCGGCCATCGACAGGACGATCACCGTGCCGTGGCTCAAAGATTTTCTTATAGGGGAATTCGGACTTGTCAGCATGGGATTGAACTACTCGATCTCGATCGTGCTGCCGATCGTCGCCGTCTTCTTCGTTGTTTTCGGTATCCTCGAGGACACCGGTTATTTTCCGAGGCTGACTGTTTTGACCAACAACGCTTTCAGAATAGTCGGAGTCAACGGAAAGGCTACCCTGCCGATAGTGCTCGGTTTCGGATGCGTTACTATGGCCACACTTGCAAGCAGGATCCTGGAGACGAAGAAGGAGAGGATAATCGTCGTCACTCTCCTTGCCCTCGCGGTACCCTGTTCGGCACAGCTCGGCATCATGCTCGCGTTCGCCTCGGCCATGTCGATTCCGGCGGTCTTTGTCATCGCAGGTACGATCTTCGCCGCTTATATCCTCGTCGGGCGCGTCCTGTCGAGATTGATCCCGGGGGAGACGAGCGATTTTATTCTCGAGCTGCCGCCGCTCAGAGCTCCGAAGGCCTCGAATATCGTGCTCAAGACATGGGCCAGGGTGAAATGGTTTATGAGAGAGGCGTTTCCGTTCTTTATCCTGGCGACATTGATCCTGTTCACGCTCGACAAGACCGGCGGCCTTCGCCTCGTCTATGCGGCCGTACGCCCTGTAGTCACGGGTTTCCTCGGCCTCCCGGTCGAGACCGCCCAGGCGTTCATAATCGGTTTCTTCCGCAGGGACTACGGTGCGGCCGGGCTCTACAAATTGTGGGAGAATGGGCTCCTGGTAGGCAATCAGCTCGTAGTGACCCTTCTCGTGATGAGCCTGTTTCTACCGTGCCTGGCAACACTGATAGTCATCGTCAAGGAGCTGGGCCTTAGATGGGCGCTCATGATCCTTGCGATCGTGACGACGGTGAGCATCTTGAGCGGAGGGCTTCTCAACCTGCTGTTGAATCTCACCGGCATTCAGTTGTAGAGAGGGTTTGGTACCGGCTCAGGGCACCTCGAGTATCGAGTTCATGCCTCCAAAGCCGTCCGGCTCGAGTTCCCGCGCCTTCGGATCCGGAATCCTCGTCTCGCCGTCGACGATGAACTTGTAGGGGTATCTGCCCGGCGGCAGGAACAGCCTGATCACCCATACTCCATCCGAAGCGAGCTGCATCTTTGAAGCTCCGGCCTCCCAGTTGTTGAACGAGCCTATAACGCAGATGTCTTTGGCTTCCGAGTACTCGATCTCGAGAACGGCCTCTACACGTTGCTCGTCCGCTTCAGGTGATTCCTCTGTGCCCCCGACATCTGCGAGCTGTTCGAAACCATCGACGATATGTTCGATCTCGTTGCTGAGTCCCGGAACGGGAAGGCCGCTCTCGTCGCTCAATGTGAGCAGGGTCCTGTCGGGCCGCGCGTGCCAGCAAGTGGTGACGAATATGGAATTGATGCCCTTTCGCAGCTCAACTCTGCCCGATAGCTCCCCGTATGGCGATGTTTCGCCGATCAGGGCGGGTTTGCCGTTGAACCAGAGTGACGAGACGTTGCCGGAGGTGAGTCTCCAGACGGCATTCTGGCGCCCGGGCGAATCGACGACTGTATAGAGCAGGGAGCAGTGATCCTGATTAAAGGCGGCGAGCCTGTCGGGAAGAACGGCGCCCTGGATGTCGAGAGCTCCGGAAGGGACCTCGCGCCATTTGATCGCGTATCCCGAGGGGCCTCCGTGCTTTCTGAAGAGGTCATCCTGGTAGGAGACTCCATCTTCGATAAGCTGTCTGGCGCCCGGAAGAGGGCCGAGGTGGAACCAGCGGATCGGCCTGTCGAGAATATCCTCGAAGAACGCGATCTGCCTGCCGTCGAGCTTCACCCTCAGCGAGAAGGGGTACCGGCCGGGTGAGAGGTTCTGCGGGAACGAGACTTTGAGGGGGAGTGACGTTACGTCATCTCCCTTTTTTACGGTGAATCGGGACGGAAGCCTGGGCGAGCATCCGAGTTCTTTCATGAAGGTTCCCTCGACCAGTCCCCGCAGTTCGTGATCGGGGCTGTACCGCAGGACGATATTGACGGGCAATGATCCGCCCAATAACCGTTTGCCTCTCGGGAAGCTGAGCGAGACGTCATATCCCCTGGTCAGGGTGATGCTCTCGACATGATGGAGCTCGACGCGCCGGCCGGAGAGAAGAAAATCAAAATAGACAGGAACCCGGTGGATCCCGGTACTCGTCGTCGGAGGCATCGATACCTTCGCCGTATAGGAGAAGGGGGCCAGAGAGGGTGAGAGAGGTACTTCGATGCCGTTTGCAGTGATCTTCCAGCGTTGCTCGCCTGCGCCTATATAGAGTCTGGATATGGAGACCGAATCGCCTCTGCTCATGATGGAGGCTGAGAATTCGTACTGCCTGTTCTGCGATATAGGACGTGTGGGGAATGTTACTCGGGAGAGAAGGTTTGAGTTTTCCATGTATCGCGCGCTGAGAATCGGTTTGAGGCCTTTAAGCTCCTCGAGCGCTTCCTTTGAAGCCTCGGTCATGATTCTCTTTAGACGCGGGGAGAGTTTGGTCCATTTGTATTCGCGCACCGACCGCCACCGGTCAGCGACTCTCTTCAGGTTCCCCGAAAAGGTCGAGACACTTCCCAGAGCCCTGTTGACCGCATTGATTGCATCAAGGTAGTCGCCGGTGGTCTTCTGATCGCTCTCCAGAATGCGGACGAGCGAATCGATATTGTCTATGAATGCCTCGGACTGCTCCGGTTCCATAAGGTCTTCACGCTCTATAAGCAGCTTCAGGTGCATCAACGAGCTGATGTGTTGCCAGCGTGGAAATGGTTCGCTTC
>DAOUUU010000036.1 GCA_030667985.1 Candidatus Krumholzibacteriota bacterium
CAACTGTGCTCCAGACAAAGGATTGGGATATCGACGCGGTTATCAGGAACGACGGCCAATCGGATATAGATATTTCATTCGATACGGACAGCACCTCTGTTACATTCTCGACGTCTGGCGATTTTCTTGTTGTAAGGCCGACAGAGCTAGTAGATGGGGGGACCATACTCGAGGGCCTCTCGACCGATACACTGAGGTTCATAGTCGACCAGACCGGCTCTGTGAGTGGCGACTGTTCGATCAACGCATTCGTCGGTGGGACTGAGACGAACAGTCTGCGGCTCCTGCCCTTCGCCAGCAATCTGACGCCGGCCCATGTCGATATAGAGGACGAGGCGGTGCTCGTTATCAACCGCCTGACGCCGTTACAGGATCCGGTTACGCTCCTGCAGGCGAGATCCTGGTCGATCAAGATGGAGATCGAGAATCTCGGTGAATCAGATGCTGAGATGAAACTCGCAAGGTTGGACTCGACCTGGATCGATATTCCCGCCGGAAGCGGATTCGTAATAGAGAATCCTGTGGAGCTCCAGGACGAAGGAACGACTCTCGAGGGCTTGTCGGTAGGGTATCTCACATTCAACGTAATGACTACTGGAGACGCGGCGCCGGGCCGTCATGTCCTCACCGGATCACTGCTGGCCGAGGAGCTGAACAGCTCGAGAGCCGTCTGGACCGGATTGGATGAAGTAGCCAGCACCGATTCAGTCAGCCTCGAACGGCGGCTAGTTCTCGATTATATAGCGGAGACTCTGGAACCAACAGTTGTAAGCAGCGGGACTGGAGTCTCTCTCGAGATTGATCTGGTAAGCAGTGATCCATGGTATTCCACGCTTCGATTGGATCATTCTAAGACGACCGCCGCCTTCGGTGATGCGGACGGTGACACACTGAGGACGAACCTCTCGCCCATATCGATCGATTCTCTAACGGGTGGAGTGACCGAGACGTTCCTCTTCGAGCAGGGGATAATAGATACGAGCATCGCCATCGGCAGCTATCCGGTCGCGATCCATCTCGAAGGCACCGAGAACGGCAATCCGTTCACCGAGGATCTCATGACCGTGGTGCCGGATCTCGTGACAATAGAGTCTGCTCCGCAATTTTACATCGAACGAATAATAGTGCCGCAGAGTGTTACTGTCTCACAGCCGAGCCAGTGGGAAGTCATAATGCACGTTAGAAACATCGGTGAGGCATCGGTAAAGCTCGATCTCGAAGAGTCAGAAACAAGACTCTCATTCATCATCGGTTCTGAGAATGTGACAACCCAGTACACGGTCGAGCCTCCAATAGCACTCGAGAGTGCGGGAACGGACACTCTAGTTGGAACTAAACTCGATTCACTGATCTTTGTCGTTACCGGAACCGGTTTTACAAGTGGCTCGATGGTCGTTCATGGGTATATAGCGGGAACCGATATAAACAGCGGTGATCCTCTGACCGACAATACATTCGACGGCGGTTGGGGCAATATGGTCGTGCAGGAGCGCGGAATCCCGACAGTGACCGGTACGACGCCGGCGGATACGACTGTCACCTCGGCTCAGACGACTCATTGGGATATCACAGTTGCCGTTTGCAACAACGGTGGATCAGAGCTCATGTATCTTGTCGGCAGCACGCTGATCGAAACGGCTCCGATTTATGCCATGCTCTATATTTGGCCGACAGAATTCGATGAGGGTGGCTCGAGCCTCTCTGCCGGTGAGTGCAAACATCTGACCTTCACCGTCACAGCAACACCCGATATCCCTGGTGGGGAAGATCTGATCCTTCATTCGCGAGTGGGATTCACCGAAAACAACAGCGGTGAATTCCTCGAGTACGATACGCGGACTGAGGAAACAGGCGATGGAACTATACGTGTCCAGGCGCTGGCCGATCTCAGGATAACGCGCGTCGAAAACAACGCGCCGAATTCGCCCTACGTGAATACTGACAGGGGATTTCCTATCGTCTTCGAGGTGGAGAACAGGGGAGAAGCGACGGCCGGGCAGATCTATATCTCGCTGACGACCGACGGTGTTTCCACCATAGGGGATTCACCAGTAATTCTGGAGGACCTAGAAGGGTTCGATAGTACGGCCGTCGACACATTCCATGTCACAGCCGCCGATTCTCCCGGTATTGAGATATTCACCGCGGTGATCGATTCGGCATTGGACGTCAACTCCGGGCAAAACGATCTTGTGTTGATGAGTTCGTCACCTGACGATACCGCGCTCGCTGTGATCCAGATTCCCGGAGGGCTCGAAGTGATATGGCTCGTTCCGGGTCAGGACGAAGTCAACCAAGGACAGGTTGCCGACTGGTCTCTGACTGCCCATGTCGAGAACACGGGAGAAGCTCCGGTTCTACTCGATATACCTTCCGAAGCCGATATCGTTTTCCGGATCGGCGGCATAGAGCAGACCGACTACAACGTAGACGCGCCTACAGGTTTCGCGTCGGGTAATGCGGGATTCGTCCTCGCCGGCTATACCGCCGACTCCCTCATCTATACAGTGACGACGACTGGTAGCGTTACGGGCACAGTCGATATTAGGGCCTCGCTGGATTGGGAGGACACGAACGAGCCCGATGTTTTAAAAACGGCAGCCTACGCCGACACGACTGTGGATGTGACAAGGCCTTCGGGGCTCAGGATAAAGAGGGTCACGAGCGACGCTCCTAACAACGCTCTCTACCCGAACACATCGGTCGTCAATACCGGACAGGTCTTTTATCTAGAGGTCACTGTCGAGAATACGGGCGGCGATCATATCGATAGCGTGGTTGTGATCGTCGATTCGAACAACGGCACAGAAGCGGTATATGAAGGGCTCCCCTATCCCTCGATACTCTCCGGAGATTCATTGAACTTCGATTTCAGGGTCACTGCGAGTGGAATTGAGGAAGTCGAGATACTTACAGCGAGCATTACCAAGGCGATCAGCAGGAATACCGGGGATCCGGTAGATCCTCTCCAGGCGGACGAGAACACTGAGAACATCATTGTCCAGCTACCGGCATCCCTATCGGTCGATGCCTTGATAACATATCCACCGGGAGCCGAGAATGACACTCTATCGGTCGACCAGGAGTTCGTTCTGACCGCCAATGTCGCGAATGAGGGTACAGCTTCGGTCGACAATACCGGACTTATCACATTGTGGCTTCCATTGAATATGACTCTGGTCGATCCTGGAAGCGAGCTATTAGTCAGGTCTTTTGTGCCCGGAGTCGATGTATCCTGGCAGATCAACGCTCCGTCCAATCCGTCGCCGGGCGACGACCTGCTTGTCGCGATCACGAATTCCCCCGTGGATGTCAATATCGATCCTTTGACCGCCGCGATCTCTGACGGTGACGATACGGTGACGGTCGTGACGGAGGATATCGCAAGCATAGATGTGACCAGTTTCGACTTCGAATCTCCCGCTGGCGCGATGGACAGCACACTCTCGACCGAACAGGATTTCACGATTGCGGCAGTATTCACGGCCTCTGTGAACTGCGATTCGGTGCGTCTCCAGCTTGTTCTTCCCTCCGGGTTTACCAGTGGAGACGACCTGGTGCAGCATGTCGGCGCTGGGACCGGCATCGAGGAAACGCTAAGGTGGACGGTGACGGTGCCCTCCTTCGAGGTCAACTCGGACACGATCCGCGTCATCCCGCACGGGAAGGATATCAACACTGGCATATCCTTTACCGATACCGAGGGGACACTCGATGTGGATGTCGTGCAGAGAGCGGAGCTCGAACTCACATACGATATCTCGGGACCGGAAGACGCGTTGGATTACGTACTCTCCGTCGGACTCGTTTTTACAGTGACGGCGGAGGTAGTGAATAATGGCGTTGCCGGTGTGGATACGGTTGACGCGAGACTCTTGATCGGGCTTCCACCCGGTTACGAGTTGGAGCCCAGTTCCGGTGAGACATACGAGAAGCTATTCTATCCTGATGTTCCTGTTACCTGGAACCTCCAGGCCCCAAGTTCGGCCCAGCCAACACCGGTCGACATTACAGTGACATTCGTCGAGCCCTACGCGACCGACGAGAACACAGGAGAGAGTGCTCTGCTCATCGAAGATCAAGCGCCGATTTCGGTCGTCACCGAAGAGGGTCAGCTCAAGATGACAAACCTCTCCCATATCGACACGATCCCGCCCTACGTGGTCCCTCAGGGATCGGAAGATGTGCCGGTGCTCCGCGTTGGGTTCCAGAACAGCTCGACCTACACGCTTGGTCTCGACACACTCTATCTCACTGTAGAGCGCGGCGGAGGGCAGGCTGTGAGCGATCCGTCTCGGTATGTAACGGCGGTTGAGCTCGTAACGGGCCAGGGTATATTCCCCGCTACTGTTCAGAACGAAAATCCTGTGCTTATCGTCGTCGATCACGGCTATGAAATTGACGCTGCAGCAGTGGATACATTCCTGGTACGAGTCGATATCGCAGGCAACGCTCCAGCTGGGGAGCTGCGTTTCGATATAGCGGATAGTGACGATATCTTCTTTACAATATTTGAAGGTCCGAGGATCTGGGCAGTCTGGGCCGGGGACGGCGGCGATATCGCCGGACATTTCTTGAGCGGGCCTCTCAGCGTGATGAGCAAGGATTTCGAGGAGTACGTGCACAACTATCCGAACCCCTTCCAGGCGGGCTCGGAATCGACGAGGATCGCCTACTTCATGACAGAGGACGCGAGCGTCTCGATCAAGATATACGACCTGATGGGCAATCTCGTCTTCACGAAGGATATTCCCGCCGGCGAACCGGGCGCCTCCGGCACGGCCGACGGCACCTGGTGCGAGACCGAATGGGACGGCAGGAACAATCGCGGAGATGTCGTTAGAAACGGTGTCTACCTCTGCAAGATACAGGCTGGATCACGCTCAGTGACCTTCAAGATCGCAGTGGCCAAGTAGGATGAATATGAGCAGGACCGGAAAAATTCTGCTTCTCGTCGCGGCTATGACGTTAGCCGCCGCGCCGCTCTGCGCCCAGGACGGCTCTGGTGGCACACGGTCGATCTTTACCGTCGGCGCCGGTTCGCGCGCGATCGGAATGGGAGGCGCGTTCGTCGCACTCGGCGACGATCCGTCCGCGCTCTACTACAACCCGGCCGCCCTGCGATCGAACAGGTATTTCGGAGTCATGGTCAACCATATTCAGCTCTTCAGCGGTTTCAGCGACGCGAGCTACGATTTTCTGGGATTGGTCTATCCGACGATGAGCTACGGCTCGGTCGGACTCGGGTTTATGACGGCCGGCACCGGCGGGATCAGGGAGTTCGACTATTTCAGCCGGGAGCTTGGAGAGATATCCTACCGGGAGAGCCAGGCGATTCTCGGCTACGGATTCGATCTGCCATGGCAGTTTTTCGGCAAGTACACGCTCGGCACCAATATCAAGGTGCTACTTCAACGAGTAGGCGACTATTCCGATACAGGGACCGGCCTCGATTTCGGGTTTCTCTACAAGCCGAGTATGATAGAGGGATTCACGATCGGAGCGAATCTGCAGGATATCGTCGGCGCGGAGACCAAGCTTGTCGCCGTTAGCGAGAAGGTCTACAGGACCATAATGCTCGGCGCGGGCTACACTCGCCGGTTCGACAACGGCTCGGCGCTCAACCTGGCGGTTCAACTCGATATGCCCGAGTACGACGATAGCGGTGTCCGGGCAGGGGCTGAATTCATCTTCAAGAATACTCTCAGTGTGCGTGTGGGATTCGATTCGGAACAGATAACGGCCGGTATTGGGGTTCTCTGGCACGGCTACCAGGTCGATTACGGTTATTTCAGCAGGGCCGAGGCAGGAAGCAGCCATCCGATCTCTCTCTCGGCCCGCATCGGTCCGTCTCTCGACGACAGGGAGAGAGTGCGCGCCGAGCGGTTAGAGGAAGAGGCCGAGGAGAGGGTACGGAGGATATTCACTACGAGGATCTCAGAGCACGTCCAGACTGCGGATCGGCTTAGCGCTGAAGGTTCGTACGAGCAGGCGCTCGACGAGCTCAAGATAGCGCGCGAGTACGATCCGACGAACGAGGAAGTCTCGAGAAAATTCGAAGAGGTCCAGCAGGAGATAGTAGCGAGGCAGGCCGAAGCGACGAGAGAGTCGGAGAAATCCATTATGATAAACCAGCATTTTCAGCTGGGAATGAAGTATTACGGAGTTAATGACTATGTCCTGGCGAGAACGGAATGGCTGAACATCCTCGATCTCGATCCCGAGGACGAGGGAGCCCGCGATTATCTCGCCAGAACAGACGAGAAGATCACAGAGCAGGTCACGCTGCACTCCCAGAAGGCGAGGGATTTCGAGAGACGCGGACAGCTGGCAGTGGCCCTGACCGAATGGAACGTCGTGAGAACGCTCGACCCCGAGCATGAAGAGATGATCACGTCGATCGAGCGGCTCAAGGGCAGACTCGAGGATATGAGCAGGAGCTATAAGACGACGAGCAGACGTCTCGAGATCGTCGAGCTTTTCGAGCAAGCGCTCGGCCACTTCTCAGAGGGCAGCTACGAGCAGTCGAAATCGACACTGCAAGAGCTGCTGCGTAAGGATCCGAACCATGCAGAGGCACAAAACCTGCTGCTCCGGGTGAACAGACGGCTAATACCGCTCAGCGACGAGGAAAAGGAAGAGATCAAACAGCTCTACATAGCGGGCATGAAGCATTTCACGCAGGGCAACTATACCGCTGCGATAGAGGAGTGGCGCAAGATACTCCGGTTGGATCCCGACAACGAGAGTGTGCAGAAGAACATAGAGGAGGCTCAGCTCAGACTGGGCCGGGGCGACGATAGAGAGGCTGAGTAGTTGAAGAAGGCGATCCTGAAGGATAGGGAAACGTTTCATTTCGAGATTCCGGCCGACGAGAACAATCTTGGCGAGGTCAGGGATTTTATCTCGGGCGTGTGCGCCAAGGCCGGCTTTTCGAACCGGGAGACGAGCAACACGAAGCTCGCCGTCGATGAAGCCTGTACGAACATCATCAAGCACGCCTACAAGGAGAGGGGCGGAGATATAAGGATCGATGTTCAGGCTGAGCCCGGGAATATCGAGATCAATATATTCGATCGCGGCGAGGCCTTCGATTGGTCTACGATCGAGGATCCAAATCTCCAGGAATATGTTGAGATAGGAAAGAAGGGCGGGCTCGGGATATTTCTCATGAACCGCCTGATGGACGAGTTGAACTATTCCTCGTCATCCGCCGGCAACAGGCTCTTCATGACAAAATCAATGGCCGGGGCCAGGGCGAAAGCCAGGCCTTTCATGCTGCCGCTGAAGCCAAGATGGACGGCGACTCTCAGGTTCAAGTTCGGTTTCAGGGCGACGATTGGGATCCTGGCTCTCGTGTTCATCCTATGGGGCGTGCTTTTCACCAGGCAAACGAGCAATCTCGAAGCGGAGCTTGCGCGTGTATGGAACGAAAAGCGCGGCATAGCCGAGAACTTCGCCGAGAAGAGCGTGGAGGCGTTGGTTCGTGATGAGCAATTCTCGGTCGAACAGACGACTCTGAGCTCTTTCGCTCGAAGTCTGACCGATCGGTTTCAGGAGATACGGTACGCGAAGGTCGTGAACGACCAGGGTTTGATTGTCGCCTCTACCGATCTCGACGAGATCCTGTCCCAGTACGAGAGCACAGATGTGCCTCTTCTGGTTCCTGCGCCAGGTCTCTGGAGAAGGATCTATGGGTCCCGCGGGGAGGCGATACAGGAGTATCATCTCAATGTCCGATATAGACTCGCCGAGACAGATCAGGAAGTCGTTCTCGGAAAGGTGATGATCGGATTCATCGAGGAGATGACCGTCGCCGACATACCGGATCCGCGCCCGGTGACATCTCTGATACTTGTCGGCGTCTTCATAGCCGGAGTGCTCCTCATCTACCTACTAGTATCGATATTCGTCAAGCCGATTCAGGCGCTCACAGACGGTGTGAGGGCGATCGGAGAGGGAGCTCTGCAGGGCGAGATCAGGATCGATGGACCGGAGGAGATCGGCGAGATCGCGCGAGCGTTCAACGAGATCACGCATAAGTTCCGCGTGGCCCAGGAGAGCGTGGTCGAGCAGGAGCGCTTCCAGAAAGAGATGCAGGTCGCTCAGGAGATCCAACACTCGCTGCTGCCCCGAAACGTCCCGGATATCAGCGGGTATGACATAGGAAGTCTATACCGCGCGGCGAGAGAGGTCGGCGGTGATTACTATGACTTCGTCCACGTCGACGAGGAGACGGTTGGGGTCGTCGTGGCCGATGTTTCCGGCAAGGGTGTTCCGGGCTCTCTTGTCATGACGATGATCAGAACCGCTCTCAGGATGGAGGCCCGGGGTAATCATTCCGCGGCCGAGGTGATGACGAGAATGAACGCCTTCGTCACCGAGGACATGAAGAAGGGCATGTTCGTCACGATCTTCTATGTGATTCTCGATTCGAAGAACAGGATCATCAGTTACTCGAGCGCCGGGCATAACCCTATGATTTTGTACAGAGCTGAATCGGACGAGACATTCTTCCTCAATCCGCGCGGTTTCCCGGTCGGTATCAGCCTGCCCGACGATTCACTTTTCAGTCGATCGATCGACGTCGAGAAGATCAAGCTGAAAAAGGACGATATGCTTGTCATCTATACAGATGGTGTCACAGAGGCGATGAACGAATCCCGTGAACAGTACGGCGAAGAGAGACTGCTCGATCTGATCAAGAGGCACGGCATGATCGCTCCCGAGGAATTCATCGAACGCCTCAACGACGACATCAAGGAATTTACAGGCGGATACCCGCAGAACGATGATATCACCGTTGTCGCTATCAAAGAGAAGCTCATGGCCGACGAGGTCCTGTTCGGGATTAGAAAGAAGCTTCTCGATCTAGTCGAGGTCGGAGGGTATACGGTCGCCGAGGCGTGCAAGAAGATGAAAGTATCCCCCTCGACATATTATCGGTACAAGAAGCGCCTGCACGAGCTGGGCGAACGCGGTTTGAAGAACAAAGAGCTTAGGGAAGAACATGATATCCGGCGTGTCAATCTGGAGCAGCGCAAGCAGATACTCAATATCCTGGTTCGTGATCCCCGGTTCGGCGCGAAGCGGATCTCGAACGAGTTTAACCGGGAGAGACACAAGAAAGACCAACTAAGTTCTTCGCTCGTTTATGATGAGCTCAAGAGAATGCGATTGAACACATATGAGAAGCGGCTCGAGTATCTCAGGCGAAACAAATTGATCACGGAAGAGGAATTCCAGGTGATGAGCACTTCGCCCGCTTCTCACAGGCCGGTAAAGGCCGCTCCTGAAATGGAGCCTATCACAGGAGAGGAATCTGTTCCGCTGGAGGTTCCGGTGCCGGAAACGGTCGAGATCGCGGCCGAGGTTTCACAACCGGAAATGGAATCTGCACTCCTCGATATAACCAGCGAAGAGCTCTCGGAGGGTGTTATCTCGCTCAGTGTGAGCGGCCATCTCGATTCCTCTTCTACGTCGGAGCTCGAGCATTACATGGAGAGTGTCTACGAATACGGCTGCCGGAAACTGATCGTGGATCTTGAGAACGTTTCCTACATCAGCAGTGGAGGATGGGGCATCTTCACAGGCAGGGTGAAGTTGCTCAGGTCGGGAGAAGGTGATGTCGTCCTGGTAGGGATGTCGAGTGAGGTCTATGATATTTACGAGTTGCTCGGATTCCAGGACATCTTGATGCATTTCCAGACCGTCGAGGAAGGGTTGTCGTTCCTGTCCCTGCCTGCAGAGGTGAGAAAACAGCGCTTCGACGAATTGCTCAGCCGTAGGGCCGCCGAAGCGGAGCCGGAGATGCCGGAAGAGTTCGATCGTGAGTTGGTCGAGGCCGCTGACGGTGTTCTGGAGTCGCCCTGGGCCGCCCTGGGTATCGAAGCCGGCACGGTCGGTGTAGAGGGGGAGGTCACGGTGCTCAAGCTTGACGGGGTCGTGGACACAGTAAGCTGCGTCCAGTTCCGTTCCGTGTTGAACGAGCTTATTGACACCGGCAAGGCGAAACTAGTCATCGATATGTCGAATGTAGAATATGTGAGCAGCAGCGGGTGGGGCGTCTTCTCGTCCAGGATAAAGGAGACACGCGAAGCCGGGGGCGATATCAAGATATTCGGAATGGACAGGGAAGTGGACAACATATTCCATCTTCTCGGATTCGACGTGATAATGCGTTCGTTCAGTATCCTCTCCGAAGCGATCGATGATTTCCAGACGCCGGTGCTCGTGGTTTCTACCGGAGAGGGGGAAGTTGAAGGTGTGATAGAGGAACCGGTGCCTGTCAGGGGCCGCCGCCTTATGGATGCCGCCTCCATTTTGAACTTTGATATCTCTAAGCCCGCTTCGGGCGTTGTTGCCCTGCACGTCGGGGGTGCGATCGATGCGTCGACAACCGAGGAGCTCGAGAATCATCTCGGCAGATGCGTCTCGGAGAAGCCGGAGCGTTTGATCGTCGATATGTCCGAAGTCATATATATCAGCAGCAGCGGATGGGGACTGATCGTAAAATACATGCAGAAACTGGCCGAGACGAAGGGTAAGCTTGTACTCTCTGGGCTTTCTTCTCCGATCTTCAAGATATTCCGTGATCTCGGTTTCGAGCCGATCATCCCATACTATGTAAGTATCGATACGGCGATTCAGAGGATCGATGCCGCTTCGCAGGAGAAGGGGCTGGAGGAGGCCCGCGCCAGGTCCGATATCCAGGCGTCCGTCGACGTGGAATCCGAGCCCGAAACCGAGAGTCTCAAGATCGAGCAGGTCAACCTGAAAGACATGCCTCCCGAAGAGCAGGAGGAAGAGAATGAGACCAAGATTGTGAAAATAGATTTCAGCAAGAAGAAGGATATCAGGGAAGATAAGGACGAAAAGATAAAGAAGATGGGTTGGGCCGAGTACGGAAAGAAGCTCTCGAAGCGTAACAGGGACAGCAAACGCCGGAAGAAGTAGAGATGATGAGATACGCGATAATGACCCTCAAGGGAGGGACCGGTAAGACTACGACAGCCGTATCGCTCGGTCACGGCCTTTCGCTGGCCGGGAAAAAGGTCCTGATCATCGACTGCGATCCGCAGCGGAATGTCGCCGTTACATTCGGAGTTGAAGCGAAGAGCGGACTCGCCGATCTGCTTACGACCGGTGATGTGGATATCCTCGAGGTGCGCGATAATCTTTTTATCATAGATTCAGGGGGGCGCAAGCTTGCCGAGGTGGAGCTCATACTGGGCCGAAAGAGTGACAGGGAGAACAGGCTCAACGAATCGCTCAAATATCTCAAGGGGTGCGACTTCGTGATATGCGACTGCCCTCCGTCAGTCAACATGATCAATATCAACGCGCTTGCCTACAGCGACGAGGTGATAATCCCTATAGCTATGGATTATCTTTCGCAGGTCGGAGCAGACCAGACGCTCGAAGTCATCACCGAGATCCAGCGGCTCCTCAACAACTACGACGCCCGATTCAGGATATTGCCGACCTTTTTCGACGCCCGTACGAGGATCTCAGAGAAGGTGCTCGACGGGCTGAAGGAGCGTTTCGACAATCAGGTGCTGGATACAGTGATCCGGATCAATACTGCGATCAAGGAAGCGCCCTGGCAGAACAAGACTATATTCGAGCATGCTCCTCTCTCGAGGGGAGCTTTCGACTACTACAGGTTGACCGAAGAGATCCTGTCTTCCTTTGAAGAATAGACGGGGAGTGTTTTATTGACTTGAAACAGGCCCACGATGCGCGTATATAATTGTACTGGTCTGTAAGAGCGGCTTCTGGGGGACTGTTAATATCGGTTTATGGATCGCTGGAGGTCTTGATGCGGAGCAGTTTCGAGCTGAGAGAAGAGATCGATCATGGAGGGACGAGGTTTTTCCTCCAGACGAGTTACGTTAAGAACAAGGAGCGGATAGAGAGCTCTTTCTTCAAGAACGGTATTCTCTTCGATACGAAAACCAAGTCTGTCGAGGGAAAGACCCCGCTCGAGATCCTGAAATCGCTCTCACGGGACGTGCATAACGAGAACAAGAAGAGATTTCTCTTCATACTCGAGATCCAGGACAGGATCAAGGACGCGGTAAATCCCAAACCGCACCTGAGGCTGGCCCAGGCTTTGTTCAAGAGAAACTTGTTCTCCGAAGCGATCCGTGAAGCACAGCTGGCCATAACAAATGGAGACGGAAGCTCTATTCCTCTCATCGTGATAGGCGAATCCTATTACCGGTTGGGAGAGTACAAGAAGGCATTCCAGGCGCTCGAGGAAGGGATAAAGCTGGATCCGGAGTACCCGGATCTACATAATCTCATAGGGTTGATATATCTCGTCGAAAAAAAATGCGGCAAAGCGATCGAGAGCTTCAACCGCGCCATAACCCTTAACCTCTATTACGGTGAACCCTACCTCAACCTGGTCAGGGCATACCTGCTTAACACGATAGTCAAGGAGGACTACGAACTCAGCAAGGATCTCGAGGAGAAATTCAGGTCGAATGTAGAGAAGGCCTCCCAGCTCTACCCCTTTATCCAGGGCGATGATCTCGAGGAAGCGCGGCGCCGGTTTTCAGAGAAGGACTACAAGGGAACTATGGAGCAATTGGATTTGATCAGTGCTGCGAGTAAGATTGACGGAGTGGAAGATATATTCCTCGATCTATACTTTTCAGTCCTGTACAAGGGGGATTCTATGGAGGAGGATGACATCGAAAGGTTTCTGGAGAGTGTTAAGCAGATAATCGATCAGAATCCGACCTACGCCGATGGATACAACAGCCTCGGAGTGCTGTATACCGCAAAATGTAAGATATTAATGGATAGGGCGAGCGAGTCTTTCCAGAAGGCTCTGGAGATAAACAGCAGGTACCAAAAGGCAAAGAAGAATCTGCGTTTGGCTGAAAATGACCGGCAGGGGATTTTTATCCTGCTCAAGGCGCTATTGGACTGATGTTTGCTAGTTTAACTGTGGCACCAGTATCGGGGGGAATAGGTAGAACATGGACAGATTGATAATCGAAGAAGAGCAGATCGAGGATATCATGCTGCTGAAGCTGCATGGTCTCATCGATTCGGGAACTGCACAGTTCCTCGAGGAAAAGTTCAACGAACTCACCAATGGGGACAGTGTACGGATCGTCGTCGATTTACAGAACGTCGATTACATAAGCTCTGCTGGATGGGGGATCTTTGTCGGTGAGATAAAGGGGATTCGCCAGAGGGAAGGCGACATCAAGCTTGCCAGCATGAGGAGCGATGTTCGCGAAGTGTTCGACCTCCTGGAGTTCAACACATTGCTGACGCCCTATGCGTCAAGCGATGAAGCTCTCGCCGCTTTTGAATCGGAACAAAATACTAAAACAACGAGATAAGGATAGAACATGGCAGCAATCGATGACATCAATATCTCATTCTCCAAGCCGGAGATCAATCCCGAAGTGTCTGTAGTCTCTGTGCGCGGATTTGTCGACACGACCACATCGGGAAAGCTCGAGGAGAGCCTGAAAAGGCTTCTGAAACAGAGTCAGTTCAACATCGTTGTGGACCTCGGAGGTGTGAACTACATCAGCTCGGCGGGTTGGGGTATATTTATAAGCGAGATCAAGGAGATCCGTGAGAACGGAGGCGACCTGAAGCTCGCGTCCATGATCGGAGAGGTCTACGAGGTGTTCGAACTCCTCGAATTCCAGACGATACTCGAAAGCTTTGATTCTATCGATGAGGCTGTCGAGAGTTTTGGCTCTCCGGTCGACAACAGTGCCAAGGATCGGGAAGAGCCGGATTCTAGCGATGAAACGACCGAAGTCAAATCGACACACGAATCATAAAGTACGCGCGCGGCACCCCTGACGGCACAAGCCACGATTTCCCGAACAACTTGCACTTGGATGCGTCCTCGGCTACACTGAATTGTCGTATGCTCGGGGAGGGCGCTGATCATGCCGGCTCGGCAGTTCATAATAGATCTCGATATATGGAAGGTGATGCTGGGATTCTTGCTGATCCTGTTCTCCTTCTTTATTTATCGCCGCTCATTTCCGCCGCTTGGAGCGGGCAGGCGATGCGCCCTGGCCGCTTTCCGGGGAGTAGCATTCGCTCTTCTCGTACTCTTCATGCTAGATCCTGCTCTCGTGCTTATCTCGCCTGAAAAGGTCGAACCTTTTGTCATCGCGCTCGTTGATATATCCAAGAGCATGTCCGTCACCGATAATGGGGATGAGAGCCGGCTCATGGAGGCTCTGAGGGGAGTCGAGGCATTGGAGGCGTCGCTGCGCAAGTACAGAGGGGTGGATTTCAAAGCCATTCCGTTCTCGAGCGGCCTACACACGGAAATCGTTGATATGGAGGACATTTTGGAGGCGGTAGGGGATGGAACCGATATCGCCGGTTCCCTGCTCGAAGCGGAAACGATGTTCAGGAGCAGAAACCTGCGCGCCATAGTCCTTTTCACGGACGGCCGAATCACAAGGGGAATGACGAAGCCTGCGGCCTCGCCATCGGTCCCTGTCTTTTCAATAGGTATCGGTGACACACTCGAGCGGCCCGACATCTCGATCGTGGGGCTATCGTTCGATCGCGTTGTCTACAAGGGTACGCGTGCATCAGTCGCTGCGGTCATCGAGGCGCCCGGATTCGCTAAACGGGAGGTCGAGGTAAGTCTGTATGAGGGGACCGCTCTGCTCGACCGGAAAACAGTCACGACGGGTACCGATCCAGCGGCCGTTGATGTGACTCTACGCTATACGCCCGCGCTTGAGGGAGAACACGAGCTAAGTGTCGATGTAGCGCCCGTCGAGGGGGAGGAAAGGCTCGAAAACAACACAGAACCGTTCAGGATCCGTGTCCTGAAGGAATCGCTCCGCGTTCTTTTTATCGATCAGTACGCCGACTGGAATTTCACTTTCATTCGCCGTTTAGCTGACGGGACGGAGCGCGTCGAGCTCGATGCTGTAACATCTCATCCCGGTCGCGGTTTCGTCCTCAAGCCGGGAGATGAGCGATTTGATTTCCATGTGAGTGTGTCCGGCCTGCAGCGTTACGACCTGGTGATAGTATCGGACGATGAAGTATTTATGGCCGATCCGCGTAACATGCGTGTTGTGGCTGAATACGTGGAACGGGGAGGAAATCTGCTTTTGCTCGCCGATGAGCATTCGCCATTGCTGGAAGCCGATATCCCGGAGGGATTGCTTCCAGTTATCCCAGTCGGCGGGCGGCGTATAGTCTCGAGCGAGTTCGATATCAGGATAAACGAGAGTAATGCCGGACATCCATTGGCGATTCTCTTCGAGGAAATACAGGCGCCGCCTCCGATTCCCGCGCGCATCGCCGGATTCGAGGCGACCGGTGCGGCCTATGTTCCTCTGGAGATGAGCGACCGCAGCGGGAGCTATCCTTTTCTGACCATTCAGCGGTCCGGCAGGGGCGTAACGGCCGTGTTTCTTGGATTTCCTCTCTGGCGCTGGATGCTGACGGGAGGGGAGGATGTGAGTGCGTATGAGACTCTCTTCGGAACATTGATCCCATATCTAGCAGAGGGAGCTCGAGAGCCGTCGCTCACGGTGGAGATGTCGAGGACTGTCTACCGGACCGGCGAGCCGGTAACCGTCACTGCCTATGCGCAGGGAGATCGCGCAGCAATGGGTCTTCGTGGCGAGGTCAGGTCGGTGAATGGCGGCAAAGAGGGTTTGGTCAGGACCTTTCTGTTCGAACCGGATCTTAAGGGAAGAGGATATGCGAGAGCGGAATTAGGTCCACTCGAGCCGGGCAGCTATAGCGTGACGGCTACCGAAACAAGGCAAGGTGACGAGGCCGTCACCGGAGCCGCTGAATTCGGAGTTCAGCGGGTATCGGCGGAGTTTCTCAAGACATCGCGCGATGTGAAATTTCTCAGATATCTGGCCGAACTCTCGGGGGGAAGAATGTTTGAACCAGAGGATGCCACGGCTATCCCCGGGGCTCTCGATCTTCAGGAGATAGTGCGGGAGCGAAAAGAGACAATGGAATTCCGGTCCAGCCCGCTGCTTCTCATCGCGACGATTCTTCTCCTATCGGTTGAATGGCTGTTGAGAAAGTTCTGGGGACTCGTCTGATCCTTTGTGCGATAAGATCGGGAGAGTCACAGGCTGCGGTTCCACTCCTCCAGATAGATTCTTGCAAGGAGCCAGGCGCTGTCCGCCGAGTCAAAGTTACGTACGGCGAGCTCGCGGGAACGTTCACCGAATCCCATACGGATTTTGGAATCGTCGAGGATCGATTCGATATGGTGTGAAAGCTCCTCGACCGATCCGTTGCTCGTATAACCGTTCTCTCCCTCGGAGATCAGCAGTTTGGTATCGGTGCTGCGTGTCATGACGATCGGGAGTCCGGCGGCCATGGCTTCGATCACCGCGTTCGGGCAGCCTTCAACGTCCGATGTGAAGAGGAAGAGGGAAAAATTAGAGAGCAATGCAGACGCATCGTCGAGCCTTCCGGTATAGAGAATATCCGCCGATAGCCCTTCATTTTCTATACGATTCCTCAGGCGCTGTTCGAGTGCCCGTGATTCGGGTATATGATCTGTGCTCGCTATCAGAACAAAGCACATATCCTTTCTTCTGGAAACGACCGAGGCAGCGACGTCGATAAAGAGGTCATAGTTCTTCGATTTCTCGGCACGGCCAAGTATTACTATCGATCTGCGGCCGTCGATCCAATCGGTGATTTCCTGTGGCAGGGGGGAGCGCTTTTCGGGCAAATTCTCATCGAAGTCGAAAGCGTTCGGCAGGAGGTAGGTTCTGAGGCGTTTCATTCCCAGGAACGCATCGAGTGCTTCGGTATTCGTGGAAGAGTTGATGATCCAGGCGCCGCTCCATCGATTTAGATAGGAGTAGAGAAGCCTGAGCACAAACGATCTTTCTGGCCGGCGCGATCTCCATCCACCAAGAATGACCGGTATGCCGGCGCGCACGGCGGCATACCGCGTGTAAAGGTTGGCAGTTCCGACGAAAGCGTGGGCTATGTCGTATCGGCGCGTGCGGAAAAGCGTGGCCGCATCCCGGATAAGGCGCCATCTTCCTATTGTACGCAGGTCGAGATAATGAGAGGCCAGACCTTTCGATTCGAAACGGGACTTCAGGTAGTGCGGGCCTCCATGGTAGAAATGCTCTACTTCGAGGCCGAGTTCGAGCAGGCGCGGCATGAGCCTAAGTATCTGGTGCTCCGCTCCGCCGCAGGTGAGCGTATTGCTTCCGATGAGCACGCGGAGCGGATCCCGCCGACCCAGCTCGCCGAGACGGGCGGCTATCCAGTCTCGTCTCATGCCGACGATTTCATCGCGGCTTCCGGATATACCGGACAGCGGGTCTTCGAATTCGTGCGAAGTGACCGTTCCCATACAAGTCCATTCAATAACGGTGATCTATGAGGCCGCAACGCCGGCTCTCACGGGATCACGCGAGCTCCAGGTACATTCTACCGATATTGCTCCAGTCGTAATATTCGGAACGTTCGACATTCTCGAGGCCGTAACGTTTCTGGAGCGATCTGTCACGCAGCAGTGAAATGAGAGCTTTAGCCATCTCATCTGTGCGATTCGGTTCGACGACGATGCCGTTCCTTCCCGTCTCTATCATATCCTGACTGCCGCTGACATTGGTGACGACAACGGGAAGGCCTGAGGCCATCGCTTCCAGCACCACGAGAGGACACCCCTCGTATACAGAGGAAGAGAGGAAGAGATCGGACTGTTGATATGCTCCGATCAGTTCATAGCCGTACAGGCTCGATATGGTGACGTTCCGTTCGATGTTCAATCTCTTCACGAGCGGAACCCACCGTTCGTTACCCTTGCCGAGTAGGATATAATGGGCGTCGGGAATATCCTTCATCAGGAGTGAAATCGCCTCGATTCCCTTGTCGAATGCCTTGGCCTGGCGCTCTCCGCCAACGCTGAGTACGACAGGTGCGTCTTTCGGAATGCCGAATCTGCCTCGAAGATCGAATTCGACCGGTCTTCTGAAACGCCCACGATCGATGCCGTTCGGGATGAGGTGGATCTTATCCGGGTGCACACCCATCCCTTCCATGAGTCTCAGGACGTGAGTGCTGATTGCGATTACTCCATGCGCGCGATTCCATGCTTCGGCCAAGACCCCGTCGATGTGATACTTGCCCCTGGGTTTCCCCTCAGGATTTACCTCATCGCCGTGACAGGTGATGATGAATCTCGGTATGGGCGAGCACCTTGATAGCCAGAGGCCGACCGGATACCCGAAGTGCGCCGAGATGAAATCGGGTTTGTATTCCTTGAGTAGCCCGCTGACTGTTTTGACGGCTGACTGCAGAAATGGGAAGCGGTGATAGCCGAGCCGTGAGGAGCCCCGCAGCAGTTTGAATGTCTTGACGGAATATGGTATGCCCTGCTCCGGCTCGGCACCCGGCGCCACGGTTATGACTGTCACCTCGTGCCCGGCCAGGCCCCATACGCGGGCGAGCTGGTGGATTACATATTCCGCTCCGCCGATATGGGGCAGGAATGAATTTGTTAAAAGGGCTATTTTCATTGATCCTACCTATCCGTGCTTCTATTTTCCGGCCATCATCGCTTCCACGTCCGCTTTCACCTCTCCTGTCAATTTGATGCCGAAGTTTTCTACCAGGATCTTGGCCACATTCGGCGACAGGAATGCGGGCAGCGTCGGGCCGAGCCGTATTCCTTTGAAACCGAGATGAAGCAGCGCAAGCAGCACCGTGACAGCTTTCTGCTCGTACCAGGCGATGTCGAACGATATCGGGAGATCGTTCAGATCGTCGAGCTCGAAAACTTCCTTGAGCTTCAATGCAATTACTGCCAGGGAGTATGAATCGTTGCACTGTCCAGCATCCAGCACTCTTGGAATACCGCCGATATCGCCCAGTTCAAGTTTGTTGTAACGGTACTTCGCGCATCCGGCGGTCAGGATCACTGAATCCTCCGGTAATGTCTCGGCGACCTCGGTAAAGTATTTACGTCCGGGCTGGCGGCCGTCACAACCGGCCATGACCACGAAACGTTTGATGGCCCCTGATTTTACCGCTTCTACGACTTTGTCGGCCAGCGCCAGGACCTGATTGTGTGCGAATCCGCCGATTATCTCGCCCTTCTCGATCTCTGTCGGAGAATCGCATTTTCCGGCCTTCTCAATGATCTTTGAGAAATCCTTCGGCTTCCCGTTCTCTCCTTCGGGGATGTGCGGAACTCCCGGATAGCCGGCCATGCCGGTCGTAAAGATCCTGTCCTTGTAGGAATCCTTGACCGGAACGATACAATTCGTCGTCATCAGGATCGGGCCGTTGAAGGTTTCGAACTCCTTGTTCTGTTTCCACCAGCTGCTTCCATAATTACCGACGAAGTGCTTGTACTTCTTGAACGCCGGATAGTAATTGGCCGGCAGCATCTCGCCGTGTGTATACACGTCGATGCCTGTCCCCTCGGTCTGTTTCAGGAGGTTTTCCATATCACGAAGATCGTGACCGGATATCAAGATGCCCGGATTTCCCTTCACGCCGATATTCACATGTGTGATCTCGGGGTGACCGTAGGTCGAGGTGTTTGCCTCGTCGAGCAGGGCCATCGCCTTTACACCGCACTCCCCGGCCTCTAGCACCAGCGCGGTCAACTCGTCAGCTGTAAGGTCTTTCGTTATGGAGGTTAGAGATTTGAAGAGAAACGAGAAGATCTCGTCGTTGTAGAAGCCAAGCACGGCGGCGTGATCGGTATAAGCGGCGATTCCTTTGAGGCCGTACAGGAGCAGTGCTTTGAGAGATCGAGCGTCCTCGTCGCTGCTGTAGCCTGGGATCCCCGCTTCCAGGGCTTTATTGTTGAAGTCCTCCTTCGTCTCCGCTTCCCAAAGAGCCGCGTCTGGCAATTCCTTCGAATCGAGATCGCCGGCCAGCTCTTTCAGTTCACCGCGGAGGGTCAGGGCTTTCCGGATCAGATCC
>DAOUUU010000105.1 GCA_030667985.1 Candidatus Krumholzibacteriota bacterium
ACAGGACGCCGAGATTGACATGCGCCTTGGACAGCTCCGGGGACGAATCTACAGCCCTCCTGTAATAATATTCCGCAGAGTCGGGCATATCGCTATCGTGAAACGCCACTCCGAGCTGGAAATAAACCTCCGCTTCATCTCTTCCAGTGCCTACAAGATATCTCAAGTATGCGATCCTCGATACGGAATCGAGCCCATCGAGCTGCACCCTCAAAGGCACATCATCCACCCGGAGAGAGTCCTGTGCCTGCAGCGAAACCCATGGGACTGCAAGACAGAACAGGAATATAATGGTCGCGATCTTGATCATACTTTATACGCCAGGACCTCAGCGCCTCGAATCCTCGCCCCTTCCGGACCAGACCTCGGACATGCTCAATCCGAATCCGATACGTACCATGCGTTCATTGGAACCGTTGCTGTCCACCGATCCGATCTGGCCGAGTTCCATGGAAAGATCTATGCTGCCCGGGCGATTGGGAAGGCCGAAACTCGTCCCGGCCGTGAAGAACCTCGACACGACGATCTCGCCCCTCGGAGCCTCCAGATGCCACTGGTTCTGGTAAAAACCCAGCCGGATCGGGATCCTGCCAAAGAACCCGCCCTCCCGGACACGTCTCCTCTCTAGGCCCACTCCGATCATAGTTTCATCGCCGATGCCTCCGGTGAGCTGCGGAAATCCTCTCGTATCCGGCGCTTTGCGCATCCAGTACTGCGATGACAGCCACCACCGGTCTGTGATGCCGACAGCCAGGCCGGCACCGAAGGCGCTTGGAAGGTTCATGTTCCAGACTGAAGTGGAATCAAAATCCGAACGTGAATAGGTGATCGATTCATTCACGTTGTAATCGACCTCGTGATCCCACTGACCCCCGATGTAGATCCTCGGGTGTACACGGATCATGACGGCGGCCGACCAGGAGCTTCCGGAATAACTCCTGTCGCGGGAGGTTTCCGTATCGGCATACTCCTGATCGTAGAATTCTATCCTGACTTTGTTCTTTATCGATCCTCGTTCGAGTTCATACGCGGCGGAGATATTAAGCCAATCCCGGACCTTGACCGACAGGGACAGCGGGATGGTGAAGAGTGAGCCCCTGTGCCTGTAGACCTCGTAGTAGAGGGGAATATCCTCGCCAGTTTTCGGATATGAGAAATCAGCCCGTCCCATGAAATTGGTAATATATCCAATACTGAAAACGATCCCTTCCTTAAGAGGCGCCGCCACCAACACCTGAGGCAATCTGTAGCCGGCCAGATCGGCAACTTCATCCTCGGTCCTCGCCCGGCTCATTTCAAATACCTGTATCAGGGAAAAGGTCACCCGCGAGAGGTCCGCGCGGGAGGCGGGGTTCTGTGTTAGAACGCTCAGCGAATCCGGAACCGCTATCGTGCTGTAGGCCAGGGCACGGTCACGGGAATTGCCCATGAACACATGCTCACCAAGATAATAGATCCCGAATGTCGACTGGCAAAGAACCGGGATGGCCCAGAGGAGCCCCAGGGCAAAACCGATATAAAAGATCTTGGCGTTTTTATATCTCATCAATCACCATCGAACCCGGCCGGCAAGGAATAGATGATCTCCAAGTATGGCCTAAAAAGGCTGTCTGCGCTCGACGTGTAGAAAGCGGCCCTCTGCACGCGAGCGTTCTCGAGATTGGACTGAAGTATCAACCCCGTATTCACCCTGCTGCTGTCGATCAGGTCCGGTATGAATCCCCGAAGTGGAAGCCTCAGCGTCTTTGTCTCAGTCGCCGTAAAGATACCTATATCGACACCTGTGCCCTCCAGAAAACCCGGATCGACCGGATCGTCGCTGCCCGGAGTGTATATGTAGTAGGAGATATCGGACAGGATGCCGAGAACCACCGATTCTCCGAGTGTCGAACCGAACCCCTCATCTCCATTTACGGTCAACACGAGGCTCGCTCTGTTGATTATCGCTCTCGGATCCACACCGCCTAGAGTGAAATCGAAGTAGATCCTCGTCGCGTAACCGCCGACGCAGTTCAATCCCGCACCATCAAACCGGACTGTTGAGTAATCATTGACCGAGGGAAACGCGGCTGTGGTGCTGTCGGTGAACATTACACGTATAGAGGGAGGATCCGAACCGTACTCGTGGGCATTGAACTCTATAAGACCGGGGCCGTCCGGAAAACTTTCGAGAACCATAGCGATTCCGTTGTGCTCCCTCGATCCTTCCACCCACTCCTGCACTACGATCTCATCTAGATAGAACTCGTTGTTGTCGATACTGAGCTCGCGCAGGACCGCGCCTGTCGAATCGAACAGCGGATCCGGATCCAACGGCGGAATCACTATGACCGAATCCTCATCGTCGAATCCTGACAGGAGCTCGTGGAAGTACATCGTAAGGATGTAAGGGATCTCGAGCGTGTCCACGATCGTCCCCTCGGGAGCAACCCGAACGGGAAGATAGATCGAGGCCGACAGGATCGTTTTGCCCGCATCCTCGTCAGAAAGTGTCATATCGAACTGCAGGAGGGTGGTGTCAAACCCAAGACCTTGAGCCTCTCCGATACCGAGGAACGGACTGTTCCCCACACTCACCGGAACTTCAAAGGTCATGCCGTTAAGCGGCTCCACATATCGGTGAACATCGCCTGGATCCACGCCGTAGAGTGAATCGAGGTTCTGTGCAAATATCGGCCCCTCCGGATCGGACGAACAGGACCCGAGCAGCAGAGAGAGGCCCGAGAGCAGCATCAATAGATTGCGGTATCTTTTTAGCATATCAGTACATTAGTCAATGTCGGTTCAAATCGCCAGAAGAAGTATCATACATGCAGACCCCTCGTCAACCACGAATAGCCCCGATCCCGCACTCTCACTACCTCTTACGCAGAAGAGCCACCACAGTTCCCGTAAAGAACTCTCCTAGAAACGGCACATGCACCAGAGGCAGGAGGACCCTGTACTTCGGAGGAAAGCGGTGTTCGAACACCCTATCAAGCTCCTGGTGATCACGAACCATGTCCCTGTAGCGCCCCACCGTGATCCTGTTTAACTCCGTCCTGTACTCATACATCAACCCAGAGGCGCCTTCGGGATCCTCGCCCCTCCCGGCCAGGGTCAATCTCAGCAATTCTTCAATGAGACGCTCCGGAAAAAGCAGATTGCACCAGGGGGTCCTTATATAATCGTACAGATGGGAACCGAGCGGGGAGCGCCAGGGTGTGAAAGAGAGAAAGAGCCTGCCTCCCGGTCGAAGAACACGGGATAGCTCGGAAAAGGCCTTGGCTGAATCCGAAAAATGCTCCAGAGAATCATTGGCTATCACCAGGTCGAATCGGCTGTCTGCGAACGGAAGGGTCTCCGCGTCACCCGTGACAAACAGCGCATTGACCCCATGTGACAGTGCATAGCAGCGCGCCTGCGCCAATTTCGACGGGCTGATATCGACGCCCACGACCCGAGCGCCCACCTCGGAGTAAACGACCGTCTTGCCGCCCATACCACAGCCGATATCGAGAACTAGGGATTCATCGAGTGAATCGAAATACTCCGCATAGTCGGCGAGAAGGCGCTTACCCTCGGCATATTCCCATTCCGAATAGTCCGATCCGGACCCCCTCCCCCCCACGCGTACTCGCGGAAAGATCCGGTCGAATAGATAAACGAGCCGTGCGATGAGTCGAATCATCCCGTAGCCGGACCCCCAGGGCCTACTCCCTCGCTCCGCTCTTGGCGTCGAAGTAGAGATAGAGACAGAGCCCCAGGAGACAGACAACACTCAGGACTTCTCCTATCGGCCTCTCCGCTATACCGAGATGCAGAGCCTTGTTCCACCCCGGCAGGGCTATGAGCGCGCTCACGACCCCCATGAGGGCACCACCCGCGATGAAACCGCTTGCGATGAGCGTCCCGCGCTCTTTTCGTTTCGTGTTGATCTCCGTATTCTTGCTCCTGGTCGAAACGAAGTAGGAAATCATTCCGCCGACTAGAATCGGCGTATTGAGCTGGATCGGCAGATACATACCGAGCGCGAAGGCGAGCGGTGATATGTGGATGAGCTCCAGCGTCAGGGCCATGAAGATACCAGCCAGATAGAGCCCCCAGGGGGCCTCCGTCTCCGTCATGAGTGTCCTGATAACGGCAGCCATCGCATTGGCCTGGGGCGCCGCCAGGGCCGTTGGGCCGGTGAATCCGTAGACCTTGTTGAGCAGGAGCAGCACACCCGTTACGCATGCCGCCGCTACGATGATCCCGAGAAACTTGTACCGTTCCTGACTGATAGGCGTCGACCCGAGCCAGTAGCCCACCTTTAAATCGCTTATGAAGGCGCCTGCCGTCGAGAGAGCGGTACAGACAACACCTCCAATGATCAGTGCCGAGACCATGCCGGCATTACCCGTAAGCCCCGCCTTGACGAGAATGACGCTGGAGAGTATCAGTGTCATCAGCGTCATTCCTGAGACCGGGTTGACGCCTACGATCGCTATCGCCCTCGCGGCTACGGTCGTGAATAGGAAGCTGATCACCGCGACTACCATGAGGGCCAGCGCAGCGAATTTCCATGTATCAACGACGCCGAAACCAAAGAAGAGAAATACCACGACAAGCGTCAGAATGATTCCTACGATGACCCTCGACATAGGGATGTCACGATCGGTCCTCTCGCTGACCGTCTCGGCGGTTCCAGCGAACATCTGCTTGAAGCCGACCGAGAAGGCCTGGATAATGATCTTCGAGTTCTTCAATATGCCTATGATGCCGGCAGCAGCGATTCCTCCGATTCCGATGTGACGGACATAGTTGGTGAATATCTGCTCGGCCGTCATCTGCGAGATCGGCAATTCGGCGCCGCCTATCGGCACATTCATGTGCTGGCCGAAAAACCAGATGGCGGGGATGAGCACAAGCCAGGAGATAAAACTCCCTGCCGCTATGATCGACGCGTATTTGAGGCCGATGATGTAGCCGAGACCCAGGACCGCCGCGCCGACATTGATCTTGACTACGAGCTTCGCCTTATCTGCCACAGCTGCGAGGGCCGGTACGACGCGGGTCGACGCGACCTCACGCCAGATGCCGAATGTTGCGACGAGGAAATCGTAGAGGCCGCCGATAATCGCGGCCTTGACGAGCACCTTGGCCTGCTCACCACCCTTCTCGCCCGTGACGAGTACCTCCACTATCGCCGTACCCTCCGGAAACGGGAGCAGCCCGTGCTGCTCTTTCACGAAATACCGGCGCAGAGGAATTATAAAGAGTATTCCGAGAAATCCGCCCAGCAGAGCCGCGAGAAAGGTCTGATAGAACTTCAACGGGAGATCGAGTATGAATATCGCAGGCAGAGTGAAGATCATGCCCGCTACGACTACACCCGAGGCGGATCCAATGGACTGTATTATCACATTCTCCGAGATCGTGCTCTTGGTGCTGTAGAGCCCCGCAAAACCGACTGACAGGATCGCGATCGGGATCGCCGCTTCGAAAACTTGCCCGATCTTCAAGCCGAGATAGGCGGCGGCGGCGGTAAAGATCACCGTCATTACCAGGCCCATTACCACCGACCGTATGGTGACCTCCGGTATGACCTGGTCTGCGGGTATGTAGGGAATGTACTTCTCGCCGGGCCCGAGCGGTTTATATGCATTCGCCGGTAATCCGGAATCACCTCTCTGCTCGTCCATGCTCCCTCCTTTATAATATCGGCAACGAATCGTATCTGCCTCGAGACCGTTGCTATGTAATGAACTGTTTACAGCAGCGGCGCTTGCCCTGTCAACTGATTCATTTCCCGAGCGGGATCTGTTCGAGTTCGAGAATAACTCCGGATTGTTCGAAGACCTTCATCCGAACACGATAGGCCAGATCCAATATATCGGCGCTCTTCGCGCCGCCGTTGTTGACTATGAAATTTGCGTGTGTCTCGCTCACCGAGGCTCCTCCGGAACACATTCCCTTACACCCCGCCGACTCTATGAGACGGCCCGCGTTCTCACCGGCGGGATGCTTGAAAACACTGCCGGCGCTTGGAAGATCACACGGATATTTCTTTTTCCTCGAGTCCCGGATATTCTCGGTCCTTTCACGCAGAACCGCCGAGTCGCCCGATCGGAGCAAAAAATCGGCCGAAACAATCAGCCATCCTGAACCGGCCAGGCTGCTCTTCCTGTAACCGAAGCTCAGTTCGTTCGAGTTCAATACACGCTTGCGGCCAGAGCAGGTCAGAATGGTCAGCCGGGACAGGCGGTCGGATATCTCTGCGCTCTTCGTTCCAGCATTCATCAAGAGAGCGCCGCCGACCGTGCCGGGTATTCCGGCAAGCTCCTCGAGGCCGGCAAAGCCTCTCTCTCCAGCCGCATCGATAAGCTCGTCGAGCATCACGCCCGCACCCGCGCGTACTCTCCTTCCCGAAAGGAAACTGATCGAGCCGAGGCCGCGGCGTATGACAAGGACCACTCCATCGAGACCTGCATCGGGGGCGATGACATTAGAGCCGGCTCCGAGAACGGTCAGTGGGATACCCTTCGATGATGCGTATCGAACAACCGTAGCGAGATCTGTTTCATCCGCCGGCTCAATCAGCGCTTCCGCTTCGCCCCCGGTGCGATAGGTCGTATAGCCCTCCAGGGGTTCGGAGCGGAGCAGTCTGCCCCTCACACTCGACTCGAGCTTTTGGATAGGATCGTTCATAGGAGTCCTCCGGTGCGCATCCTGTTTACAATTCAAGGCACTTATTATACAGTACGAAGATACGGAAGCGTAAAGGATTATTTCTCCGATGTGACCGGAAGCCAACAACGCCCCTTTTTTCTGGACAACGCAGAGGATGGAGTGAATACTTTTTACGTGTTACTATAATCGGGCTAAAGGCCGTTCCTTAGAAACAAGCGAGGTACTCCTATAATGATAATGGAAAAGATCAAGCAGGCCGTCGGCATACTCGATGAGGAGGGTACGGATCTCTGGCTTACTTTCGTTCGCGAGAGCGAGGTGAACCACGACCCGGTCCTGGATCTGATACTGGGTGCGAACTGCACCTGGCAGTCGGCTTTCATGATTCCACGTAAGGGTGATCCGGTGGCTATCGTCGGCAGCCTGGACGAGGCGCGCATCCGGGAGACCGGGGCATACGAGGTCATCGGGTATACAAAATCGATCAAGGAGGTCCTGCTGGCGCAGATCGAGAAGATCGGTCCCGAGAGTATCGCGATCAACCATTCGGTAAATGACATCATGGCGGACGGACTTTCTCACGGCATGTACCTTATCCTCACCGGCCTTCTCGAAGGTACCGGTTACGCGGAAAAACTTGTGACCTCCGAGAAAATCGTCTCGAAGCTGAGGGGGCGGAAAAGCGATGAGGAGATCAGAAGGATAACCGCAGCGGTGGAATTGACCGAGGAACTGTTCGACAGGGTCTCAAATTTCATGAAACCTGGAATGACGGAAAAGGAAGTTGCCGCTTCCATGCTGCAGGAGGCCGACAAAGAAGGAGTCGAGACATCATGGGAACGGGAACTCTGCCCTTCAGTCTTCACCGGCCCGGAATCCGCCGGCGCCCATGCGGGGCCTACGGACCGAAAGATAGAAAAGGGGCATGTCCTCAATATCGATTTCGGCGTCAGGGTGGAACAGTACTGTTCCGACCTGCAGAGATCCTGGTATTTCCTTCGTGACGGCGAGATCTCAGCGCCCCCCGAAGTGCTGCGAGCCTTTGACACCATACGTGACGCAATCGCTTTGGCTGCCGAAAAGATCCGCCCGGGGATGGAGGGAAGAGCTATCGATTCACTCGCCAGAAACTATATCGTGGAAAAAGGCTATGAGGAGTACCCTCACGCGCTGGGCCATCAGGTAGGTCGAGAGACGCATGATGGGGCCGGGCTTCTCTGCCCGGAATGGGAAAGATACGGCAACCTGCCCTATCTGAAGGTGGAGGAGGGACAGATATACACGCTCGAACCCAGGATCCAGATCCCGGACTATGGCGTTGCAACGATCGAGGAGATCATCGTCGTACGCAACGATGGAGGAAAATTCCTTTCGCACTTGCAGACCGAGATTTTCCTCGTGTGACATGGAGCCGGTCTATTTCAGGAGAAACTTCCCGTTCTTGACGAGCGTCTTTTTGCCCGCGCTCAGGGTAACCTTCTCGACCAGAGCATCAAAGTGGAACTTGCTCTTGTTCTTTCCGAGTCCGTAACTATCACCTATGGCGAAGTGAACCGTGCCGAACGCCTTCTCCGCCTCGAGCATGTTCTTGCATATCTTCGCGCCGCGGTTCGTCCCTATACCGAATTCGCCTACGATACGGCCCGTCTTGTCCTTTCCCATCCCTTTGAGTATCTCCTTGATCCCCTTTCCCTTGAAATCGACCAGCGTACCCTTCTCGAAGATCATCTCGCCGCGGCCGATCTTGTCATCGATCAGGCTGAATATGATACGCCCTGAGAAGGTGCTCTCGACGGGGCATGTATAGCACTCTCCGGCGGGAAGGTTTCCGTGCATACCTTTCTTGCTGATATCGCCGTTGTCGTTCTCCCATTTCCGGCCCTTTACGCTAAAGGATATATCTGTTCCGAGCCTGTTCGTGACATGGACCTCGGAGCAATCCTTCATCGTGCGGATCACCTTTCTCGTCAGCATATCCATCTTGTGAAAATCGATGTTGACGAGCCGCTCCATCATATCGACCGTTATACCGGGAATCATTATTA
>DAOUUU010000171.1 GCA_030667985.1 Candidatus Krumholzibacteriota bacterium
CTACCTCCGTGCAGAACTTGCCCCACACTCCGTGGAAGTATCCTAGTCCGGGCTTTCTCGTGACCCAGTGCCCCTTGAGGCGCCCTGTGGTTATACGGTCCTCGTTGATCCATATACCCCGGAAGAATCCGTACGGATATTCGGCGGTATCGGTGAGTTCAGGGCACACTCCGTAATTACCCTTCAGTATCCCTTTGAAGTGTCCGGTCATGTCGATGTACTTGCCGAAGAAGACCTGCTCTCCCAGGCTGTTTACACCGAAGACGCCTCTCAGGTAGCCGCCTGGCGTTCCGCGCTCGCTGATCCAGATGCCCCGATAGACGCCCAGGACTATCTTCTGGGTATCATTGGTGTCCGCGGGGGGGATCGTGTCGGGCGGAATGCTCTTCCACGCGCCAGCCAGGAATCCGTAAGGGCAGTAGGCGGGCATGTGGTGTGCGTTCATCGAGATGCCGTTGCCGCAGTCGTCGACTATCTCGATCAGGCTGAGAGAGGCGAGCTGCTCGAGGGAGAAGGTGCGGCTGAACGGTCCGGTCTTGAAGACGAACTTGGGCTCGACCCAGGTTACGGTGCTGTCGTCAGGTCCCCATGGAACGACGAGCATGACCTGCAGCCCGTCGATGTGAGGGCCCGTGTGGGAAGTCCAACTGATCGTCCCGACATCTTCTCTCGTGACGTAGTCGTCCTCTTCGAACGCAATGACGCGCTCTATAAGAATGGCTCCGCCCTCGAGTTTCATCATCCCAGACCAGTCGACCGGGCAGTATTCGGTGTTTCGTATCTCTGTGGTGTCCTCGTACGTGCTTACCAGGTGCCCCCAGATCGAACGCATTCTGAATATCTTTACATTTCTATTCCTGAATAGCTCCCTGACCTGTGTGCTGTCGGCTGTGCTGTCATCGACGGCGACCTCGTTGAACATCGGCTCGAACAGCTCGGCTTCCCCGAATGCGGGTTCCTCATCTGTAAATGTGAATCCACCGGTCGGCGAGTCGAGGTTTATGATCTGGTCATTGCTGGCCGTCTCCGGCGCCGTACTGTTGTCGAGCCACTGGCACCCGGATGCCAGAATCAGTATTGAAAAAACAGAAATTGCAAGCAGACTCCTTTTCATTGCTGCTATCTCCTTTCTCACCGTTGCACTATTTCCGCTTGCTGAATTTAGACTCATTATCGCTTCTATATATTCTTCGCGATGCTTAGGGAGCGCTATGAGGATCCTCGTGCCAGTATTCTCCCTTACCCGTATTCCTTGCAGGTGAGGTGCCCAATCAGGCATATAGAATAAAAGTCTGGTTAAATGCTTGTAGGACAATGAATTATTTGATATGAAATCCTGACCTGAGGGATAATTCATGTTACTTGAGTGTACCTCAGGGTACAATATGGGGCTCCGAGTGTTCACAGGGGTTCATCTGGATGAGCGAAAGACAATTGAAAACAATACAGTTTGTGGATTGTATCAAGTGATGCGCCGATAATTCCTGACAGTGTAGATAAATTTTTACAAACTGTTGTGAATATTTCAGTTGACAGGATATTGGGTTCATGGTGTATCCTCTTCAAGTTAATTCCTTCACTTTTCACTCCAACCTTCAGGAGGGCTTGATGAAGCACTTCTCCCGCGTCTCATCGAAGTGGGTGCTGGGGCTCCTCATGCTTCTGGTCTTCGCGTTCGTCGCCGGATGCTCCGATACGGACGAGAGCCTGAACGCGCCCGCTGATGCAGGACAACAATCTGTTCTCCTCAGCAGAGCAAATCCGAAAATCCAGGGAGTAATGGCGATCCAGGACCGTCATACGCCGAGTCTGATGAAGGACCCGCTCGTCGTCGGAACGGCCACCGGCCTGACCGATGATGGCGAGCCGGCGATCGTCGTCTATCTCGAATCCGATCATGGCGGCAAAGCGGTGCCTGAAAGCATCGAAGGGATCCCGGTGCGGAAGGTCGTCTCTGGCAAGATAATGATGTTCCGCGGTTCAACAGCTACCGGTCATACGGCCCGCTATCCTCGGCCGATTCCGCTAGGTGTTTCGGGCGGCAACAGCAAGGATTTCGCGTATCCTTACTGCTGCAGCGGAACGCTCGGCGGTCTGGTACAGAGTGGAGGCACGCAGTACATCCTGAGCAATCAGCATGTATTTGCCGGCGACCAGGCTGCGAGCGCAAACGATCCCGATGTCGCCGAGGTGGGCCAGGAGATCAATCAGCCCGGATTGATCGATGTCAACTGCAGCGACATTTCTGCCGACTATGTCGGCTGGCTGACGACCTGGGCGGCAGAGGGTACCAACGTCGACTGCGCGATCGCCCAAGTAATGCCAGGGACGGTCGATCCGATGGGCTCGATACTCGAAGTTGGCGTCCTTTCGTCACAGACGCTGGATGCCTATATAGGCCTCTTAATCAAGAAGAGCGGCCGTACGACCGGTCTTACAAGAGGTTCTGTTACATCGATCAACGGCAACTTCACCGTAGGTGGTTATGACGAATGTGGAGGGGAGCCTACGACCGCATACTACACCGGTCAGATCGTTATCAGCGGTAGGAAGATTTCGAATGCGGGAGATTCCGGCTCACTCGTCGTCGAGGATGTGGCTACGAATCCGCGTGCCGTCGCGCTCCTTTTCGCGGGCGGACGCAACATAGCGTTATGCAATCCGATCACTGATGTGCTCGATTATCTCGGCGTATCCATGGTTGGAAACTAAGGAGAATCGATCTGCTGGACACTCGTTCAGCTCGGGGCGCCTGCTTCACGGCGGGCGCCCCGTTTCTATATCCCGACGGGCGC
>DAOUUU010000112.1 GCA_030667985.1 Candidatus Krumholzibacteriota bacterium
AAGACGCGGCGAGCTGCTGCGCGTACGAGGTCAGCCTGTGCGGTTCACGCGCTTTGGCCGCCCCCTCGAGGAGCTGTGGAAAAATGACGAGCAGGCGCATCAAATCGATCTCCTCCGCCTCGCCGAGCAGTTCGACACAACCCATCTCCTTGGGGATAGCGACACCCTCGTCGCGCGCGAAGGAGATCACACTCGATATACGGGCGTGCGCGTACTGAACGTAGTAGACCGGATTCTCGTCCGATTCCTTTCGGGCGAGCGTAAGATTGAAATCGAGATGCGCGTTCGTCTTTCGCATAAGGAAGAAGAACTTGGCCGCATCGACCCCGACATCCGACACGAGATCCTTCAGGGTGATGAACTCGCCTCCCCGTTTGGACATGCTGATCTGCTTGCCCTCCTCGATGAGACGGACCCACTGTACAATGAGAACATCGAGCCAGCCTTCTGGCGCTCCCAGCACGACCGAAGCCGCCTCGAGCCGTTTGATGTGCCCGTGGTGATCCGGACCCCATATATCGATCACCCGGTCGAAGCCCCTGTTCCATTTATTGTAGTGATACGCCGCATCGGCGAGAAAATAGGTCGGGGTCCCGTCGCTTCTCACCAACACCCTGTCCTTCTCGTCACCGAAACCGCTCGAACGGAACCAGAGAGCCCCCTCCTCATCGAAGGTGACCTTCTTCTGGCGGAGTATATCGAGAGCTTTGGGGATATCCCCGCCCTCGCCGTACAGCTGCGATTCGTTGAAGAAAATATCGAAGTGCACGCCGAACGCTTCGAGATCCTCACGGATCATCGTCGTGATCCTCTCGATCGCGAAGGCTCCGAATGCCCGGACCGCTTCATCCTGTGGAAGCTCGAGCCATTTTCTCCCCCGCTCTCGGCCTATCTCCTTTGCGATCTCGACGAGATACTCGCCCGGGTATCCCTCCTCCGGGAATTCGACATCCTCTCCCTCGAGCTGTCTGAAACGGACTAAAGCCGAGTTCCCAAGCTTCTGCACCTGGCTGCCCGCATCGTTCACGTAGTACTCGGCCTCCGCCTCATAACCGACCTTGCGCAGAACATTGACAAGCGCAGCTCCGACCGCCGCCGCTCTGGCCGAGACGATCACGAGTGGACCTGTGGGATTCGCGCTGACGAACTCGACCTGGATCTTCTCGCCCGCGCCCAGATCGGAATCGCCGTAAGAACCGCCCAGATGGTTTATCTCAACGATCTGCTCGCGCAGGTAGGCTTTCGAGAATGTCAAGTTGATGAACCCGGGGCCCGCGATATCGATCCCGTCTATAAATCCCTCGTCGAACGAGATCTGTTTCACGATCTCCGCCGCCAGCTCCCTTGGCTTTTTACCGAACGTCTTCGCCGATGTGAGCGCTACATTGCAGCTGAGATCCCCGTTGGATGGATCATTCGGACGTTCCAGATGTATCTCCAGGCCGGTCGAATCGAGCCCGGCCGCACCGAGAGCATCCAGCAGGGCCGCCGTTACGAGTTCCCGGGCGGACTGGCTCTTCCGCGAACTCTTCTTGCCCCTAGATGCCATCCGGATAATCCTCTCTGGGGGCGTCGCCCCATAACCGCTCGAGGCCATAGAATTCCCGCACTTCCGGTACGAAGATATGAACTATGACCGCGTAGCAGTCGATCAGGATCCACTTCGCGGAATTATAGCCTTCCATGTGGGAGATGTATCCCTTTCTCCTCAATCCTTCGGCCACTGCGTCGGCGACTACGCGCGCTTGTACGTCACTGCCCACCGAGCAGATCAGAAAATAATCGGCGAGGCTCGAGAGCTTCTTGAGATTGAGCAGCGCTATATCTTCAGCCTTCTTCTCCCAGATAAGCCTGATGATCTTCTTTGCCAGTGTCTTCGGTGCAATCGTACCCAACTAAATCCAGACCCCCTTTACGATCGTGCCGCAGGCGGGACATCGCCCCTGCTCCCCCAGAGCCTCCGTCGAGTATCCCGTCCTACGGACAACGGTCTCACCGCAGTTGCTGCAAAAAGTGTCTTCGGTCCCTTCGATGAATATATTCCCAATATATACATAATCGAGGTGCTGCTTCGCCACTCTATATGCCGTCTCGAGTGTCTTACGGTCGGTCGGCTGCCGGTCAGCCATCCTGTGATGCGGAAAGAACCGCGAGAAATGAAGCGGAATCCGCCGTGAAACCCCCGCGAGCCATGTCACCAGATCGGCGATATCGGAGATACTGTCATTGAGGCCGGGTATCACCAGATTCGTGACCTCGACGTGCGACACATCCGCCGCGATCTCGATGAAGCGCTTGACCGGCTCCACCCGGCCGCCGCATACATCTCTATAAAATTCATCCCGAATGCTCTTGAGATCGACGTTGAAGCCGTCTACGAGCGGAGCTATCTCCCTGGCCGGCCCCTCGTTGAGATAACCGTTCGTGACAAGGACCGACTTCAGGCCCGCCTTGCGGAGTTTCGGAGCGCAGTCCCTGATATATTCGAACCATAGCAACGGCTCGGTGTATGTAAAGGCAACGCCAATCGAACCACCCTGCCCGGCGACTGATACCAGTTCGTCCGGATCTATATAGCTCGTCGGGGAGGTTCCCTGAGCGATATTCCAGTTCTGGCAGTGATCGCATCTCAGCGTACAGCCGTTCGGCCCGACCGACAGGATCGGGCTTCCCGGCATGAAATGGTAGAGTGGTTTTTTCTCTATAGGATCGATGTTGACCGTGACCGTGCGGCCGTATGTCAAAGCGTAGAGCGTGCCATCACGGTTCTCCCGCGTGTTGCACGTTCCTTTTTCGCCTTCCGGGATACTGCAGGTGTGGGGGCAGAGCATACACCGAACCCTGCCGCCGTCGAGCTTTTCGTAATGGAGAGCCTCTCGTTCCGTCACATCACCCCGTTTGATCGTTTCTCCCCTATTGCGAGAACGGAGCCACACGGTCCACTATGTAATCCACGGCGAGATGAAGAGCATCCCTCTCCGGCGAGGGATCTACATCCTTCAGACACCCCTTGGCCCGCTCCCCGAATCCCTTCACCTTCTCGAGCGAGTACTCGATGCCGCCGTAGTTTTGAACGAAATGAACGACTTCGTCCCAATTCTCGTTGGTTTCGAAACCATTGCTGAAAAGATCCTTGACGCGCCTCTTCGCCTCTTCGGGTGCGTTACGGAAAGCTGTGATGAAGGGAAGTGTGACTTTCCCGTCACAGAAATCACTTGCCGTAGGCTTGCCGATCACTTCCTCGATGGCGAGAAAATCGAACAGATCGTCCGTGATCTGGAACGCGAGCCCTATGTTCTCCCCGAATCCGGAGTAGATCCGTCTGTGGCCGTTGCCGTTTTCGGCAAGGCAGGCTCCGCATTCGCATGCGGCAGAGAAGAGCGAGGCAGTCTTCTTGTTGATGATATCGAGATACCCGTCCTCGCTGACGTTTATATTCATGCGCTGCTGGTACTGCAGCATCTCACCGACGCTCATGAGGTGCGTCACCTTCGAGAGCAGTCTCATGATCTCGAAGAGGCCCTCCTCCCCGAGTATCGCGAAGGCTTTCGAGTATAGAAAATCGCCCATGATCGTAGCGACATTGTTTCCCCAGGTCGAGAAGATCGTTGGCATCCCCCGCCGTATCGTGTGACCATCGATGATATCGTCATGAATCAGTGTAGCCGTATGTATGATCTCTATGGCCAGTCCCGCTGTGACCAGGGGACTGTTCCCGTTGCCTGCGCTGCGGGCCGCCAGGAAAAAGACGGTTGGGCGAACCCTCTTGCCCGGCACTTTGCCAAGACTCCCACAGACCTCGCGAATCAGCGGAATATCGGACTCGAGAACGTTCGCAAGTCTCTTCTCGAGAGCTTCGAGCTCGTCGCTGACAGGTGCTTGAAAGGCCCTGAGGACATCGATATCTGAATAACTCGTTGAAATGCCGACACCTGCTATCCCAAGAGGTTCGTTGCAGTTAAACCCGATCCGACCGCGTTAAAAGTACCACCGCCGGGCGCCTGTGTCAAGTAGTACCGGCTATACAGGTTCTGTTATCTCGTTGTAATTCAAAGTAGTTCCATGGATAAGCCCGATCAGTCCTCCTCCTCATCATCCTCGTTTTTTCTCCTTTTCTCGATGATCATCGACAGAAGGACACTGACCAGAAAGAGCACGACTAGCGGCAGCGCCATAAGCAGCTGCGAGGCGGGATCGGGCGGGGTTAGAACGGCGGCAGTGACGAATATTACAAGTATAGCCCAGCGCCATTGCCTGATCAGCGCCCTGGGGGAAATCGCTCCGATACCGGTGAGAAATATTATGACGATCGGAAGCTGGAATACGAGGCCGAATGCGAAGCAGAGCCGTGCCACAAAACCGAAATACTTGCCGACCGATAGGAGCGGCTGGAGCATCTCCGTACCGAACCGCACGAGAAAATCGAGGACGATCGGTATCAGCACCCAGTAGGCGAAAATAACGCCTATGTAGAAAAGTATCGTCGAGAAAAATACGAAAGGGAACACGGTCCGTCTCTCACGGGAGAAGAGCCCAGGCGCGACAAAGGCCCAGAACCTGAACAGGATGTATGGGAACGCGATGAGGACGCCAAGTATAAAACTCAGCTTGATCCGTACTACAAAGGCCTCCGTAGGCGCGTTGAAATAGAGGTTGTCGACCGGGATACCGGCGAGCAGAAAATCGAGGATACGCCCCGAGAAAAACCATATTACTATCGATAAAACGACCCATGCTACAATCGAGAATATAAGGGTCGATCTGAGCTCCTCGAGATGGTCGAGAAATCCCATCTCCTTGAACTCCTCGCTATTCTGTTCAGGCAATATAACTCCGGTCTATTTCTGCAGTTTGCACTCGAAGTAATGGGTTATCGCCATCTCGGATTCGCTCTCCTTGCCCGATACCGGATCGACACCGACCATCTTGCCCTTGATGTCCATCTTGCGCTTGCATTCGATGACGTATCCGCCCTCGACGGCTATCTTTGTCTTTATCTCACCCTTGCCCTCTGCGAGCAATTTGCCGAACAGCATCGCCTTGTTGATACTGTAGTGAAACTTCCCCTCTATCTCCGCGATCGCGATTCCGTCCTTCACCTTGATCTTCTTGAGCTTGAAATCGATCCAGCCCTCGACTTCGGGAGACTCATCCTCCTGGCTCGTACCCTTCTTCACTACGTCGATCCGCCACTCCTGGCCGACCTTCACCTTGTCGTCTGGAAGACGTACAAACCAGTCCTCGACCATCTCCTTCAACGCGTCATTGCTCTCTAGCCCGGGAATATAAGAACCGGCCTCTACTTTCTCGACTTCGCCATTCGTGTTGACGAATGCGAAGACCGTCTTGCCCTCCAATTTCACTTCGGACTCATAGTCCATCAGCTCGTCGTCCTTCAGCATACTCGCTTTCTGGTTCGAGAACGACAGAGAGACCTTGCAGATGTTGCCCTCCATCATTTCGACGAGGGAAACAGCCACATCAGCCGATTCACTGATGGTCAGATCTATCCCGTGGAAGTTTTGCTCGATCATCTGCGTGGTCTTGTAGTGGAATTCTGTACCTTCCGGGGGTGAAAACGAAAGGTGGGTCTCCTTTTCCTCGGCTACTATCGCCGGTCCCATGAGGATGAGGACCGTAAGAGCAAAGAGGAACAGGAAAAGTCCCGTGGCACGGTGGAGCCTCGTAACGGTCATGACTCGCCTCCTTGATAAACTTTAACCGCTGCACAACCAGTTTATATGGAAATTGCGAGCTTGTTAAGCTTTCTTTTCGAGAAGATTTCTTAGTTCGTCGAGGAACTGGGTAACATCCTTGAAGTCGCGGTAAACACTGGCAAAACGTACATATGCAACCTGATCCAGGGCAGCCAGGCGATTCATGACCTCGTTTCCGACCTCGGACGACGGGATCTCGTCGCGTACGCTGCCGCAGACTGCCTTCTCCACCTCGTTTACCAGCTCCTCGAGGGATTCCCTCGAGACAGAGCGTTTCTCGCACGCGCGCAGCAGTCCGTTCAGGATCTTTTCCCTGCTGAAGTGCTCCCGGCGTCCGTCCTTCTTGACCACGATGACAGGGGTGTGCTCGATGTATTCGTAGGTAGTAAATCGCTGACCGCACTTGAGGCATTCACGGCGGCGCCTGACCGCCGAGTTCTCCTTAGTCGCCCTGCTGTCGACAACCTTGTCCTCTTCGTGCCCGCATGAGGGACAGCGCACGAGGATCACCTCTCACTCGGTTTCGGCCCCGGAAGTCTCCATGATCTTGTATTCGGTTTTCACTCCCGCCTCGCGTATCAGATCCTCCCCGAGCTGATCCGGATACCTGCCCCCGAGAACTAGCCGTTCGATACCGGAATTTATGATCATCTTGGCGCAGGTCGAGCAGGGAGCGGTGGTGCAGTACATCGTCGCACCCTCCATGCCTATCCCGCTGCTTGCCGCCTGGATGATCGCGTTCTGCTCAGCATGCGCGCCGCGGCACATCTCGTGACGCTCGCCGGACGGGATCCCCAGCTGCTCGCGCATGCAGCCTATCTCTAGGCAGTGCGCGAGACCGCGCGGCGCCCCGTTGTAACCGGTCGATATGATCCGCTTGTCCTTGACGATGATCGCGCCGACCTTCCTCCGCATGCAGGTGGAACGTTCGGACACCAGGTGCGTGATCTTCATGAAGTATTCGTCCCAGGTCGGGCGTTTCATAATCCTGAATCTCCGGGTTCAAGCGGCTCGTCATTGACGTGTGAGCACCCTATCCAGCGGCTCACATAACCGGTCCATTATCTATCCGTATAGCGGCAAAAGGCCTACATAGCCACAAATATTTTTATTCGTACAGCGGGAACCGGCGCGCCAGATCCGCTGCTTTCTTCGCTACCTCCGCTATAATATCCTCGTTTTCAATATTCTCGAGCACGCGCTCGATCATGCCGCCGATCTCCTCCATCTCGGGCTCTTTCATACCGCGGGTCGTGAGTGCCGGCGTGCCGATACGGATGCCAGAGGTAACGAACGGGCTCTGCTGATCGAAGGGCACCGTGTTCTTGTTGACCGTCATGCCCGCCTTCTCGAGCGCTTTCTCCGCCACCTTGCCGGTCAGTTCCTTGCTCGTCAGATCGAGCAGGAAGAGATGGTTGTCGGTGCCGCCGCTGACAATATCGAAACCCTTTGTCATCAGCACCTCGGCAAGCTTGGATGCGTTCGCGATGACCTGCTTCTGGTAATCCTTGAAATCCTGCGTCATCGCTTCTTTAAAGCAGACCGCCTTGGCGGCGATCACATGCATGAAGGGCCCGCCCTGCGTGCCCGGGAAGTTCTGCTTGTTGACCTGCTTCGCGTACTTCTCGGGGCAGAGTATAAATCCGCCTCGGGGGCCCCGGAGGGTCTTGTGGGTCGTAGAGGTGA
>DAOUUU010000173.1 GCA_030667985.1 Candidatus Krumholzibacteriota bacterium
AATGTCCGAGAGCTGGAAAATGTCATCGAGCACGCATTCGTGCTATGTCGGAGCGGTTCTATCCAGATGCGCCATCTTCCGGACCACTTGAGAGCCGGGATGGAGCCAACCGAGCTTTCCGAATCGAAGAACCTCGACGAGCTCGAGGCGCGGTTTATCCGCGAGACGCTCCGGCGGAACGGCTGGAACCGAGCCGCCGCCGCCCGGGAGCTCGGTATTCACAAGACTACCCTCTGGCGCAAGATCAAACGCCTCGGTATAGAACTCCCCAGAACCGATGGACGCAGCAAGTCCCCCTGATTATTTCCCCACCCGCTATTAGATAGTTGCATGTATGCAGCACTGTGCGGCGGTAGTATAGTTTCATTTATGCAAAGATACAACGAATCGCTGCTGTGTCGCCCATCGGCATTGTTCTCGTAACCTATTGTAATAACATTTATTATAAAATACATATCATTTCCGTCAATATATGGCATAAAGAATGCCTAGTGAAAATATAGGAGTGATTATGCAATGAATATAGTTCTGCCGACTTGGAATGAGCGTATTTCCCCGGTGTTCGATACATCGAGACGGCTCCTGATCGTCCAGATCCAGGAGGATGGAAGCGAAAACATGAGAGAGATGTTTCTCGATGAGGTTTCTCCGGCGCTGAAGGTGAATATGCTCAAGCAACTCGGGGCGGATGTCCTGATATGCGGGGCAGTATCGAATCCGGTCGCGGGACTCGTAGAGTCCGCGAACATAAGGCTCATCCCATGGGTGAGCGGAAGCGTCGATGAGGTCCTAGCGGCGTTCAGGCGGGGAGAGCTGGAAGAACCTCGCTTCAGAATGCCCGGGTGCCAGAGGATGAGGGGGCGGTTCGGTAATCGAGGGATGGGGAGGGGCAGGAGACGTAGCAGTGGAACATGGAACAATGGAGGTAACAGATGAAGATAGCAGTCACATCATCGGGTGCGACGGAAGAGAGCGCGATCGACGAACGATTCGGCCGGGCGAAATATTTTATCATCCACGATACCGAAAGCGGCGAATCGCACACCATTGATAATGAATCGAATCTCAATCTTCAGCAGGGGGCCGGGATTCAGGCGGCGGAGATCGTCTTGAGCGAGGGCGCCGGTGTCGTTCTGACCGGGCATTGTGGGCCGAAGGCCTTCAAAACGCTCAAGGCAGCCGGTATCGAGATCATCATCGGATGCTCGGGCACTGTAAAGACGATGATAGATAGTTACAAACAGGGAGACTTGAAACCTGTCGACGCTCCCGATGTCGATATGCATTGGTAGCGATCACACGAAGGAGGTGGCAGTAAGATGCCAGGAGGAGACAGAAGAGGACCAAATGGAGAGGGACCGATGACGGGTCGCCGTATGGGATTTTGCGCCGGCTATGACATGCCCGGATATATGAACGGGTCTATGGGTCGTGGCGGCATGGGTTATGGCAGAGGCGGCTTCGGCCGCGGCCGGGGTGGTTTTCGAGGACGCGGCTTCGCGAGAGGCTGGGGGCAAGGGTACTACCCTGCGGGAGTTCCCGGATGGGCGCCCTACAATGAGCCGTACGGACCTCAGGTTCCCGTAGACTTCGATCCCAAGGAAGAGAAGGTTATGCTGGAGCAGCATATAGAATCTCTGGAGCGAACCCTGAAAGAGCTCGAGAAGAGGATGAAGGAGCTTGAGGGATCGGAGGGTTGAGCCCATAGTGACACTACAGATCGCTGTGGCGAGCGGCAAGGGGGGAACGGGAAAGACCACGATAGGGGTCGGCCTGGCCTCAGAGATGGCCGCGATAAAGCCGGGAGTCACATACATCGACTGCGATGTCGAGGAACCCAACGGGCATCTCTTCTTGAAGCCGAGTATTACCGAGAAGAGAGCGGTTTCGGTTCCGGTTCCTATCGTTGACATTGATCTCTGCAACGCCTGCGGCGCGTGCGGCAGCTTCTGCAATTTCAAAGCCATCGTGAACATCCTCGACAAGGTGCTCACATTCCCCGAGCTGTGCCATGGCTGCGGCGGCTGCAGCAAGGTCTGTGAAGCACAGGCGATCCGGGAGGTGCCGCGTGTCGTAGGGTATGTCGAAACCGGCACGGCTCTTCCGGGGAACGAGCATGGGCCCATATCATTTGTTCAGGGACGGCTCGAGGTTAAGGAGCTGCAGGCTACACATGTAATACGGGCAGCGCGAAAGGAAATGCCGGACCGGGGGGTCACGATCATCGATGCTCCGCCCGGAGCTGCCTGCGCTATGGTAGCCGCAACCAAAGGAGCAGATCTTGTGCTCCTGGTGACCGAACCGACGCCCTTCGGGTTGAATGATCTGGAGATAGCTGTAAACACGATTCGAGAGCTCGGCCTGCCGGCGGCTGTGGTCGTCAACCGTAGCGATATCGGCGACGAGCGTGTGACACGTTATTGTGAAGAGGAAGGGCTCGAGATCCTCGCGGAGATCCCGCACGATCGGGCCGTGGCGATGGCTTATTCGAGGGGCGAGCTCATCACGACGGCGGTGCCGGAGTTCGCTGAGCGTATCAGGGGCATGATCCCGCGTATATACGAGCTCGTACAGGGGTGATTTGATTGCCGGATCGTATTATAAAGGAATTAGTCGTTATCAGCGGCAAAGGAGGCACGGGCAAAACGAGCATTGTCGCTTCGTTTGCGGCACTGGCCGGTCCGGTCGTCACGGCCGACTGTGATGTGGACGCGGCTGATC
>DAOUUU010000064.1 GCA_030667985.1 Candidatus Krumholzibacteriota bacterium
GGCCAATGTCGGCGGTGACGCGGTCAAGATATACGATGTTTCGAGTATAGGGAACGATCCCTATCAGGTCTTCGCGATCACCCTTCTCGATCGTGTGATCGGGATAACCGGCCTCTGCCTGCTTGCCGTCGCCGGATCCCTCATACTGCTCTGCCGTGGCGGAATAGAGGAGCTCTCGATCTATTTAGTCGTCTTCATAGGCTGTATAGTTCCTGTATTTGCTCTAGTGCTGAACAGGAGGATATCAGGCTGGATAAAGAAGATGTTCACGATGATAACCTGGTGGGGCTTGGGAGAGAGGTTCGGTTCTATCTTCGATCATCTCGGCGAGTTTCGTAAGCTTCGTATCCTGCTCGGCAGACTCACGCTGCTTGCCATAGTCGTCCAGTTCCTCCGGGTCGCAACGCATGTAGCCGTCGCTAGAGGGCTCGGCATAGAGATCACACCGGAGCTGTTCCTCTACTTCTTTGTATTTATTCCCCTGCTGGGACTTCTCATGGTCCTGCCGATCTCGATAAACGGGCTCGGTGTAAGGGAGGGTACCGGAGTGCTGCTCTTTACGAGAGTCGGTTTTCTCGAGGAACAGGCCCTGCTTATGGAATTTATGACCTATGTCGTCATGGTCGCGGTGAGCCTGTTGGGAGGGTTCCTGTTTCTGATCAGGCACCTTCGCCGGGAAGCGCTTTCCGAGGGGAAAGTGCCCCGAGGCGGCTGAGCTGCGGGAATTATCTTTACATATTGGGAATTTTTTGTAACTTATAGGGGTTATAGATGTTAGAGGCAAAACACAAAGAGGTACATCCGAATGTCCGATAAGACAATCTACAGATTGATCGCAGCGGCGGTCTTTTTGGTAAGTTTGTTCGTCTACCTGGCGACGATGCCCCCGACTACATCCTTCTGGGACAGCGGGGAGTTCATCGCGACCTCCTATATCCTCGGCATCCCGCATTCTCCCGGGACACCGCTCTACGTCCTGGTCGGGAGAGTCTTCTCGATCATACCGTTCGCGCTGTCGATCGCCGAGCGGGTCAATCTGCTCAGTGTGATCTTCGGAGCGCTGGGCGTGCTCATGGTCTACATGATAAGTGTCGCTGCGATCCGTTTCATGTATGGACCGGCGAAGAGCGCGCTCGGAAGGTTTATCCGGTACGGGGGGCCGGCCGTCGGGGCCTTCTATCTCATGTTCAGCGCGACCTACTGGACCGACTCGATCGAGGCCGAGGTCTACTCGCTCAGCGCATTTCTCATGGGGTTCTGTACGCTGATCGCACTCCAGTGGTACAAGAATCCATCGGGCGAGCTGAGTAAGGAGGCCAGGGATGAGATCGTCCGGCAGGCGAAGGCGGGCGAGGCGGATGTGACGGTCGGCGATATGCGCAGGCGCGAGCGCGATCATTCGCGCAACCTCGTCTACCTGATCATCTATCTCCTTTCGCTCGGCATAGGTTTTCATCTCGGTACCATTCTGGTCTTCGGCGGAATATTTCTCATGATCGTCCTGGTCCGCAACAAGGCGTTCAGCAACAGGGAGCTGATCATCTTTGCCTTCGGCCTGGCGGTCATCGTGGCCGATATGACTCTGCACAAACAATCGAACCTGACGATAGTGGGACTCGTGATATTCGCCATACTCATTATCTGGAGCACGATAACCGAGGGCAAATTCGCCCTCACCGCCGCGACTCTCTTCGTGCTCGGCGTTTCGGTACACCTATTTCTCCTGATACGTTCGGGACTCGATCCGGCGATAGACGAGGTCGATCCGGAGACCTGGAAGGCGCTGTACGCGCACCTGAGGCGCGAGCAGTATCCACCGATCAAGGTATTTACAAGGAAGGCCTCGCTGATATTCCAGCTCAAGCACTTCTGGAACTACTTCGAGCACCAGTACCGGATGTTCGGGGATTACATCGTTGGGCCGTTCAACCTGGGCAAGGCGGCCGTCGCCGTCCCGACGGCCCTCGGGCTCTACGGGATCCTCACGAACTTTCAGAGGGAGCGCAGGACCTGGGTGCTCAACTTCACGAGCCTCGCGCTCAATTCTGCGGGACTCATCATCTTTCTCAACTTCAGCAGCGAGGAGGTGCGGGAAAGGGATTACTTCTATGGAGGGGCCTTCTACTTCTACTCGATATTCATAGGGATAGGGGCCACCGCGGTCCTCGTCCTGATCCGCGACCTGGTGAAGGAGAAGGGGTCGTCTGCAATGCGGTATGTCCTCCCGGTAGGAGTGATCCTGATCATCTTCTCGATCCTGCCCGGAAGGTTTCACTGGCACGAACACAATCGCTCGAAAACCTATATTCCGAGGGACTACGCCTACAACATGCTTTCCGGTCTCGAACCGGATGCCATCCTCTTTACATTCGGGGACAACGACACCTTCCCCGTCTGGTACATACAGACAGTCGAGGGTTACAGGGCCGATGTCAGGGTCGCCAACCTGAGCCTGATGAACACGTCCTGGTATATTAGACAGCTCCGCGACGGGGAACCGAAGGTGCCGATGACCTACACGGACCGTGAGGTAGCGATGATCCGGCCTCTTCCGCTCAAGGGTGGGGGTGTGGCGTGGAAGCGGGACCAGGCGGTGAACCATATCATACAGACCACAAAATGGCAGCGGCCCATCTACTTTGCCGCCACGGTCGCCCAGGAGGCCTGGAAGCCCTATGCCGAGTATCTGGTCATGGAGGGAATGGTTCGCAAGCTAGTACCCTACAAGGGTACGGATATGCTCAACCCATTTCTGATCGGCCGGAACTTCAGAGATATCTTCGAGTTCAGGGGAGTCCTGACCGAAGACGGGGAGAGGGACGAATCGGTATTCAAGGATAAGGACACGAGGGGAATGTTCCAGAACTTCGCAATAGCCGTATCCCAGCTCGCCCAGTACTACGCACTCAAGGGAGAGCATGCCGAGGCGTTGCCCTGGATAGAGCTCGCCCTGAAATTCGCTCCAGACTTTCCATGGGCAAAGGCCTACGTCGGGACCTACTACATGCTGGCCGGGCACTTGGAGCGCGCCAGGGAATACTACCTCGAAGAGATCCGTAAGAACCCGAGAGATGGAGCCCAATGGGTCGGCCTGTCGAGGGTATACGAGTACGATGGCAAGCTCGATCTCGCTATCCAGAACCTCGAAGAGGGTATTCGCCTCGCCCCCGATTTCAAGCAGCTCTACGTAGACGCTTTTCGGGTGATGGCGCGCGTCGGCAATCGCCAGGCCGCCGTGGACATCCTCGAGCGCTGGCTACAGCGGGAACCGAACGATCCAGAAATCAGAGCTGTTCTGAAGGATATCGATAATTTTCTCGAGCGGGAATTCAATATGCAGAAACCGGAGGATGGTCCGGTGAAAGAGGGAGCGGAGTGAGCGGACGAGTCGTTGTAACGGGAGCAGCGGGCTTTATTGGCTCGCATCTCTGTGAACGCCTCCTCGATGAGGGATTCGAGGTCACAGCGATCGATTCATTTACCGATTATTACAGTCCGCGCAGAAAAAGGGAGCATATCGGACAGGCACTTGGCAGCAGCCGGTTTACGCTCATCGAGCAGGACCTGAACGACTGCGATTTGATCAGTCTGTTCGAGGGAGCCGAATGCGTATTCCATCTCGCGGCGCAGGCCGGCGTGAGAAAGAGCTGGGGATCGGAGTTCTCCCGCTACACCAAGGCGAATATTCTCGCAACGCAGAGTGTCCTCGAAGCTCTCAAGGAGGTCGGCCGGGTGAGACTGGTCCATTCGAGTTCGAGCTCTGTCTACGGCGAGACGACGGATCTTCCGATGAAGGAGGGCCATCGGTTGGCTCCGGTGTCGCCCTATGGCGCCACAAAACTTTCTGCCGAGCACCTCTGCGAGCTCTATAGGGTGAACTTCGGCGTCGATTATACTTCACTGAGATACTTCACGGTGTATGGACCGCGGCAGCGTCCCGACATGGCCTTCAGCCGTTTCATAACAAACGCTCTCGAAGGAAATACCATAGAGGTCTACGGGGACGGCAGGCAGACGAGGGATTTCACCTTCGTATCAGATGCGGTAGAAGCGAACATGTTGGCCCTGCGCTATACCGGTTCGGAGAGGATATTCAATATAGGCGGTGGATCCCGAATATCGATCCTCGATGTGATCCGGATAATGGAGAAGGGGATCGGTACAGATTTCGATGTCCGTTTTGTAGAACGCGCGAAGGGGGATGTCACCGACACATGGGCCGAAACGACTCGAGCGCGAGAAGAGCTCGGCTTCGAACCCTCCGTATCGATCGAAACAGGGATCGGAGAAGAGATAACCTGGTACAGGGAGCACATCGAGAGCGATGAAGGGAGGGAAACAGAGTGACGGACAGGAAAGACTATTTCGTCACTGTCATCATCCCCCTCTACAACGAGGAGGAGAGTCTTGTCGAGCTATACGCCCGTTTGTCCGATGTCCTTACTGGATCGGTGAGGCGGCACGAACTCATCTTCGTAGATGACGGCTCGACCGACGGTTCCCTCGGAACCCTGCGCGAACTGAGGACGAGGGACAGGAGGGTCAAGATCATCAGCTTCAAGAGGAACTTCGGAAAATCGGCCGCCCTGCAGGAAGCGTTCCGCGCGACTAGAGGCGATATAGTGATCACACTCGATGCGGATCTTCAGGACGATCCGAAAGAGATTCCGGGCATGATCGAGAAACTGGACGAGGGCGCCGATCTGGTGTCCGGATGGAAGATGAACAGGAAGGATCCGATCACCAAGACGATTCCGTCCAAATTCTTTAATTTTGTAACCTCAATAGCCAGCGGCATTAAAATACATGACTTCCACTGCGGTCGTAAAGCGTACAGGGGAGAGGTAGTAAAGAGGATCTCGGTCTACGGTGAACTTCACAGGTTCATTCCGGTGCTCGCGGCCTGGGAGGGTTTCCGTGTGACCGAGAAGCCTGTCAAACACTACGAGCGTCAATTCGGCGAGAGCAAGTTCGGCGTCAGCAGGTTTTTCAACGGCCTCTTCGATCTGATGACAGTGATGTTCATAACCCGGCGAGCCACTTCTCCGCTACACTTCTTCGGAAGGGTCGCACTCGTCTTCCTGGCTATCGGGGGAGGTATCTCGCTCTATTTCCTGATTATCTGGCTCATGGGCGAAGGCTTGAGGGTGAGGCCTTTGATGGTCGGAGGATTGATTATGGTGGTGATAGCCATCCAGATCGGCTCGTTCGGATTACTGGCCGAACTGTTCTCGTCCGGCCGTGAGAGGACGTTTTCCCTGCGTGAGTATGAGTTAGATGACTGAAGCCAGCCAGAAACCGAAACTTCGGTTTTGTCTCATCGGGCCTTCATATCCCTACAGAGGCGGTATATCACACTACAATACGCGGCTCGCGATCGAGCTCGCCGAGCGGCACGATGTTCATTCGGTCAATTTCTCTAGGCTCTACCCCGATTTTCTCTTTCCAGGAAAGACACAGTATGACGAGAGCGGCTCGCCGCTCGAAGCTCCTTCAGTGCGGCTCGTCGATTCGATCAATCCATTTACATGGATCAGGGCGGGGTTCCATGTCGCGCGAAAGCGCCCCGATGTGGTTCTGGTCCAGTGGTGGCATCCCTTCTTCGCGCCGGCGTTTTTTACTATATGTCTGATTGTCCGTATGATGAGAAGGACGAGGATACTCTTTCTATGCCACAATGTGGTGCCGCACGAGACCTCTCCACTAGATCGGTTTCTCTCACGTATCGCATTCAGCATCGCAGACTCGTTTCTGGTACAGTCGGGAGAAGACAGGGACAATCTTCTGCGAATCAAGAAACGGCCAAGGGTAGCTTTGAACCCGCATCCCATATACGATTTTTTCGAGAAGGCCGGACTCACCCGTGATGAAGCGAGGCAAAAGATAGGAGCGGGGGAGGAGAGGCTCATCCTTTTCTTCGGGTATATCAGGCCCTACAAGGGGCTGAAGTTTCTGCTCGAGGCGATGCCCGAGATCCATGATAAGACCGGCGCCAGCCTGTTGGTCGTCGGCGAGTTCTACGAGCCGAGCGATCCCTATATAGAGATGGTGAGGAGGTCCGGAGTCGTGGAGGCGGTCAGATTCGTGGACAGGTATGTAGGCAACGAGGAGGTCGAAGCCTTTTTCACCGCCAGCGACGTCGTCGTTCTGCCCTATGTCAGCGCCACGCAGAGCGGAATAGTGCAGATAGCGATTTTCTTCGACCGTCCGGTCATCGTGACGGGTGTGGGCGGTCTCCCGGAGGTCGTTACGCAGGGGCGGACCGGTTTTGTCGTTCCCCCTTCCGATGCGGATGCGATCGCGAAGGCTGTCATCGAGTTCTACGACGGCGGTTGGGCCGGAAGAATGGAACCCCACTTCGCGGATGAGAGGAAGAGATTCTCATGGACGAGTCTCGTCTCCTCTCTCGAGGGCCTTGTCGGGTGGGGGGGAGATTGAGCATGTCTTCCTCAAAGGGGCTCTACGTCATAATTCTGAACTGGAATGGAGAACAGGTCATCGGGCCTTGCCTCGACTCGCTCCGGGCGGTGGAGAGTGTGGAGTTCGGGATCATCGTCGTCGACAATGGGTCGACCGATTCGTCGGTCGAGATCGTGCAGCGTGAATATCCCGAGGTGGAACTCATCCGCAACGATGAGAACCTCCTCTTTGCCGAGGGCAACAATGTGGGCCTGAGGCGAGCGATGGAGCTAGGGGGAGATCTCTTCCTGCTTCTCAACAATGACACGGAAGTCGATCAGGGTTTCCTCGAGCCGATGATCGATGTGCTCCGGCGGCACCCCGATGTCGGGATCGTCGGACCTATGATCCTCTACTACGATGATCCGGGGAGGATATGGTACGGCGGCGGGGATTTCTATCCCTTGATCTGGATTCCAAGACACCGCGATATCAGAAAGCTTCAGACGGAAACATCCGGAGCGGGAGGTGAAACGGGTTATGTGTCCGGCTGCGCTCTGTTGGTCAAACGCGAGGTGATAGAAAAGACAGGGATGCTCGATCCGTCCTACAGGATCTATTGCGAGGATGTAGACTTCTGTCTCAGGGCGCAGGGTGAAGGTTACAGGTGTTACTACGAGCCGGCGGCCCGGATCCGGCACAAGGTGAGCTCGAGCAGCGGGGGTGGATTCACCCCCTTCAAGCTCGAGAACCGGATCGTGAGCACATCACTGCTATTCAAACGATTCAAGCCGCTCTGGTGGATGGTACTCTCCTTTCCCCTTCACGCGTGCGCATTTCTGCTGTTGCTCGCCGCTCTGCTGCTGTCGGGGCGCTGGAGGCTCCTTCGTGCGGCGCTACGGGGTATGATGCGTATCGCACGTGGAGTATGATGCGGGGTGCAGGGGGAGACCCGCCGATATGTAAGCCTGTACATTTTCCGGGTTTACTCGAATGATGTAAACATGTTACCCTTTTATGGAGGCGAGGAGGTCCTCTTTGAATAAAAAAGGCTCGCCACAGGCAGCCGGTATCGGATCGCTCGAGCGTATCGATGGGGCCGAGGCATGGAAACGGGGTGTAATGATCGTCCTCGTTCTTGTTGCCCTGATCTCCATCCTGTTGCCGGAGCTTGTGTTCCAAAACAGGATCTTTCTGGTTCCCGATACCAAGGCTCCGTTGAGTTTTGCCGCAGTCGGGCGCGAAGCTCTAGATAAGGGCACATACCCTCTGTGGAATCCCTATCTCTTCTGCGGCATGCCCAGCTTCGGCAGCCTCGCCTATGCTCCATTTGTATATCCCCCCTCTTTCGTGACGCATCTTCTACACAAGTATTTCCACACTCCGGAGATGACATGGCTGCTTGTGCACTATCTGTTCGCCGCTATCGGGATGTATCTGCTCCTCAGGTCTTTCGGCGTGCGGGCATTAGTCTCTCTTTTGGGCGGTGCGGTCTTCATGCTTCTCCCTAATTATATCGCGATCGGCGCCAACGGGCACGGGTCTCAGGCTTGCGCGATCGCGTACATGCCCGCCGCACTCCTGCTCGCCCGCAACATCATGATAGGTAAACGCAGCTTCGAGATGGCAGCGTATCTCGCAATCGTTCTCGGGTTCCAGATGCTGCGCGGGCACGTTCAGATATCCTACTACACCTATCTGATGATCGGGCTGTTGTTCCTATACGAGGTCGTTCATATGCTCCGTTCGGGTGAACGGCGAAGCGCCCTCTTGAGCACGCTATACATGGCCGGATCATTCGCCGCGGCGATAGGGATCGCCGCCGTGCTCATATTCCCGGTGAGAGAGTATGCCGCGCTCTCGATCCGCGGCGGCGGCGAGAGCGGTTTGGACTACGGTTACGCGACCGGTTGGAGCCTGCATCCGAAGGAGATGCTCACCTTCCTGTTTCCCTGGAGCTACGGCTACGGAAAGGCCACATATTGGGGGATGATGCCGTTCACCGATTATCCGAACTATCTCGGAGTGCTGACTATTTTCTTCGCAGGGTTATCGTTCTTTCTGGTCAAGAACAGGTGGAAATGGTTTTTCCTTGCAACAGCGCTTCTGTCGACGCTGCTCAGTTTCGGTAGATTCTTCCCTCTGCTCTACAATCCGATGTTCAGGTTTTTTCCCTATTTCGACAAGTTCCGTGTTCCGGTGATGGTCCTGATCGTTCAGCAGCTCGCTCTGGTAGTCATGATGGGCCTGGGATTGGAGGAGTACCTCCGCAGGTATTCCTCGGGCGATCTCCCCGCGTTCCTGGAGGCCAAACGCCTGAAATGGGTTCTCATTCTCGGAGCGGCCGTCGTCATCGTAACTCTGGTTGCGGGCGGTGCGATCCGCGACGGCATAGTGCGCGGCATCACCTCGAACGGCAAGCTGCAGGGCGAGGCCGCTCGACTCGGAGCTCATGAGGCCTCCGGCGATCTCCCCTTGAGGATTCTTTTATATCTGGCCGTACCTTTCGTGCTGTTGCTCGCTTCATCGCGCAAGATGCTCACGAACACCGTGGTGTTTCTTCTCGCAATCGTGGCTCTCATCGATCTCGTGCTGGTCGATCAGCCGATCATCCATCCCGAGCGGACCTGGGCGAGGAGTGACGACGCATACCGGATCATACGAGGGGCCGATGCAAGAGATGATTTCATGAAACCGGATCCTTTGATCGATTATCTCAAGGGGGACGGCTCCTATTTCAGGATATTTCCGGCGCCGGCGGCAAGACCGGGACAGTGGACATACAGCACTCCTCCGTTCAGTGAGAACAGATTCATGATCCACCGTATCTTCTCGCTCGGCGGCTATCACGCCGCGAAGATGAAGTCATACCAGCAGGTCATCGACGTCATGATCTCGAGCTTCAACAGGGGTGTTGTCCCGCTGAATATCCTCAACATGCTCAACGCAAAGTACATGCTCTCCTACTTTCCTCTGTTCGACGAGAGCTCCTCGTTTCCTCTCGTCTGGAACGAGGGTAATGCTTATATTTACCAGAATCCGTATGTTCTCGATAGAGTCACGCTTTTGGATGAATTCAGGGTAGTGCCGAGGGGACAGATGCTTCAAGAGATCCTTTCAAGGGATTTCGAACCTGGCCGGCAGTTGCTTCTGGACGAGGATCCCTCGTTCGATCCTGTTTCCGCCGAGGGGAGCACTGCCGAGATCGTCGAGTACGGCCTCAACAGGATCGTCATCGATGCGAGTATAGAAGAACCATGTTTCCTCCTGTTGAGCGAAATAGCGAGCCCATCGTGGAGGGCTTACGTCGACGGGGTGGAGGTCGATGTGCTCTCGGCGGATTTCTGTCTCAGGGCTCTGCCGCTCCAGCCGGGCGACCACAAGGTCCTGTTCAACTATTGCTCGCGGGTGTTGAACATTTCCCTTATCATCTCGATCGCAATGTTCGGGGCGGTTGTTTTGGCGCCGGTTGCATCGAGGATCATTCTATCAAAGAAAGGTTGATGTGGTGGAAGCACTCATCATCGTCCCGACCTACAACGAGAAGGAGAATATCGAGGAGCTGATCGGCTCGGTTCTCGCGCTCCGCCCGGATATAGAAATGCTCATCGTAGACGACAACTCTCCTGACGGAACGGGTGGAATTGTCGATTCCATAATCTCGAGGGAGCCCAGAGTCCATGTACTGCACCGGGAGGAAAAGCTCGGTCTCGGCTCTGCCTATATCACAGGGTTCAAGTGGGCTCTCGAGAATACGGATGCAAAATACATCTTCGAGATGGACGCGGATTTCTCGCACGATCCGATCTCGATACCCGAATTCCTCGAAACGATACAGTCGAACGATCTTGTCATCGGCAGTCGGTACTTGGACGGCATAACGGTAGTGAACTGGCCGCTCAGCAGGTTGATACTCTCGTACAGCGCCAATAAATACACGAGGATCGTGACCGGGCTCCCCCTGAAGGATTCGACCGGAGGATTCAAGTGTTTCAGGAGGGAGGTCCTGGAACAGCTTCCGCTCGATACGATCAAGAGCGATGGATATTCTTTTCAGATCGAGATGAATTTCTTCTGCTGGAAAAAGGGATTCCGGATTATAGAAATACCGATCCTCTTCGTCGATAGACGGGTCGGAATCTCGAAGATGAACAGAAGCATCGTCTGGGAAGCCGCATTCATGGTCTGGCGACTGCGCTTCATGAAACCGAGCCGCTGGGAGCGATAGGATGCTCTCCGACACAATGGATATCTCGATCATCATCGTCACGCACAACAGCCTCTCCCCGGTCGAGAAGTGTCTCGAATCGATCGAGCAGCATCCTCCCGCCGGTGAGTACGAAGTCGTCATCGTAGACAATGCGAGTACCGACGGCACGCCCGAGATGATAGAGATGCGGTTTCCTTCCGTGAGGCTCCACGCCAATCGAGAGAATATCGGTTATTCGAGGGGTGTGAACCAGGGTATCGGGTCTTCCAGCGGAAGGTTGTTCCTCGTACTCAATCCAGATATCGTCCTGCGGGAGGGGTCGATCGACAGGCTTGTTCGCTTTCTCGAACGGACTCCGGACGCCGGAATCGCGGCTTCTAAACTGATCTATCCCGACGGGAGGCTTCAACCCTCCTGCCGCAGATTCTACAATCTCACGGTTCTTCTGCTCAGACGCACCTTGCTCGGCAAGATCTTTCCCAATGCCCGTCCGCTCCGAGAGCACTTGATGATGGATTACGATCACGAGGCCGCCAGGAAGGTCGATTGGGTGATCGGGGCCTGCATGCTTGTCCGCCGAGAGGCGATAGAGAAGGTCGGTTCTATGGACGAACGGTTCTTTCTCTACTTCGAGGATATCGATTGGTGTTATCGGATGCAGCACCATGGTTGGGCGGTCTACTATGTTCCCGAATCGGTGATGGTGCACCGGTACGAGAGATCGAGCGCGAAATCGGTCTTTAAGAAACCGTTCATCATCCACATCCTCAGCATGCTAAGGTATGTCGAAAAGTGGAACAGGATATTCTATTTCTTTCGCAGGCACCGTAACGCCCTAAAGCCGTTCATATTTGTTCTCGGTGATATCATCACGATAAATGCGAGCTTCGTGGCGGCATATTATCTGCGAGTTCTTCTCCAGCCCTTATTCAAGTTCGGACTCTACCCGATAGACTGGTATCTAAATTTCATCCTCTTCTACAATATGATCTATCTATTCACCTTTCTTTTCAGCAGGCTTTACAATGTTCGAAGAGAAACGCTTTGGAGCGAAGAACTATTCATGATCATGAAGGCGACGGCGCTCGGAGCGGCGTTTCTCATGGCTTCGACCTATCTGACCAAAGTCAGGATATTTTCCCGGGCGGTCGTGCTGGGACAAGCATTCATCATCATCATCATTGGCATCTGCCTGCGGCAACTCATGCGATTCTTCCACCGGCAACTAGTCAAAGCCAACTTTGACCTGAAACGGGTCCTGGTTGTCGGCGAACGAAAAGAGGTCGAGGAAATGTATGAGCGCTTGATTTCAGATCCCGGCCTTGGAATCGAGGTCGTCGGTTCGATCGACGGTTCGCCCGAATCACTCGGGGGGTTGGAGGACATCCCGGATATCGTGGAAAAGTTCAAGGCGCAGGAGGTATTCGTGCTCCCTTCCCATCTGAACAGTTCCGCGATGCTGCCTCTATTAGCTCATTCTGGAGGCAGGATGATCCAGGTGCGGATGGTCACCCCGCTGGCCCGGTTCGTCGGATCGGGCGTGCGGGTCGATAAGCTGGCCGGATACTACATGTTCACCATGGAGCGCGGCGTCGTTCAATTCTTATGGGGAATCATCAAACGCGTTATGGATATAGCTATTGCGGTTCTGGTCCTACCCTTCTCTGCCCTTTCAAGCCTGTTTTATTATCTGTTGGGCGGGCTCGCGGGGCGCGCAAGGTTTTACAGGGAACGGCGCCCGGGAATGAGGGGAAGAATGATCACGATACCAAGAGTCCGAAGCTCATCGGGGCGTGAAGTGGGAGATCTTTTCAAAGTGGCACTCTTCGTCCAGGTTTTGACGGGGAGAATGAGCCTGATCGGCCCTCCGCCCGGGCCGGTAGAGGGGCAATCCGAGCAGGAGAGCGGCGGCGGTATAGTCTACAGGCCCGGAGTCACGGGTATCTGGCGGATATCTCCGGGAAGCACCTACACAGAATCCTGCGAGGAAGAGCTCGCTCTGCTCCAGAACCGTTCGTTCGCACGAGATCTTCTGATACTGGCCAGATCACTCAAGTTCGCATTCAAAGGCTCATATCCGATATGGTTCGATACGAGGGGAGATGACCGATGAAACGGCTATTCGCATCAGCGCTTGTTCTCGCCCTGCTCTGCTCCGGCACGGCCGCATGGGCCCTTGAGGGATGGATGGTGTACTTGAACGCCAGTGCGCTCTATGGAATCACCATGACTGGAGACAGCCTATGGTGTTCCACCAGTGGAGGCGTCCTGCTGTTCGACCTGCTCGATTCGACCTTCACGCACTACTACGATGGATTGGAACTCCCGTCGAGCGAGATCAGAGCTGTCACTCTCGACGGCAACGGTTCCGTCTGGATCGGATTCGAGAAGAGAGGCATCGTGCGCGTTGACGATATAGACAATGAACCGGTGACAAAGCGGTTCGACGAGGTGCACTCCGGTCTCTTGAGCGACAGCATAAGCTGTTTCCTGCGAATAGGCGATGAACTACTCTATGGATCCGCCGACGGTATAGCGAAGTTCAGCGACGGCGAGCACATGATCGAACCGCACCTTACAGACAGCCTGGGCGACCGGACGGTCAACTTCATCCTGAGAGATGCCGACACGCTCTGGATAGCGTGCGACGACGGAGTGGCTCTGTTCGATAGAACAACTCTCGATTACATATTCTTCCCGATAGGAAGGGTGACAGGCCTGTGCGGGCATGATGGGACCATACATGCCGCCGGCGACAGCGGCACGAGCAGATTCGAGGGTGGAACATGGATCGCCTACGGTTCTCTACCCTTAGCTCCAATCTCGATCGCGTCGGGCGGCGGCGATCTTTACTGTATTACCGCGGTGATCCCCTATAGATGGAACGGGATCGACTGGGAAGTGATCGATGACGGAGATTTCAAGACGCTTCACCTGGCCTCCTATCGAGTGAGGTGGAATACGAAGCTGCTGAGAACACTCGCCGTGGACGACAGCGGGACACCCTGGGTCGGCGGTGTCGTCCCGAACGCGAACAGGGGCGTCTACATAACCGGATACGTGCAGGATTCGTGGATGAACAAGGCGCCGAAGCTCCTGTCTCATAAC
>DAOUUU010000163.1 GCA_030667985.1 Candidatus Krumholzibacteriota bacterium
AAAGATGGGGAGGGCTGATCTGGGTCGAGCCAAATACGGAGCATGGAGTACGGTTCCGGTTCACCCTGCCTTTTACAATGGAAAGGAAGGAGTATCAGATATTCTCCGCGAGTGGCAGAGCTCTGGCATTTCCTCTCTACAGTATAGAGCGTGTGCTCACGATCACCGAAGCCGATATAGGTAATGACCGGCGCGGCAGATATGTAACCGTGTCGAAAGAGAGGGTTCCGCTTTACGCTATGGATGAGCTGGCTCCGGAGGAAATTGATTCTGAATGCTCGCGTGAATATGTGATGATCGTCGGTGTCGCCGAGAAGCGCGCCGGCATCTACGTCGACGACCGGGGAAAACAGGTAGAAGGGATCCTCGATCAGGTGACCGAGAGTGAATGGTCGTCAGTGATGAAGGAAGTTCTGAACGTCGGGGAGGACGAGTATCCGATCCTGGACGTTCTGTTAATTATGAAACGTATCAGTTTTCTGGAGGGTCTGGAAGACAATCTGGAGGAATCGGGTACGTTTGTGGATGACGAAGACGAGGTAGAGATGTCGGAGGAAACAACGGTACCGCGTGTATAGTCGAGAGCGGGCCGATCTCTATATGTATTGACGAGGGGTCGGACCATCAAAAACTGTGAGGTCACAGATGGTCAAACAACATCAGCGCGATTACGGCAGCATCATAATCGGCGGTCACGATGACGGAAACGAAGTCATGACTTCAGTCGAGGCCGCGGAGTATCTGAAGATGCACGTCAAGACAGTTTGCCGCTTGGCGAAAGAAAAGAAGATTCCGGCCAAGAAGGTCGGCAGTGAATGGAGATTCCTGAGGAGTGTGCTGGACCGATGGCTGGCTCAGGAAGAGGTTACTAGCTCTGTGGAGTGAGACTGGGGAACCTTTAATGGCCAGGACTAAGATTGAAAGGGTCGAAGTCGATGTGCCCGGCGTCGCAGCGTTCAGGGTCTCCGGAAAACTCGGTTTTCACGAGAACAATAAGGTCCAGAGCCTGGTCGACGAGTGCCTGAAAAGGGACTTCAAGCGGGTCGTATTCGATTTTTCCGGACTCTCATCTCTCGGAGGCGGGGTGGCGAAGATCCTCAGGGAGTTCGTCAACGTCTTTGGGGAGAAGGGAGGCATGGTTGGATTTGTCATTACCAATGACGTCATCCTCAAATTCCTGCAGGATGAAAATACCAAGGTCCATCGTTACGGATCTTTCGAGGACGCTCTTTCCGCCAAAGGGGAAACGGTTTCTGAGCCCGAGCCCGAGAGGGTTGAAGAGGCGGATGATTCCGGCGACGAAGATTTGAAGGTGGAAACCTTTGAAGACGGCAACGAATCCCCCGAGGCTGCAGAAACGGAAAAGGATGTCAAAGCCGACCAATCAGGCGTGATCCTGATGTCATATGACGGCGAAGAGCAGACAGGAGAGAACACAGGCGGCGTGGAGGATAAAGCTTCGGATGACGCGGGAACAAACGACGCTTCCGATCAAAATACAGATCAACCGCTGGAAGAGAGCGCGGATAGTGTAGGAAATTCTACCGCTGCCGAGGCTGCGGACGGCCCGCCACGCCCCAACAGATCCGACAAGATCCTTTCCGAGATATTCGAAGGCGAGACGTCGGAACAGACTTTCCCGGAATGGATAGACAAGCCGACATCGCCTTTCAGTGAGTCTTTGAAGACCGGGGATATGCCGAAGGGAAACGAGGAACTCAACAAGCAGCTCAGACGCAAGGTGCTCGAACTCAAGACACTCTTCTCGATCAGTACCGATTTCAACAGTATCCGCGAGCGCAAAAAACTGATCGACATTTTCCTTCTTACATCGATTGCTCAGGGCGGTGTCGAGTCCGCCGCCTATTTCGAAAAAACGGGGGATTTGTACAAGCTAGCGTTTTCCAAGGGATTGAACCTCGAGGCCGTCGAGAAGATCGAGGTATCAAGCGGCATCGACGAAGAGCTTCGCGACAGCAACAAAGTGATCGCCCTGGCCGATTCCAAGAAGATGAACAGGGGTGAGAAAAAGAGCCTAAAGAGCGAGGGACTAGAATATGTCTGTCCTTTCCGCCAGAAGAACGAACTGACCGGGCTCGTGTTTCTTGGCAAGCGAATCGCCGGCCGCGGCATGAAGAAGGGCGATTTTGAGTTTCTGCGGATTCTCGTAAGTGTTGCGCAAGGAGCTTACGAAAACGCGTTGATGTTCGAGAGAGAGCACGACCGTACGCTGGGAATCGTCAAAACATTGATCTCGATGATCGAGGAGAATACCCTTCTAAAGGGATCTTCGGAGATCGTTTCGAGATATGTGGGAATGCTTGCGAAGAACATGGATTATCCGGAGGAGCACTTCAAGGATCTGATCTACGGGACCGTATTAAGGGATATGGGAATGATCAAGGTCAGCGATTTGATCCTCAGGAGCCCGAGAGAACTGACGAAAGAGGAATGGGAGATCATAAAGAGACACCCGGAAGATGGAGCGGAGATGCTTCGCCGCATGAGGTTCAACGATCACGTGGTGGACGTAGTGCGCGCTCATCACGAGCGGTTCAACGGGGAAGGATATCCGATGGGACTCAGGGGAAAAGAGATACCGGTCGGGGCGAGGATCATATCGGTAGTGGAGAGCTACGCCGCGATGATAAACAAGCGGCCCAATCGTCCAGCTTTGAGCGACAAGGAAGCTCTCGACACGTTGAGGGAGAATTACGGTTTGCGTTACGATATTGAGATCGTCACGCAATTCGCCAAGGTAATGGAGAAAGAGATAGCAAAGTCCGTTCGTCCCCGTGAACCCGTTTCAGGATAGAAAGGTCAAACGTGAGCGCGAATATCCTTGTAGTCGATGACGACCCCAATGTTGTGGAAATCCTTACGGAGTCTCTCAGGGGCAAGGGGTACAACACGGAATCGGCATATGATGGCGAGGAGGCTATCGAGAAGTACGATCTTTTCAAGCCCGATCTTGTCGTGCTCGATGTAGTTCTTCCCGAAAAGAGCGGATTCGAAGTCTGCGACGAGATAAGGGCGCGGGATATACATTGCGACGTGCCGATAATCATCATCTCCGCGAACTCTATACCGGATTCGATGATCAAAGGGTTCAGGGCCGGCGCCCAGGACTACATTAAGAAGCCGTTTTCACTGAAAGAGATGATTGCGAAGGTCGATAATTTTATCTCACAGGCCCACAAGCGCAAGAATATGAGGAAGCAAAATATCCAGCTCGAAGGGGAGGTCCAAAAAGGCCAGGAGGATTTCACCAGGGTCAACAAGAACCTCAAGAGAAAAGCCTTCGACATGAGAACCCTGTTCGGTCTCAGCCGGGATCTGAACAAGTTGATGGACCAGGATGATTTGATAAATATATTTGCTCTCACGCTCATCGGGCAGCTGGGGATCGAGTCGGTGGCGTTATTCTATACGTATG
>DAOUUU010000149.1 GCA_030667985.1 Candidatus Krumholzibacteriota bacterium
CCAGGAAAGGAGCCTATTAGTTTCTTGGCATGTATCTTGCCCTCGTCGCTAATGGATAGGAACAGCTAAAGACTTTAGTTACAAGGTAATTACGCAGCTTAATCGTTGTGCCGGTTTCTGTTAACCTTGTGATGGATAGGACTGTGATGCTTTTTCGAGGAGCGACCATATTAAATATTGGAATCGTTGGAGTTGCACTGATTGTTGCCAGTTGCGGCAGCAGCGGCACCAGGATGATATCCAACATGGAAGGCGAGGTGGAAAAAGGGGAGATCGTTTTCGATGAATTACCGGCCATAACAGGGAGTGAAGATTACCTCATCCACTACGGGGATAAAATAGATATCAGCTTTTTTTACAACCACGATTATGACCTGGTCGGGCTCAAGGTGAGGCCGGATGGGAAGATATCGCTTCCCTATGTGGGTGATGTCCTCGCAGTCGGCAGGAGCGTGACACAGGTCGACAGTGTCATCACTGAGGCATATTCAGCGATCATAAGGGATCCGCAGATTGCTGTCATACTCAAGGACTTCGACGACCCTGTAATCTATGTTTTGGGAGAGGTGAGGGATCAGGGCGCCTACGAGCTGGTGAAGGGCATGACGCTCCTGGGAGCACTCGCCCAGGGTAGAATACACACTGAGAGGGCCGGCAAGGGTGATATTCTCGTCATACGGCGTGTCGCTCATAATCATATCATCGGCTTGCAGTTCAATATAACTCAATTGACCGAAGGCGGAAGATTCGATCTCGATATTCCGCTAAAACCGAATGATATCATCTATGTGCCGACATCGTCGCTGAAGAAGGCGGAGGATTTCATCGGCACCTTGTTCAATATCTTCAACGATCCGATGAATCTGTATCTCCGAGGCTGGCAGATCGCGAACGTGAAGGTACTCTACGAGTTTTATCAAAGAGCGGGGCAAAACTACTAGAGGCGAGGTCATGGAACAGCAGGTAGGGTAGAAAAGAGAATCGACCGTAAAGGATTTCCTCGAGGTAATCTTTAGGCGGAAATGGATAATTATCGGGATAGTGAGTGTAGCCACTTTGAGTGTCGCGTTCCTCAATCTGCGTGGAACTGCCACATTCGAATCATCGGCAAAGGTACTGGTTAAGCGCGGTGAGACGAAAGGAGTGTTCAGCCAGTACGTTAGAACACTCAGCTGGGAGGAAGAGATCGCCTCTCAGATCGAGATGATGAAATCATTGGTCGTCATCGATCGGGCGAACGAGCTCCTCGACGAGTTCAGTCCCGAGGGATACGACCCTCCCGGCACAGTCTATCCAAGCAGTGTAAACGCGGGTGTTATCGGGACGTCCAATGTGATCTGGCTGACTTACGAATCAACTGACCCGGTCTTCTGCGAGATCGTAGTGAACTCACTTGTGAATGCGTATAAGGATTATTACCAGGAGTTCAGAACTCCTCCCGAAATGAACGATTTCTTCAACACCGAGTTAAAGATCATAAAAGATGAGATCGACTACTGGCTGGATCGCAAGGAAAGAGTCTTTCGTTCGTGGGATATCGTCGATCTCAAAGAGCAAAGCAAGTATATCATAATAAGCCGTACAAGCTATCAGGGGAAGCTTGACGAGCTTGTCGAGGCGATAGGGAGCAAGCAGGTGATGATCCAGCAGCTCCAGAAGCTCAGCCAGGCGGGCAAGGAGGAGAGGATTGCCGGATCAAGCACCTTCGCAGAATCGAACCTCGAACAGAATGTCGTTTTATCGCTTCGCAGCAGTTTCCACCAACTGAAAATCACCGAATCTGAATTGGAATCAAAATTCACGGATGAAAACTTGGAGCTTGTAAGGGTACGCAAACAGATCAAAGACGTCGAGCGGATGATAGATAGCGAGATCAGGACTCAGATTTTAATACAATCGGCCCAGCTCGATGTCTTGTTCGAGAGAGAGCGTACGCTGAAGGCTATAATAACAAGACTAGGAAATGAATCTGGTGAAATTCCAAGCAAGGAAGTCGAGGTGCAGAGGATCGAAACGACCCTTACTCAGCTGAACGAGAATTACTCGGAGCTTCTGGAGCAGCATTTGAACGCGAAGATCGCCATAGCTAGCAACCCTGAGTGGACGGTGACGATCTTGAGCTCTGCGACACCAGCGAGAAAGAGGAGGACCCGGGATTATGTCCGTTTGGCGCTGGGTCCCCTATTCAGCGTAATGGGTGCACTGGGTTTCGCGTTTTTTATCGATAGTCTGGATCATTCTCTAAAGAACATCGCGGAGGCGGAAGAAGTCCTCGGAATGCATGTATTGGCTAGCTTCCCAGATGCAAAGATGAAGTAGGGTGGAATGTACAAGGAATATTACGGATTCAAGGAATTGCCGTTCAATGTGATACCGGATCCAAAGTTTCTATACAGGAGTCCGGGACACAGGGATGCGCTTGCCTACATTACGTACGGGATCTTTCAGAAAAAGGGATTCATCGCCGTTACGGGTGAAGTCGGAGTCGGAAAGACTACGGTCATCAATGCTTTTATAGATCTATTTCACAAGTCACTAGCGATAGCCTTCGTATTCTCGACGAAATTCCCCTTCGAACAACTGCTATATCTCATCTGCAAGGATCTAGGATTGGATGTAGAGGGGATGAACAAGGCGCAAATGCTTCTTGGGTTGAACGAATTTCTCATCCAACAGTACGAGAAGAACATGAGCACCCTTGTCATTATCGACGAAGCCCAGAACCTGTCGATCGATGTGATGGAAGAGTTGAGAATGCTCTCCAATCTCGAGACGCGCGACAGAAAACTGCTGCAGATCATGCTTGTGGGACAACCGGAGCTTGAGGATCTAATCAACGACAATGATCTGAGACAGCTGAAACAGCGCATTCCAGGTATCTGCAGGATAGGCCTCCTGAACAGGGACGAAGTGGAGAGCTACGTCAAGTACAGGCTCCAGGTCGCAGGAGCGATTAATGGGAGCGTCAAGTTTACAGAGGATGCGTATGACGAGATCAGCCATTTCGCCTCCGGGATTCCTCGTTTGATCAATATTCTATGCGACAGGGTGTTACTGATAGGTTACGTGAAGGACTCCCGCATTATAGACGGTCGCCTGATCAGGGAAGGGATCAGGGATCTCGAGACGCCAGAAAATCCTGTAAACGATCGGCGTGTGCGGTTAAGATAGCCCCGATAAAGCAGTGTATAAGGTCCTGCGATAATTGGTGGAAGGTGTGTTGATGTGAGCAAGATATACGACGCGCTTCGGAAAGCTGAAAGGGACAGGCAGGGTCAACGGAAGAACGACCGTATCAAGCCCAGGCGTACGGTGAAGACTAATAGGAAGGCGAAGACTGATGTCGATCTCTCCCACAAGGAGCGGGACAGTAGGTTTCTCGAAGGATTGGAAGAGAATTTCCGCCGATCGCTATTGGCCCTCAGGAATGCCGTGGAAGCCGAGACGAGGGACCTGGAAATGTGTACTATCGTATTTACCAGCGCTGTGAAGGGTGAGGGTAAGACGACCGTGATCTCGACATTCTCTCGTATTCTTGCCGTCGGAGGATCTCAGCGTCTCTGTATCGTAGATTGTTCCGTCCGTAATCCCGGATTGAATCGGTTGTTCGGTACTGAGAACAAAAGGGGTATTATTGATTATCTCGAAGGGAAAGCAGACCTCCAGTCGCTCATACAAGATGTAGGCGGAATCGACTTCATTCCGGCAGGCGTGACGACAAACATCGATATTTCCATATCGCTCGTCAATTCGGAGAGGATGGCACAACTGATCCGTCAGCTCTCGGAGACCTACGATTACGTCCTCATCGATACGCCCGCTATCCTCGAGGCTCCCGAGACTTCTATCATAAGCTCGTATGCTGATGGCGTCATTCTTATCGTTCATACCGGTAAAACGCGCCGCGAGGTGGTCAAAAGGGCCATACTCATGGTGGAAAAGCTTGACGGCCGGTTCCTCGGGACGGTAATGAACAGAAAGAAATACTACATCCCCGAATTCATTTACAGGCGGGTATAATGGATTTTGATAGAACGGTTGATTCTGGCCCGTGCGGACAGCGCGGGTCTTTTTCTCTCGATCTGTCACCGCCATTCGATACACTCCTCGATTCATGCGCGCGTAGAGTGCTCGAGATGTCGGGCCGGGAGAATGTCAAGGGTATATTCCTGGGAGGAAGTTTCGCTCTAGGGGAGGGCGGCGTTGATAGGGAATCAGATATACCCCGCCTGATTGGCGATGTCGATCTACTCGTTGCGGTCCAATCGCGCCAGTCCCATGAGCGACTGTACAGTATGCGGCGGGAACTGGGTGCTGCCTGTCAGGGAAATACGGATGAAATAGAATTCTTGGGTAGTATTGATGTCGGAATTATGCTTTCGTCCGATTTCGAGTCCATGGGTCCGAGCCCTTTCGTCTACGATCTCAAGCATCACGGTATTGTGCTGTATGGAGACGGTGGCCTTCTGGATCGTATTCCGGACCACGAACCTGGATGGATCGGAGGTGACGAGGCTGTGACGCTGCTACAGAACAGGATCGTCTCTTTTCTCGGTTCATTCGATGCGTCCAGAAGACATTCGGGAGATGATCCCTATCCGCTCCTGTACGGGATATCCAAGGTCTACGCCGATATATGCACAGCCGTTCTATGTCTGTCAAAGCTCTACACATCGGGTTACAC
>DAOUUU010000134.1 GCA_030667985.1 Candidatus Krumholzibacteriota bacterium
GCTCGTTACGGCTCCGGCCGAGATGAGCGGAGGAAAGATCAGGCCGCGGACCAGGGATTTCAGAGTGATAGGATTCTTCCAGACGGGGGTATACGAATTCGATTCACGTTTTGCCTACATAGATATCGAAGAGGCCGAGACCTTCTTCGATTTCGAGGCTGCCACAAGGGGACTCGGCATAAAGGTCAGTGATATCTGGCAGGCGGGGAGGATCGATGAGGAGATTCAGGGATCGCTTAAATCCTATGTATACGGGACTAACAACTGGATTCGGATGAACAGCAACCTGTTCAGCTATATAAAAGTCGAGAAGATCCTAATGTTCCTGTTGCTCACGCTCATCATCATGATAGCCGCTTTCAATCTGGTAGGGATGCTGACTATGGTGATCATGGAGAAACGGAGCGAGATAGGCATCCTTCGTTCTATGGGAGCATCCTCGGGGGGAGTGATGTCCATTTTCATGATACAGGGGACACTGATCGGCGTGTTTGGAACCGCCCTCGGTCTTGCCGGCGGACTCGCAGCCTGCGCGGCACTTGGCAAGTGGAGCATAGATCTTCCTTCCGACGTCTATTTCATAAATACGCTGCCGGTTCTTGTCAAGGGGCTCGATGTGCTTCTCGTCTGCTCGGCGTCGATGTTTATCAGTTTCGCGGCGACGCTCTATCCGAGCTGGGAGGCGTGCAAGATGCTGCCCCTCGATGCGATAAAGTACGATTGACACCGGCGGCTGTAGGTGATTTGCGTATGGCGCCGGGTTTTGCTTATATTTCGATAAGATGATGGAGATACTCAAGGCAGAAGGGGTGGTAAGGACATTCGAGGGGAAGAAGGGCCCTATCGAGGTCCTCGCTCGTCTCGATCTGAGTGTGCGGGAGGGGGAAGTCGTCGTGATCCTCGGCGCCTCGGGAGCAGGCAAGAGTACGCTGCTCCACATTCTCGGCACGCTCGATATCCCCGATCAGGGCAGGGTTTTGATCAAGGGCAGGGATCCGCAGGAATGCTCTTCCGGCGAGCTGAACGAGATGCGGAACCGGGACCTGGGTTTTGTGTTTCAGTTCCACTACCTGCTCCCGGAGTTCAGCGCTCATGAGAATGTAATGATGCCCGCTCTGGTCAGGGGGTCGAACAGCGGGGAGACAGAGAAACAAGCCCTGGAACTCCTCGAGCGTGTCGGGCTGAGCGAACGGGTAACACACAGGCCCAACGAGCTCTCCGGCGGAGAGCAACAGCGGGTCGCCGTAGCGAGGGCCCTGATGAACCGGCCCGCTATCGTTCTCGCCGACGAACCCTCGGGAAATCTCGACGAAGTCAACAGCAAGGTGCTTCATACGACCCTCTCCAAGCTCAGCAGATCGATGGGACAGAGTTTCGTTATCGTGACGCACAAGAAGGAGCTGCTGAATAAGGCTGACAGGGCGTTCGTTCTCGAGAACGGAGTACTCGAGAAGTATGGTGGTGGCGAGTAAGATGATATGCCAGATCTGCAAGCAAAACCAGGCGACGATCCACCTGACCCAGCAGAAGAACGACCGGGTGGTAAAGATACACGTATGCCGCATGTGCGCCGAGGAAAAGGGTTTCGACTATCTCGAGAAGAGCAACTTCGCGCTAGGTAACATCATATCCGGTCTCTTCGGGGATTCTGCGGATGCTGCTCGGATAAAGAAGAAAAAGCATGTCTGCACCCTCTGCGGCACGAGTCACGAAGATTTTCGGGATGTGGCGAAGCTGGGCTGCAGCGAGTGTTACGAGTTCTTCAAGCCTCACGTCCTCTCGGTCCTCAGAAATCTTCACGTGAAGACCCAGCATTTCGGCAAATGCCCGAAGAGCAGGGGAGAGAGGGCAGAAACGGTGAGGAGAGCCACTCTACTGCAGGAGGAGCTGGAACTTTCGATCGCCGAGGAATGCTATGAGCGTGCGGCTGAGATCAGGGACGAACTCAGGGAGCTGAATGGGAAAAAGGCCGGGGGGGATAAAGAATGTCCTCGTTGAGGCATATAATTGAGACGCCGGCAAAGTGGCTGGATGGAACGGGCGAGGAGAGCGAGATCATCCTCTCCTGCCGGGTAAGGCTGGCCCGAAACCTCGATCGCACGCCCTTCCCTCACAGGGCAAAGCCCGCCGCCATGAAAAAGACGCTGGCCAGCTTGAAGGAGGCGCTCGCCGAATGTCCCTCGATGAAGAAAGCCGTGGCGATCGATCTCGGTGCGATAACCCCGAGCGAAAGAATGCTGCTGCTCGAGCGTCACCTGATCAGTATCGATATGACGCAGAATCACAAGAACCGGGCTCTCGTAGTGCTGAAGGGTGAGGGGATGAGCGCCATGATCAACGAAGAGGATCATCTGCGGCTCCAGTCCATATCGTCTGGATTCTCGGCGGCGGAGGCTTTCACGCGGCTCGATCGTCTCGACGGCGAGCTGGACGATCGTCTCGATTTCGCGTTCAGCGATACACTCGGATATCTCACCGCTTGTCCCACCAACGTTGGGACGGGTCTTAGGGTCTCGGCGATGGTACATCTCCCAGGACTCGTACATAACAAGGACATCTCGCAGGTCATCAAGGGTCTGAGCAACGTCCGGCTTGCCGTCAGGGGTATGTACGGGGAGGGGAGCAACGCGATGGGGAATATGTTTCAGATCTCCAACAGCATCACACTCGGAGTCAGTGAGGGGGAGACGGTCTCGAGCCTCGAGTCCTATCTTCGCAAGGTGTTGGAATTCGAGAAGAAAGCGCGAGAAACGCTGCTGAAAAAGGCACGGAGTTTGCTCGAAGACAAGATATGCAGGGCGCATGGAGTCCTGAAGACAGCTAGACTTGTAACTTCAAGAGAGGCAATGGATTTGATGTCTGCAGTCCGCCTCGGGATAGGGCTGGGCATCATCACCGATGTCAGCATATCAAGGCTAAACGAACTCCTGGTCATGATCAAGCCGTTGCATTTGCAGCAGTTGCATGGACGGCCGATGGAACCGGATGAAAGGGACAGGGTAAGGGCCGATTATATCAGATCGAGACTTGGAGGGTCCTAGAGCCGAGTAGAGTGGTCAAGAAAGGTCACCGATGAATGATAAATTTACAGAACGCGTTCGCCGGGTTATCTATCTCTCTCGAGACGAAGCGAACAGGCTTCAGAACGACTATATAGGCACCGAGCACCTGCTCCTCGGTATAGTTAGGGAGGGGGAGGGGATAGCAGCCAGGGTGCTGCAGAAGCTCGATATAGAACTGGACCAGATCCAACAGGTCATCGAGAACATGGTAAAGCCGACCGGCGGGACCCTGACATTGGGGGAGATACCCCTTACGCCGAGGGCCAAACGAGTGCTCGAGCTCTCGATCGAGGAGGCGAGACTGCTCAACCACAACTATGTCGGCACAGAGCACCTCCTGCTGGGCCTGATCCGGGAAGGGGAGGGTGTTGCAGCCAGGATACTCCTCGAGCTTGGCGTGGACCGGAAGCGCGTTCGAGAAGAGATCATGAAGCTTCTCCATCAGGGAGGCGGAGGACTCTCGAAGGCGAGGGCGAGGAAGGAGAGGAGCGAGACCCCTACACTCGACCAGTTCGGGCGCGACCTGACACAGCTCGCCAGGGAGAATAAGCTCGATCCGATCATCGGGCGCGACACGGAGATAGGCAGGATCATTCAGATCCTCTGCCGTAGAAAGAAGAATAACCCGGTCCTGATCGGCGAGCCGGGCGTGGGTAAGACCGCGATCGTCGAAGGCCTCGCGCAGAAGATCGTCGAGAACAAGGTGCCCGAGCTTCTCCGGGACAAAAGAATAACAACGCTTGACCTTGCATCTATAGTAGCAGGTACTAAATACAGAGGACAGTTCGAGGAACGCTTGAAGACTATCATCAATGAGATCCGCGACAATGAACAGGTCATCATATTCATAGACGAGATACATACCATAGTGGGTGCCGGCGGGGCCGAGGGAGCGATAGACGCCTCGAATATGCTCAAACCGGCTCTCGCCCGCGGAGAGATACAATGCGTGGGCGCCACGACGCTCGATGAATACCGCAAGCACATAGAGAAAGACGGCGCGCTCGAAAGACGTTTTCAGCTCATATTGATCAATCCTCCGACAGAGGAGGAGACGGTACAGATCATCAGGGGACTCAGGGACAAGTACGAGGCCCATCACCGCACAAAATTCACGGATGAGGCGATCCTGCAGGCTGTAAATCTTTCACAGCGTTACATCCAGGGCCGGTTTCTGCCCGACAAGGCGATCGATATCATCGACGAGGCGGGGGCGAGGGCCAGGTTGTCGATAACGACCGTTCCGAACGAACTTCGAGAGCTGGAGAAGAAGACAGAGGAGATCTCCACCGAGAAGGAGTCGGCAATTCAGGCGCAGGAGTTTGAAAAGGCGGCTTCGTTTCGGGATCAGGAGAAGGAGCTCCGTAAGCAGCTTGCCGAGAAGCACAGGGAATGGAGTGAATCGCGCCAGGAGCATGAATCGGTCGTGACGGAGAAACAGATCGCTAGGGTAATATCGGATATGACCGGTATCCCCGTATCGGATGTGGAGGAGGAGGAGACGAAGAAACTCCTGCAACTAGAGGACGAATTGCGCAAGAGGGTGGTCGGTCAGGAAGAGGCGCTCAAGGCGATCGCAACATCGGTCCGAAGAAATCGAGCCGGGCTGCGCGATCCACGGCGCCCGATTGGTTCCTTCATATTTCTTGGACCCACCGGCGTTGGCAAGACGGAACTGGCTCGAGCCCTGTCGGCGGTTCTCTTCGAGAGCGAAGATGCGCTCATCCGCATAGATATGTCGGAATATATGGAGAAGTTCGCCATTTCCAGACTCATAGGGGCCCCTCCCGGATATGTAGGCTATGAGGAAGGGGGCCAGCTTACCGAGAAGGTGAGGAGGAAGCCCTATTCGGTCATCCTTCTCGACGAGATAGAGAAGGCTCATCCGGACGTATACAATATCCTGCTGCAGATCCTCGAGGAGGGCTGTTTGACAGATTCGTTCGGCAGGAGAGTCGATTTCAAGAATTCCGTCCTGATCATGACATCCAATGTCGGAGCGAGGGATATCAAGGGCAAGAAGGGAATGGGGTTCGTCTCCGAGGAGAGCGACGCCGGTTACAAGCATATGAAGGCGACAATTCTCGAGGAGATGAAGAAGATCTTCAACCCGGAATTCCTGAACCGGCTGGACGAGATCATCGTCTTCCGGGCCCTCGAGCGTTCGGATCTTATGCTGATCATAGACATATTGCTTCAGGACCTCTTCCGCAGGCTCGATGCTCAGAACATCGAGTTCGAGATGACTGTCGAAGCGAAGGAGTTCATACTCGAGAAGGGCTACAAGCCGGAGCTAGGCGCTCGCCCGCTCAAGCGGGCTATACAGAAGTACTTAGAGGATCCACTCAGCGAAAGGGTGCTGAACGGCGAGGTCAATCGAGAGAACTTACTCAAGATCTCAGCCGAGCCTGGCTTGGAGCACCTCGTCCTGGAATCAGTGAAAAAGGTTTATCCCTGATCGGGAACCTTCCGCACGATCCATCCGTTTAAATAGGTAGCTGGCTATTCATGCCTCCAGGGGGCGAGAATGCCGTCCATATTATTCTCTGGGGCGGGTTTTTACCTCTTTTTTACAGGCTCCGTTTTCGCTTTGCAAAGTAGAGGGGCCTATGCTAGCATGTACCGAATTTTTCGAGGATTATGGAGAGTTCTATGA
>DAOUUU010000024.1 GCA_030667985.1 Candidatus Krumholzibacteriota bacterium
AAAGCAGGCTCGCGACGGAGTCGATTTCATGACGATACATTGCGGGCAGACCCGGCGTCTCGCGGCAGAGGTCGCGTCGTCGAGAACAGCGGGTGTTGTGAGCAGGGGAGGTTGCTTTCTTCTCCAGTGGATGGTGAAACGGAAAGAGGAGAATCCATACTACGAGCACTTCGACAAGCTTCTCGACATCGCCTCCGAGTATGATGTCGCTCTCAGTCTGGGGGATGGCCTCAGGCCCGGAGCGATCGATGATGCCACCGACAGGGCGCAGCTCGGAGAGCTGCTCGTGATAGGAGAGCTTGTAGAACGGGCGCGCGAGAGGTCTGTGAGCGTTATTGTAGAAGGACCGGGGCATGTCCCCCTCCAGGATATCCCAGCTAACATGCTTCTGCAGAAACGTGTATGCCGCGGTGCACCCTTCTATGTGCTCGGGCCGCTCGTGACGGATGTAGCTCCCGGTTACGATCATATAACCGCAGCGATCGGAGGCGCGGTCGCCGCCTGGCACGGCGCGGATTTCCTCTGTTATGTGACTCCGGCAGAGCATCTCAGGCTGCCGTCGGTGGAGGATGTGCGGGAAGGGATCATCGCGTCGAGGATCGCCGCTCATGCCGGAGATATAGCCAAGGGTCACGCTGGAGCGGCTGATTGGGATGCGTCAATATCCAGGGCCCGCGCGAAGCTCGACTGGGAGAGTGTTTTGACCGGTTGCATGGATCCGGAGAGAGCGAGGCGCATGTATGACAAGAGTGCGTCGGACAGCGAAGAACTATGTTCGATGTGCGGAATATACTGCGCGGTCAGGGGAACGAAACGGAGCAAGGAAGATAAAGAGTAGATTTCCCGCCGGGAAAATGTCGCTGAATATCTATTGAAAAATTGTGTCGAGTAATGGAATGACCGGACCGGAGGTGAGCGAGAGATGAGCCCCCGAAAGATAAGAGCTCCCAGGGGATCGGAGATCAGTTGCAAAGGCTGGTTCCAGGAGGCTGCCTTGAGGATGTTGATGAACAATCTGGACGCCGAAGTGGCTGAGCGGCCGGAGGATCTAGTCGTATACGGAGGCCGGGGAAAGGCCGCCAGGAACTGGGAATGTTTCGATAAGATAGTAGAATCACTCAGGAATCTCGAGGGGGACGAGACGCTGCTCGTACAATCGGGTAAACCGGTCGCGGTTTTCAAGACTCACGAGGGCGCCCCGCGCGTGCTCATCGCCAATTCGCTTCTCGTCCCCAAGTGGGCTACGTGGGAGCACTTCTGGGAGCTCGAGGGCAAGGGGCTCATGATGTACGGCCAGATGACGGCAGGTTCCTGGATGTACATAGGAACGCAGGGGATCCTCCAGGGGACCTTCGAGACATTCGCCGAGTGTGCAAGGCAGCATTTCGGCGGAGGCCTCGCAGGCAGGTTTGTACTGACCGCCGGTCTCGGCGGGATGGGAGGCGCTCAACCGCTCTCGGTCACGATGAACGGCGGAGTCTGCCTCGCCGTCGAGGTGGACGCGGGACGGATAGAGAAGCGGCTGGAGACCAGGTATTGTGACGAGATGGAGACGGATCTCGAAAAGGCGCTCGCAAAGGTGGAAAAGGCGGTCAGGGAGAAGAGATCCTACTCGCTTGGCCTGGTCGGCAACGCAGCCGATGTTTTTCCAGAGCTTGTCAAGCGGGGCGTGATACCCGACGTGGTCACAGATCAGACCTCGGCGCACGACGAGCTGAACGGATATATTCCGAGAGGATACGGTGTCAAAGAAGCGGCGGAGCTGAGAGGGAAGGAACCGGACCGGTATATCAAGGAAGTTTTCGAGTCGATCGTTATCCATACTCAGGCGATGATCGACCTGAAGGATAAGGGTGCAGTCGTCTTCGACTACGGAAACAATATACGGGGACAGGCGGAGAAGGGGGGGCTCGAAAACGCCTTTGCGTTTCCCGGTTTCGTGCCCGCCTTTATAAGGCCTCAATTCTGCATCGGCAGGGGGCCCTTCAGGTGGATCGCACTTTCCGGAAAGAAGGAGGACATCTACCGGACCGATGATCTGATCCTAGAGCTATTCCCGGAGAACGAATCCCTCTGCAAGTGGATCCACCTGGCGCGTGAGCGGGTGGACTTCCAGGGCCTGCCTGCGAGGATCTGCTGGCTCGCGTACGGCGAGCGGGAGCGTTTCGGGCTTGCACTCAACGATCTCGTCGCAAAGGGCGAGATCTCGGCTCCGATTGTCATAGGCAGGGATCACCTGGACAGCGGATCGGTTGCTTCACCCTACCGGGAGACGGAGAGTATGAGGGACGGAAGCGATGCCGTAGCGGACTGGCCTATACTGAATGCACTGCTCAATGCGGTCAACGGCGCCGCCTGGGTCTCTGTCCATCACGGGGGGGGTGTCGGCATGGGTCTCTCCATCCATGCTGGCCTTGCAGTCGTGGCCGACGGAACCCCCGATGGCCGCGCAAGATTGGCCCGTTGCCTGCGGTGTGACCCTGGCACAGGGATTGCAAGACATGCCGATGCCGGCTACGAGATAGCCGTTGAAAAAGCGAAGGATGCAGGGCTTCATATTCCGATGCTCGGTGAATAGAACATCTTGGGTGATGGTGGATGGGAACAAGAGTGTCGGGTTCGCTTTCCTTTGCGACATATATATCCATGCATTGTGCTTGGATAGTACAGGTTAGACGTTTCATTCTGCAAGGAGAGGCGCTTGCACGACGTTGTTGATCTACTGCTTCTTGGCGCCGTTCAGTTACTGACCTGCCGGACTGGCGAACAGGGCCCGAAGCGTTCGAAATACCTGTCGGACGTAGGCTTGGTCGTAAATGGTGCAGTGGCTGTGTCGAAGGGCAGAATATTTGCCGTCGGCACAAGGGAAGAGGTGGAGGAGAGGATAGGAGCGGCGACCGTCGAGAGGACCATCGACGCAGGCGGCAGGGTAGTGCTCCCTGGATGGGTCGATCCGCACACGCACGCCGTTTTCACGAACTACCGATCGGATGAGTATGAATCCAGGATCCTCGGAGATTCCTACCTAGAGATAGAGAAGAGGGGCGGAGGCATAAAGCGCACCGTGCGCGGCGTCAGGGAGACCGATGAGGAGCAGCTCCTCGAACTGAGCAGGAGGCGCATCCTCAGAATGCTGGAGTACGGTGTTACAACTATAGAAATAAAAAGTGGTTATGGGCTTGATTTAATAAATGAGTTGAAGATGCTGCGTGTCATATCCCGTCTCGGTGAGGAGACGCCCCTCGATGTCGTATCGACCTTCATGGGGGCTCACCAGAAGCCAGAAGAGCATTCATCGGGGGAGACCTACGTGCGTCTGGTCGTCGATGAGATGATCCCCGCCGTGGCGCGGGAAGGACTAGCCGAATTCATCGACGTATTCTGCGAGAAGGGTGTCTTCAGTATCGGCGAGACAAGGGAGATCCTGGAAGCCGGGAAGCGCCACGGATTCGGTCTCAAGCTCCATGCGGATGAGATTACTTCCCTGGGTGGCGCGGAGCTTGCTGTCGATCTCGGTGCGACTTCCGCCGAACACCTGATCAAGGTCTCACCCCTCGGCGTGAGGAAGCTCGGCCAAAGCCAGACTATAGCTGTTCTTTTGCCCTGCACTTCGCTAGGACTGGCATCGAGCAGATTCGCGCCCGCACGAGACCTGATCGAGGCCGGGGCCATCGTCGCGCTCGCGACCGATTTCAACCCCGGGAGCGCGCCGAGCGGTTCCATGCCGTTGGCGGTAGCCATAGCATGTTCCCAGATGGGCATGACCCCAGCCGAGGCGATCTGCGCCGGCACCATCAACGCCGCGTACGCGATCGGCCGTGAAGGGGAGGTCGGTTCGATAGAGGTGGGCAAGAAGGCGGATCTAGTGATCTATGATGTTGAGGATTACAGGGAGATACCGGCCCGGGCCGGTATAAATCTCTCCGCCGTGGTCTTCAAGGGTGGAGAGACCGTCTGGGAGAGAGAAGGGTTCAGGGAGAAGAGCGAGGTCGGGATTTGAGTAGGGCCACTCAAATAAGACAGAAGGCGCGGAACTTCCTGCAGAAGGGCAAGTACGACAAGGCCATCGAGGAGTACAAACGCCTGACGGGGATAGAGACGAAGAATCCTAATCATTACAACGAGCTGGGCGATATCTACCTCAAGGCGGGAGACAGCATCCAGGCTGTTTCCAGTTTCGAGAAGGCGATCGTCATCTACGAGAAGGTCGCTCTCTACAACAATGCCGTCGCTGTCTGCAAGAAGATCCTAAGGATCATACCCGGCCGAATAGAGACGATTTTCAAGATGGGTGCGTTGAGGGCGAAGCAGAAGCTCGAAGGCGAAGCCAGGATCTGTTTTTCCCAGTACCTCGATTCGATACTGGCCGACACAGAATCATACGGTCCGGAGCTGAACGAGAAGATATTGGTCATGCTCGAGCTCGTCCCGGAATGTGAGGAGATCATCATCAAGGCGGCAGCCGTCTTCAAGTCGATCGGGATCAAGACCGGAGCGTTCGAGCTCTACAGCAAGCTCGCCGCCGACGCCAAAAGGGATGGAAACACGGAGAAATATCAGGGCTATGTGGAGGCGGCGGCGGAATTGAGGACCTCCATGACAGAGGACGAGATCAAGGGGGTGGAGGATTCGATAGCTCGGAGCGTTGTCGAAGAGACGACTGCAGAGGAATCTACTGTTGATCAAGATGAGCCCGTCGACGAAGTTGAACCCGAGGCGGTCGAAGATGATGTCGGCGGTGAAGAGACAGCTGCTTCGGCGGAAGAGGGTGAGCAGAGCCCCGAAATGGAATGCGAGGAGCCGGGTGTCTCCGGGGAGGAGGAAGAGATACCGCATATCGATGACGATGAGACCCTCCCCGAGGCGGAGACGGATGAGCCCAATGCTCGTGAAGGGGCCGAGGCGACCGAGGAGACGGTGTCCGCAGAAGAGGTGCCGGAGACCGGGCAATCGGAACCGGGGCAGGATGAGATACCAGCAGAGAGCCCGGATGGCAGAAAGACGGCATCGGATGAAGAGCCGGCAAGCGAGAATGATACCGAGGGTAGAGGGACTGGAGAGAATGGAGTCGGTTTCGAGGATATCATCGATGGTGGCTCGTCGTCTGGCGAAGCGGAGAATCTCGTAGAGGAGATCACGAGCGATGTCGAGGAGGACGACTACCGGAGCCACTATGATCTTGGTATGGCCTACCTCGAGATGGCTCTCTACACCGAAGCGATAAAGGAGTTCCAGATCGCCTCTCGATCGGATCAGCTGCAGCTCAAGAGCATCGAGATGATAGGCCATTGCTTCCTCCAGCAGAACAATCCGAGACTAGCCGTGAAACAGCTCAAACGGGGTCTCGAGATCACAAATATAGCCGACTCGGAGAATCTGGGCGTTCACTATAACATAGGCCTTGCATACGAGCTGCTGGGCGAGCACGAGAAGGCGCGCGAGCATTTCGAAGAGGTCTACATCGTCGATATCACGTTCCGGGATGTCGCGGATAAGATGAAGAAATTCAGTTCGGTCTCCTGAAACGGGTCCATGAATGAACAGAGAACCCGGCCGCTGTGACCTCCACCTACATTCATACTATTCCGACGGGACGAGTGCTCCGGCCGATCTCGTGAAGAGGGCTGCCGCAATCGGATTGGCCGCCATATCGGTGACCGACCACGACACACTCGAAGGCCAGCATGAAGCCCGCCAAGCCGGAATCGCTCATGGTATAGAAGTGATCGAGGGCATCGAGTTCAGTGTCGATGTAGAGGATCTGGAGACGCATATATTGGGTTATCTGATCGATCCGGATTCGAAAGAACTGGCCGAACGTTTATCGGAGCTCGGTGAGGCGAGGGTCGAGAGGGCTCGCGAGATCGTCCGAAAACTCCAGACCGAGGGGCTCTATCTTTCCATAGGGGAGATCCTGGAAAAGTCGGGCAGTGGGACCGTCGGAAGGCCTCACATCGCAAAAGCACTCGTCGAACGAGGCCTGGTGAACAGTTATCAAGCCGCCTTCGGGAGATATCTATGTGAGGGAAGACCATGCTATGTTCCCAAGACCGTCCTCCCGCTCGAACAGGTCACCGAGCTGATACGTGATGCGGGCGGAGTCGCGATCTGGGCCCACCCCGGTGATAGGGTGAATGACGGGCGGTTTCTGGGAAAGATGCTTGATGCTGGAATCCAGGGACTCGAGGCCTATCATCCTAACCACGGAACTTCTGTCACCCGTACGATCATGGCCATCGCTGAGAGTTCCGGGCTCATTATCACCGGCGGATCGGATTTCCACTTTATAGAGGCGAAACAGGTCGATATCGGGGATGTCACGGCGCCCTACTCTTCCGTCATCGCGTTACGAGAAGCGGTCATTTGACTTGACCTTGCTCCGAACCCTAAAGTACATTGGCATCTGGACGCGGGGGAGCATCCCGGTGTTTCCAATCAGGCCCGCCGCAAGCGGCGAGATGAACGGGAAGAATGGAGAAAAACGCACGAAGGATCATACAGACGGCCCTCTTTATCACCCTGAGCGTGGTTCTCGGATTTCTGCTCGCTGGAGTACCGAATATCGAGCTCATGACAGTCACCGTCTTTCTCAGCGGGATAATACTCGGATCGTGTAGAGGCATGCTCGTAGGCGCCGTCTCGATTCTTATCTACTCCATCTTCAATCCTTACGGACCCCCGCCTCCTCAACTGCTCGCGGCGCAGGTAGCGGGTTATGTGCTCGCCGGGCTCGCCGGGGGCCTCCTTAGAGGGCCCCTGATGAAGAAGGGAAGGGAAGCGGTGCTGCTCAGCGCTCTGTCAGGATTGGTTGTCACGATGCTATACGATATATTCACCACGACGGCGACAGCCCTTATAGCACTTGGTCCGGGAGGGTTTATCGGGGGACTTGCGGGATTTTTCCTGACCGGAGCCCTCTTTGTCGTTGTGCATGTCCTCTCCAACTCGGCGGTCTTTACCATTACCGTCATTCCCGTTCTCAGGGCCGTGGCTGCGTTCGAGGGAAGTGGTGTCGAATGAGGCGCTTCTCCGCTCTGATGGCGCTGTTTATCCTGTCAGTCATTCCTGTCGATTCAGCCGAGCCTCCAGCCGACTCGCTCTCGAGCTATCAAGGAGTGCTCGTCATCTCGAGAGAGGAGCTCGAGGAGTACAACATCCACACACTGGACGATATCCTGAGACTCGTTCCCGGTGTCTCCACATGGCGAGCCGGCCCTCCCGGAGCGGCCGCCGGATTTTCTGTCGATGGCCGTGATCTCCGCGGAGTGATGCTGCTCCTGAACGGGGAGCCGTTCATGGAACCCTATACGTACGATCAGTTGTCGAGGTTTATTCCCCTCTCCCGGCTCGAGAGGATCGAGATCTACTACAATGGATCGCCGTTTATCTCGGGAGTGGTCTCGACGAATGCCGCGATCAACGTTGTTATAGAAGAGGGGGGTCGCGAAGCTCCCGACGTCGAGATCGATTTCACATTCGGCAGTAGCAACCGGCGGGCTAGACGAGCATGGTTCGCCACTCCGAAGGCCCATATAACGGCGGTGATCGCGTATGACGAGTATCTCCAGGATGAGTTCGAATCGTACATCGAGAATCCATATTTCAAATTGGGTAAATACGATTCCCGCACGGTGCTGACTGAATTGATATTCGCCCCTGATCCCGAACGTGCCGCAATCTTTAGCTTTCACCGGTTCGACGACACCTATTTGGGCACCCATTATTCGACAATCGAGGATGTCCGTCACGAAGGATACGAAACGAAGCTCGGCCTGCAGCTGAATGGTCTCTACATATCGCTTGGTCAGAGGGTGATAGAAATGTCGAAACGCTACTTCAGGACCTCGGCGCTCGATCTCGAAGGGAACGTGCGTTGGGCCGGATCGGTCCGTGGCGTCGGCAGCCGGCTGTTCTTCACAGCCTCTAGGTCTGAATTCGAGAATGTCATGTGGGGGGAGCGCTACGATCCATCCATTCACAGGATCGAGGGCGGGGCGTCCTTGACTGGAAGAGCCCGTTTCGGCCTTTCATGGCAGGCCGGAATCTATGCAGGTGAACATAGTGAGATCGGTGACTATCTCGGGGGCGAGGCGGGAGTCTCCCTCGGCGGAACGTTCGCGCCCAGGCTGCAATTGGCCAGGAGGATCCGTGTGCCGACTGTTAACGAGTTGTTTCAACCGGAGAGTCTTCTCGCCTCCGACGGCTCAGTGTACCTGACTGGAGGAAACTGCCTGCTCGAGCCCGAGTTGAGCAATGAGCTGTCGGTAGGGGCACGTCTCGGTCCGGCGGCCGATCTAGAGTTTTTCATGAGGGACGAGAAGCGGCGAATAACTGGTGTTGACGGAACCTTCGAGACCCGCGATGGTGGAGACGTGACGGGCGTCAGGGGCAGGGTGATCAGAAACGGTCTTATCTACGGGATCAAGTACGGAGTGTCGTTCAGCGCCGAGTATTTCGGCCAGAGAAGCGAATACTCCTATGGGATCCCGGAGTACCGTGGACTCGGCGGTATCGTTCTCCGACGGAACTTCTTCAAGAGTACCGAGACTCTCTCGATCAGGTACGACGCCGAGCTGATCGGCGCGAGATCATGGGGCGGTGTGGACCTGGGAAGGTATATGCTGCACGATCTCTCCGCTTCCATGACGCTCCTCGGGGCGAGGATCGTCTTCCAGTACAAGAATCTCCTCGATGAATCCTATGAGACGGTCCCGGGATTTCTCATGCCCGGCCGCCACTACATCATCGGAGTCTGGTGGGAACTGATCGATTAGACTCAGCCGGCGCCGTTGGTAAAAAAATTAACATGAGAAAAGCGATTTGCCGTCCCTATGTGCGGGGTCGGTTTTTCTTTGCATTGTGCAAGCTTCTCTGCAAATTGCACCTGGAATCATCCTTATAAGCCCTTTCCTATCTCCCGGCCGATTCCAGCTACAAGGCTCCGAATCAGCCGTTTCCACCCTATTTTCGGCATCTTTTTAATGATTTCGAACTCACTCTGAATCGGACATGCAGCCGCCCGTAATTCGGGTAAATCTTCTTACAATTCAAACCGTTAGTGAGCCGATAACTTGATGGCATGTTTATTGCGCGAGGCTGGTATCTACACGGGCGGAGTGCATACACTCAGACCGGGCAATATATCGAAAATCGTTTTGATGGTTGCAGATTTGCTTCAGCTTTACGGGAAGATTTATCTTGGCGGAGGGTACTATTGAAAGACAATATGGCCAATCAGCTCGTTGACTCCAGTCTCATCAGTCAGGATCAGCTGGAGATGGCTCTGCAGGAGCAGGGCAAATCGGGCGGCAGCCTCGGTTTTAATCTTGTCAAGACCGGCGCGATAAGCGAAAAGGCATTCTCAGAATTCCTCTCACAGATATATGGCGTTCCTGCGCTCGATCTCGATGAGATCGAGGCGGATGAACATTCCGTTGAGCTGATTCCACCAGAGGTCGCGACGAAATTCCAGGTCGTACCGGTCAGCCGTGAGGGACGTGTACTGACCGTTGCGATGGCCAACCCCGACAATATATTCGCTCTTGACGATATCAAATTCATCACAGGTCTCGATGTCCGGCCTGTCGTCGCTACGGAGACGGCGATAAAACGAGCGATCGACCGTTTCTACGACTCGGCCGACTCGCTAGCCGAAGTTATGCGCGATATGGAGGATGACTTTGAGATCGTCGATGATCTCGAAGACGATACCTCTCTGGCCGAAGTGCAGAGCGAGGATGCCCCTGTCGTCAAGTTAGTGAACTCCCTGATCGCCGATGCGGTGAACAAGGGAGCGAGTGATATCCACATAGAGCCGTTCGAGAAGAAACTGCGGGTAAGGTATCGAATCGACGGCGTTCTCCACGAAATGATGTCCCCTCCCTTTAAGATGAAGGGAGCGGTCATATCGCGTCTGAAGATCATGGCCGAGCTCGATATCGCTGAGAAGCGGGTTCCTCAGGACGGCCGCATCAAGATAAGGATCGGAAGCAAGAAGATAGATCTCCGTGTCAGTACATTGCCGACGATCTTCGGCGAGAAGGTCGTTATGCGTATCCTTGACAAGAGCAACCTCCAAGTCGATCTGACCAAGCTCGGTTTTGTTCCCGAGTCCCTCGAGCGGTTTCTAAAGGCGATCGAATCGCCCTACGGGATGGTGCTTGTTACGGGTCCGACTGGAAGCGGTAAGACGACGACGCTATATTCGGCGCTCAACAGGATCAACCTGCCCGAGCACAACATCATGACGGCTGAAGATCCTGTCGAGTACAACCTGGACGGCATCAACCAGGTGAATGTGCATGAGGAGATCGGTCTCACTTTCGCATCAGCGCTGAAGGCGTTCCTCCGCCAGGATCCCAATATCGTGATGGTCGGTGAGATTCGGGATCTCGAGACCGCATCGATTGCCGTCAAAGCTGCGCTCACCGGTCACTTGGTTCTCAGCACGGTCCACACGAATGACGCGCCGAGCACTATCAACCGTATGATCGATATGGGAATCGAACCCTTTCTCGTTGCCAGCTCGACCAACCTCATCCTCGCTCAGCGGCTTATTCGAAAGCTCTGTACGAAATGCAGGAACAAGATCGAGATTCACTCTGAGGCCATGAGGGAGCTCGGTGTAGCTGCCGAACAGGCCTTCGACATATTCGAACCAGTAGGATGTCCAAGCTGCGGCGGGACCGGTTATTCCGGACGTCTCGGACTCTACGAGGTCATGCTGGTCTCCGAGGAGATCAAGCAGATGATACTGGACAGGTGCTCTGTGGCGGAGATCAAGGAACAGGCGGTCAGGGAAGGGATGCTGACCCTGCGCGTCGATGGGATAAGAAAATTGAAAGAGGGAACCACTTCGCTAGCCGAGGTGCTCAAAGAAACGGCGAACAAATAAAGAGCAGAGGAGAAATATACGATGGGGGAACAGAAAACGACTGTCAATCTAAGGGATCTCCTCAAAGAGATGACAGAAAAGGGCGCCAGCGATCTTCACATCACGGCGGGTATACCGCCGATGCTGCGCGTCGACGGTATTATCCAGAAGACGTCACATGAGGTTATCAGTCCCGTTGTCAGCAAGCAGATAGCCTACAGTATCCTGACAGAGGAACAGCAGAAACGTTTCGAGAACGATAAGGAACTCGATTTCTCCTTCGGGGTACAGGGACTCTCACGCTTCAGAGCCAATGTGTTCCAGCAGCGGGGCGTGACGAGTCTCGCGATCAGGCAGATCCCCTATGAGATCATGGATTTCAAGTCGCTGGGACTGCCCGGTGTGGTAGAGAAGCTCAGCGAAAAGCACAAGGGCTTGATACTCGTTACTGGACCAACGGGAAGCGGAAAATCGACTTCCCTGGCGAGCATTATCGGAAAGATCAACAAGGAGCGCTTTGCGCATGTCATAACGATCGAGGATCCGATCGAATATATCCATCAGCACAATTGCTGCATCGTTAACCAGAGGGAGGTCAAGGCGGACACTGATACCTTTGTCACCGCCCTCAAACACGTGCTCAGGCAGGATCCGGACGTGATCCTCATCGGTGAGATGAGGGACTTGGAGACGATGCAGGCGGCCCTGACGATAGCAGAGACGGGTCACCTCGCGCTGGCGACGCTCCATACCAACTCGACCTTCGAATCGATTAACCGTATAGTCGACACCTTCCCATCGACCCAGCAGGGCCAGGTGCGCGCCCAGCTGGCGTTCGTACTTGAGGGAGTTATCACACAGCAGCTTATCCCGCACATATCGGGGAAGGGGCGTGTTCTCGTCGCCGAGGTTATGGTCTGTACACCGGCGATCAGGGCGACGATCCGTGATGATAAGATCCATCAGATATACGGTCTCATGCAGGCGGGCCAGAAATATGGCATGCAGACGATGAACCAGGGTCTGTTCCAGGCTTTTGTGAACAGAAAGATATCACTCGACGAGGCGATGAGGCGGAGCTCCGATCCTATCGAGCTGGAACAGATGCTCGGCGAGAAGGCGGGAGCCGGCGACCTCAAATATTCGAGAAAGTAAATCCTAAGGGGGATCGAGATGTCGACAACGTATACTTGGAAAGGTAGAACCCCGACCGGGGAGATCCTGTCCGGCGAGTATCTTGCCGAAAGCAAGCAGGAGTTGCTCAGTCACCTGCGGAAGCGCAAGATCATCATCACCCATGTCAGGGAAAAGCCCAAAGACCTCAATATCAGTTTTGGATTCATGAACAAGATATCGGTCAAGGAGCTGGGCGTCTTCACCCGCCAGTTCGCGACGATGATCAACGCGGGACTGCCGATGGTCCAGTGTCTGGACATCCTTTCGAGCCAGCTGGAAAAACCCGTGTTCAAGAAGATCGTAACCGATGTGATGGGGGATGTCGAGTCGGGCGCCACGCTCGCCGAGGCGCTCGGGAAACACGATTGCTTCACGGAGCTGTTCGTCAATATGGTCGAGGCGGGAGAAGCTGGAGGTATCCTCGACATCATTCTCAACAGATTGGCCGTTTACCTGGAGAAGGCGGACGCACTGAAGCGGAAGGTCAAGGGCGCCATGACATATCCGGCGATCGTATTTATCGTCGCCATGGGCGCGTCGATCTTCATGCTCATGTTCATCATCCCGACTTTCGCGCAGATGTTCACCGACTTTGGAGGAACGCTGCCTATGCCGACGAGGATCGTCATGGGCTTGAGTAATTTTCTCAGGATGAACTGGTGGCTTATGCTGATAGCTTCCGTAGTCACCGTTATCTTTTTGAAACGCTACTACAAGACCGAAGATGGGAATAGAAGGATCGACAAGTTCCTGCTCAACATGCCGATACTTGGCGTCGTTATCCGCAAGGGCGCGGTGGCCCGTTTCACGAGAACCCTGGGCACACTCACCGCGAGTGGCGTTCCCATCCTCAATGGTCTCGATATCACCGCGAAGACCGCGGGAAACAAGGTGATCGAAGAAGCGGTCATGAAGACAAGAGAGAGTATCAGCGAAGGCAAGACGATCGCCGAACCGCTCAAGGAGTGCGGCGTATTCCCGCCGATGGTGGTCCAGATGATAGGTGTCGGCGAACAGACCGGCGCGCTCGACGAGATGCTCGACAAGGTCGCCGACTTCTACGATGCCGAGGTCGATACGGCGGTAAGCGCCCTCACCTCGATCATCGAACCGGTCATGATCGTCGTAATGGGTACGATCGTTGGAGGCATGCTGATTGCGATGTATCTGCCGATGTTCAAGTTGATCAGTGTAGTTTCTGGAGGATAAGAAAGAATGAACTTCCGTGCGCGTGCGTTTTCCCTCGAGGAAGAGGGAAAACTGAGGAAGTTGACGACCATTCGCATGGTCGTCGCTACGCTCGTCGTGGGCGCGGCTATCATGGTATTGCAGCATGACGACAATATCATGTCCGTCGTCTCGCTCTACGGCCTCTTGGGCGTACATTTCATAAGTACAGGGATAGTCTGTCTCGGTTTCCGGGTCGGATTCATGTCCTTTGAAAAGCTTCTCTGGACCGAGATCCTCACCGATATATTCGTGCTGGCCCTGATCATCCATTGCATGGGGGGGGCGAACTCCTACTTTACCATCCTTTATGTGCTGCCGATCCTTGTGGGCGGTATCTATTTCCAGCTCTCCGGAGGGCTCGTGACGGCGCTGCTCGCGACCAGCGTATACATCGTATATTCCTCGCTCGAGTTGAGCGGAAAGCTTCCTTCTGCGGCGGACGGGATGATGGTCGCGCAACAGGACATCTACAGGCCGCTCCTGAAGGGCTATATACACATGGTCGTCTTTATTCTCGCCGGCGTCATGAGCGGATTCGTATCGCGGCATATTCAGTCGAAGGGCAAGGAGCTCGCCGATCGCGAAAAGGAGCTCAGGCACATGCGGCTCAGCACGGACAGCATAATCCACAATATGAGCAGCGGACTCATCGTTGCCGATATGGAGAAGAGGGTATTGACCGTGAATCCGGCAGCCCGATCGATCTTGGGCGTTAGTATAGGTGAAAAGCTCGAGGGGAAAACGATAGCGGATCTGAGATCGAAGCTCCCGGCCCTGGCCGATGAGCTGGAGCGCGTGATCGAGTCCAGAAAACCGCGGCGAAGGGGAGAGATCGCCATAGTGAGGGGGGAGGACGGCGCCACGCTTCCTCTGGGTCTCAGCATCTCGATACTGATGGAGAGGGACGGGCTGAGTAGCGGTGTCATTGCCCTCTTTCAGGATCTTACCGAAGTACGTCGAATGAGAGAAAAGATCAGGCAGGCGGACAAGATGGCCGCCATAGGCAGGCTCTCCGCATCCATTGCTCATGAGGTGAGGGCTCCTCTCGCCTCGATATGCGGTTCGATCGAAATGCTGAAAGGGGAACTGGACCTGAGCGGCGAGAACAGGGAGCTGATGGAGCTCATTCTAAAGGAATCGGATCGCCTCGATAATATTATTTCTGACTTTCTCGAGTTCGCTCGCATGAAGAGGCCGAACTTCTCATCGATCGACGTCGGGAAGTGCTTGAACGAGGTGCTATCGCTGCTGAAGCACTCCTCGGCGATGAACGACGAGGTGGAGATCAATGTCGATTGCGAGAAGGGTCTCGAGCGGATCCCGGCCGATGACGAGCAGATCCGCCAGGTCTTTGTCAACCTCGTGAACAACGCTGTCGAGGCGATGAACGAGGGAGGGATGATGACTGTCCGGATCTCTTCGGCACGGGAGCAGCTTGATGTGGAGAATGGTACGCAGGACTGCGTCCGGATAGATTTTGAAAACAACGGCCAACCCATCCCGGAGGAAGCCTTGCCCCATCTGTTTGAACCTTTCTTCACTACGAAGACGAACGGAACCGGGCTCGGGCTCGCTATAGCTTCTCGCATCGTCGAAAGCCATAATGGAATCATAAGGGTAGAAAATACAGATGATTGTAGGACCGTTTTCTCAGTTTTGATACCGGTGCTTGCATCGGGTGCTGAGGAGACGGAAGATGAAGTGCTTCTCGAGACGTTTGCATGTTTCTAGAAATTAAATATTCGGGGGTGTGACTGAATGGCAGGAGAAAAGATTCTGATAGTCGATGACGAAAAGAGTATGTGCCAGTACCTATCCATCATGTTGAAAAAGGAAGGGTACCAGGTCAAGACTTCGAACAGCGGCAAGAAGGCTGTCTCCGAAGTCAGCGACAGCAATTTCGATGTCGTCATCACAGATATAAAGATGGAGGGGATGGATGGGATCGGAGTCCTGACCGAGGTAAAGAAGATCGATCCGACTCTCCCGGTTGTAATAATGACTGCCTACGCGTCGCAGAAGACCGCGATCTCGGCGTTGAACAATGGGGCCTTTTACTATCTGATAAAGCGCGCCAAGAATGAAGAGATCAAAATGGTGATTCGAAACGCCCTCGACATGCACCGTGTGAAGAGCGAGAACACCTTTCTCAAGAAGCAGTTGAGAAAGAAGGATAATTCCAAGGAGATCATCGGGAAAAGCGACGAGATACAGGGGGTTTTCAATCTCGTCGACAAGGTTGCGGATACGGATAGTACGATCATGATCTCCGGAGAGAGCGGTACCGGGAAGGAACTCGTTGCAAAAGCGATCCATTACCGAAGCGGCCGGTCGAACCAGTCCTTCGTCTCGATCAACTGCGGGGCGCTGCCCGAGAGCCTCCTGGAGAGCGAGCTCTTTGGACATGTGAAAGGCAGTTTCACCGGCGCGATCAAGGACAAGAACGGTCTCTTCAAGGTCGCCTGCGGCGGCACATTCTTTCTCGACGAAGTCGGAGAGACGAGCCCGGCCATCCAGGTCAAGCTCCTGAGGGTCCTGCAGGAGCGCGAGATCATTCCGGTAGGCGGAACGACTCCGATAAAGGTGAATGTCAGGCTCATCGCCGCGACCAACGCCGATCTGGAGCTGGCGGTGAAAGAGAACAAGTTCCGGACAGATCTCTACTACAGGCTGAACGTGATCCCGATCGTTATTCCCCCTCTCAGGGACCGGCGCGACGATATCGGGCTCCTTGTCGATCATTTCCTTAAAGCTGCATCGGAGGCCTCGGGCAGGCAGAAGACGGTAGCAAAGGAAGCGATGGAGCTTCTCGAGTGCTACGATTGGCCCGGCAACGTGCGCGAGCTCGAGAATATCATCGAGCGAGCCGTTATTCTCGGAGACGGTGACGAGATCACCACAATTGGCCTGCCCGACAAGATACGGAACCACTCGCATCAGCGCCGGCAGATCATCATGGAGAAGGCCCAGATGACACTGGAGGAGCTCGAGAAGGAGTATCTCATATCGGTACTCGAGGCTACAGGCTGGCAGAAGAAGAAGGCGAGCTCGATACTCGGAATAAACGCCTCGACCCTTTACCGGAAGATCCAGCGGTATAAGCTGAGCCCCGAAAAATTGAAGCAGCATGCGTAAGGGCATGTTTGCAGATCGAGATAGAGAATGGCAAATCGAAACTATTAGTCTTTGGGTTCGCGGAAAGGAGGCACTGTCAAACTCGTTAATAACAATGGGTTGCAAATGTCCAGCCTTGAGGGGAGGTTGGCATAGTACTTGCGGACATCTTTACTTGACGCCGGTTTCTCCCAAGGAGCCGGTGCGAAGAACGAAATCAACGGCGTAAAAACCGTTACTCTAGTGAAGGCACTCAAAGCCCCCAGCTTTGAGACAAGTACCCAAGGAGGTGCCTGATGAATAACAAGGGTTTCACCCTGATCGAGCTGATGATCGTTGTAGTGATCATCGGTATCCTGGCCGCTATCGCCATCCCGAACTTCATCAACATGCAGTCGAGGGCGAAGGAAGCCAGTGTCAAGTCGAACTGTCATACCGTTCAGCTGGCCTCTGAGGATTTCGCGGTTCAGAGCGATGGCGTCTATGCCGCTAACGTAGGTCTGGACACGACTCCGGCTGGTGACACTATCATAGCCATGCTTCCGGGCGCGGTTGCTCTGGAGAACCCGTTCACCAAGATCGCGGAAGAGCCGACTGATGGTGCTGCCGCGACAGCGGGAGACACAGGTTATATCCCGACAGTCATCGGTGCAGTCAACGTAGGCTACGTCATTACCGGTTGCGGTAAGGCTCCCGGTGTTACGATCATCACGCTTTCGAGCGGATCGTAATAGACGGTACGATATGTGATAATCAAGGCGGCCCATCCGGGCCGCCTTTTTTGTAACAATCCCTTTACAACCTTACGCTATATCCACTTCCGGTACAATTTCTGCAACATATCCCATATGTAGATCGTTGGTGATAAACGATAAGTAGTCAACATAGATGATTTAAACAAAGTGTGGTGTGCAAGGGATGTGGAACGCGCAAGTATGGTCGGAGGTTACTCATGTATAATAAAGGATTTACTCTGATAGAGCTAATGATAGTAGTCGTGATCATCGGTATTCTCGCCGCGATCGCGATCCCGAACTTCATCAATCTGCAATCGAGGGCCAAAGAGGCGAGTGTCAAATCGAATTGCCATACCGTGCAACTTGCAAGCGAGGAGTGGGCGGTAATGGCGATGGGTATCTATCCTAACGATGTCGACCTCGATATGACACCGTCCGCAGACAGGCTCATCGACCTGTTGCCCAGCGGGCTCCTGCTTCAGAATCCCTTCACGAGGGCCAACACGGAGCCGGTGAACGGAGTGGCGGCGAATCCGGGGGAGATCGGCTACGCTCCGGTGGTCATCGGCGGAGTAACCCTTTCCTATTCGATCACGGGAGCGGGCAACGGCGGGGTAGTCGTGATAACGATGACGAGCGGAATGTAGGCATACCCCCGTTCCCGGTTCACAGCTTCATTTCAGGTACGATTTCTGCAACTTTGCCTTCATGGCGGGTAAATACCCCCAAATACAACCGGATTTTACCATCCGGCGGTGAGATTTCTTACAGTAAAACCTTTGTATGGTGACATTCAAAGAGGTATTGCCATGACTGTCTTGCGTGTCGAAAAGGTTAAAAAGTCATTCAGGGGGGAGATGTCTCTGGCGAAGCGGGAGGTGCTGCACGGCGTCTCTTTACACTTATCGAGCGGGGAGATCATGGGTTTTCTCGGGCCGAACGGAGCTGGGAAGACGACGACGATCAAGATCATGCTCGGGCTCACGAGGCCCGACTCGGGTGAGGTCCGGATACTCGAACGTCCGGCCGGAGACAGGTCCGCGATGGCGCGTGTGGGGTACCTGCCGGAGAATCCTTACTTCTATCCCCACCTCTCGCTCGATGAGTTCCTCGGCTTCTGCGGACAGATGAGCGGGATGGGGCGCGAAGGTATGCAGCGCCGGATCTCGGAGGTGATCGAGCTGGTCGGTTTGATACAGCACAGAGGGCAGAGGATCAAGGGATTTTCGAAGGGGATGCTGCAGCGTGCCGGTCTCGCCCAGGCGATCCTGCACAAGCCCGATCTTTTGATCCTGGACGAACCATTCTCGGGGCTCGATCCCTTAGGGCGCGTCATGGTGCGCGACCTGCTGTTGGAGATGAAGCGCCGAGGAACGACGATATTCTTCTCCTCGCATATCCTGCCCGACATGGAAACACTCTGCGATCGCACCTGCATCATACGGGAGGGAGTGATCGTCCGGCATCTCGGCCTCGACGAGCTGATCCGCCTCGGCGAGGGGAAGATCGAGGTCACGGCGCGGGGCTGCGGCGATGATGCGGTCGAAGCTGTCAGAGAATATATCGAGTCCCGGAGCGACACGGGAGATGAGACCTTTCTCGTTGTGAAGAAGCAGGAATTTCTGCGGACCGTCATGCAGGTGCTCTACAACCACGGCTCGGAGATCCTGAGAGTAGTGACCAAACATCCGACGTTGGAGGAGGTCTTTCTCAGCGAGATATCGGGCCGAAGGAAGAATAAGGGAGCAGGCGGATCGAAACGGGAATCCGCCGTATCCCGGAAGGGGGTGCGTGCCCGATGAAGAGCATATCGAGCATTGCGCTGAATACATTCAGGGAATCGATCCGGGAGAAGCTTATGGTCATCGCCCTCTTCTTCGGGGCGTTGCTCTTTGCCAGTTCCTACATCCTCTCGCCGCTAGCGGTGGGAGCGAGGGCGAAGATCGTACTTGATGTCGGGCTCGCAGCTGTCTCCCTGCTCGGGATCCTGACCACTATCATGATCGGGAGCACGCTTCTGCACAAGGAGGTGGACCGGCGCGCCATCTATATGGTCCTGACGAGACCTGTATCGCGGCTCGAGTACCTTATCGGCAAGTTCTGGGGTATCCTTCTCGCCGTCGCGGGGGTGGTTGCCGTTATGACGGCCGTGATGGTGCTCATGCTCATGCTGGGCAAGGTCGCCCTGCGTCCGGTGGTTTTCATGGCCCTCTACCTTACGCTCCTCGAGATCGCGGTGGTCTGCTCGATAGTCGTGTTCTTCAGCACCTTTACGACGCCGGTTCTCACATCCTTTTTCTCTGTATGCCTGGTGGTCGCAGGGAGCTTGAGCGGGGATCTCAAGGTCTTCGCGGAGAAGTTCGGTGGGGCTGTGACGAGAAGGATCGTCGATGCGCTCTACTATATGCTGCCAAACCTCAAGGTATTCAACCTGAGGCACGAAGCGGTCCATGACCTGCCGTACAGGGCCGGCGATCTCTGGCTCGTCACACTCTATGCCGCTGTCTACTGTGGCGTTGTCATCTATATCGCGCATCTGATCTTCAAGCGCCGCGATTTCGCATAGGAGAAAAGCATGATGAAAAGGACCAGAATCGAGATTCTGATCGGGATCGTTCTCATCTTATCGCTCGTGTTCCTCTCGATGAATATCGAAGAACTCTCCGCCGAAAAGCGTCAGCTCGAAGTGCTCTATCTTCCATCGGGACAGTTCCTCGAGCAGGTCTCTCTGGGATACAGGAACCTGGCCGCCGACATACTCTGGTTCAAGACAATCCAGTATTACGGAGGATACCGTCAGGGAGAGAACGACATAAAGCTCTTCACCCATCTGGTCGATGTGATCACCGATCTCGATCCTCAATTCGCCTTCGCCTATATCTTCGGCGGGCTCATCATCGCCGAGGACCTTGGACATTTCGATGAGGGTGTCGCGTTCATCAAGAAGGGTATCGAGAACAATCCAACCGATTGGTGGCTCGTCTTCGAGCTCGGCTTCCTTCACTATGTCAACAATGAAAACCGTGACCTGGAAGCGGCGGCCCGTTACTTCGAGCTCGCCTCGCGCATTCCGGGGGCCGACGAGATCACCAAGCGTTTTGCCGCCTTCGTTGCCGCGAGAGCGGGGCATGTGCGGACCAGTATCGTGATGTGGGACGAGCTGAGCAGGTCATCGGGAAATCCCTATATCAGGGATATGGCCAGGGAATACATCGCCAAGCTCGAGAAGCAGCTCGAGGCTGAAACGGAGAACGGGCAGTGATCCTCTTCTACTATATTCCCATAGTGATCATCGGCCTCGTGTCGGGAAGCTTTCTCAATGTGGTCATTTACAGAGTGCCGAGGGAGAAGTCGGTCGTACGGCCGCGTTCCGCCTGCCCGTCATGCCGCAGCCCGATACGCTGGTACGAGAATATCCCAGTACTGAGCTACATCATTCTCCGGGGCCGGTGCCGCAGCTGCGCGGAAAGGATCTCGCCCCGTTATCCTGTTGTCGAGTTATTCGGTGGAGCGCTTGCCGCGCTCGCCTTCTACCGATACGGAGCGGGTGTGCACTCGCTGTTCGCCTATGCGTTCCTCATGGCACTGCTCGCGATCACGCTGATCGATTGGGAGCACAGGATCATTCCGGACGAGATAAGCATCTCATTCATCCTCATCGGTATCGTATGGAGCTTCATCAGGACGGGACCCGGGCCGTGGGAATCGGCGCTTGGGGCTCTCGTTGGAGGGGGGGTACTCTATGCGGTCGGATTTGCCTACAAGCTGCTCCGAAAAACCGAGGGCATGGGAGGAGGGGATGTGAAGCTTATGGCGATGATCGGCGCATTCCTGGGTATAAAGTTGGTCCTGCCGGTGATCGTTCTCGCCTCGTTCGGCGGTTCGATATACGGCCTTTTTCTGATGCACGGTAAGGGTGGAAGCAAGACATCGGTCGCTTTCGGTTCCTTTCTAGCTCCCGCCGCGGCCCTCTGCCTCTTCTACGGCGGTGCTATTCTCACCTGGTATTTCGGCAGATTCTAGATATATGGCACTTTGCATACGAATTGTGCAATTGATTCCCGCAAAATGGGAGAAGCGCCCATCTGCCAACGCAAGCACTTATATTGCAGCAAGTTGGTTGCGGCCATTGTCGGTGATGTTGGCACGTTTGTTGCGTGGAATCTGCTTTCGAGGAGTTCGCTCCTCGGCAGCTAGTAAGAATTCAGCCATGCCCAAAGCGGTAAATCTACTTGAGAGATGGGGAAGTTTCCCATCGTGCGTTTAGCAAAAGGTTGGTGCGAGAATGATCTCTTTACCTTTCATGAAACGTAAAGGCTCAACGGTGGGATTGGATATCGGTTCCAGCTTGATCAAGATCGTCGAGATCGATCATTCTGGGGCTCTTCCCAGGATTACTCACTTCGGATTGACCAAGCTCCTTCCTGAAGCGATAGTCGAAGGTGAGATCATGGACCGCAATCTTGTCATAGACGGAATCAGGGAGTGTATTGAGCAAGCGGGAGTCGAGAGCGATGATGTGGTCACGGCTGTATCCGGCCGCGCCGTCATCGTGAAGAAGGTCGTCATGGACAAGATGCCTCCCGAAGACGCGCGCGAAGCGATCTTCTGGGAAGCGGAGCAGCATATTCCCTTCGATATAGACGATGTATGTCTCGCCTTTCAGATTCTCAGGGACGATATCGGAGCGAATCAGATGGAGGTGCTCCTTGTCGCGGCGAAGAAGGACATGGTCAACACACACGCGAGCCTCATCAAGGATGCTGGTCTCTCTCCCATGATCGTGGACGTCGATTCTTTCGCGGTCCAGAACTGCTTCGAGGTCAATCGTGAAGCGGTCAGCGATGAGAGCGACAAGAAAGTCATCGGTCTCGTGAATCTGGGAAGCGACGTGACCAATATCAATATCATCCAGAACAACACGCCACAGTTCACCAGGGATATCGGAGCAGGGAGTAACAATTTCATCGAGAGACTCCAGAAAGAGCTCGGCGTCGATTACGACGAGGGCCAGCGGATCATATCCGGGGAACTGGGCGATCATGACGAAAACAAGATACGGCGGATCATCGAAAGCGGCGCCGAGGATCTTTCGCTCGGTATCGAGAGGAGCATCGCATTCCTCAAGGCCGCGGGCGACGCCGACAGCATCGACGAGGTCGTGTTGAGCGGCGGCGGGGCTCATGTCCCGTTCTTGAAGGAAATACTCTCCGAGAAGCATGGAGTGGAGATCTCCGTGCACAATCCTCTCGAGGGGATCGAGTACGAGGAGGGGGTCTTCGGCGAATACGAGCAGGAGCTTGACAAGATCACGCCGCTGCTCACCGTCGGGATCGGCCTCGCTCTGAGAAAGGCGGGGGAATAATGATTAGGATCAATCTGCTCCCTGAGGAGGAGAAGGTACAAAGGCGGGAATTCCACCTTCCGGAGATGTCCTCGGTCTACCTGGTCGCGGTAGTGGTGATCTTCATCGTGGCGGTCCTCGCTGTCAGCTTTATGCAGCAGCACAAGGTGAAGGCCCTGGAAGGCAAGATCAGCGTAGCCCAGGAAGAGTCGAGAAAGCTCGCTCCGCAGCTTGCGAAGATCAAGCAGATCACAAAGGAGCGGGAGGAGGTCAACCGGAGGCTCAACATCATCGCGAGTCTCGACATGCACCGCTATTACAGGGTCAAGGTGCTGAACGATGTGAGTTTCAATGTTCCCTCGAACTGCTGGTTGACCGATATCATCGAGGACAGCCCCAACCTTTACAGCATCAACGGGATCGCGTTCTCGAACTATACGATCGCCGACATGATCACGAACCTCGAGAGTTCACAGCTCTTCACGAAGGTCGATCTAGATATCGCGGAAAAAGGCAAGATCAAGGATAGAGAAGTAATGAAATTCAGGTTAACCGCCAGCGCATTGCCGCAATAGAGAAGAGAGGTATGAAGATGGATTTCAAAGATCCACAGGTACAGAAAACGATAGTCCTGGTAATTTTCCTGGCAATCGTTTCCTACGTCTATTCCTTCACGCAGTTCATGCCGTTCTTCTTCCAGCCGAGAAAGGCGCGGATCGATGCGCTCACGGCGGACTACGAGAAGATCAGTGCTGATCTCGAGAAGGCGAGGAAGACGGTCGGGAGCCTTGAGAAGCTCGAAGAGGAGTATAAGAGGCTGCACGTGAAATGGGTAGCAGCCCAGAGCCTCCTCCCGCAGGAAGAAGAGGTCGCAGAACTGCTTCGCAAGGTCACGCGGTCGGGTAATCAGGCCGGAGTCGATTTCCTGCTTTTCGAACCGCAGGAGGTCGTCAAGGGAGAGTTCATCGCTGAGAACCCGGTGAAGGTGAAGGTCCGCGGCGAGTACCATCAGCTCGGGATCTTCCTGTCCAAGGTAGCTAACCTGGACAGGATCATCAATGTATCGAGTCTGCATATTCAGCCGATGAAAAAGGACACTAAGAAGGACAAGAACAGAGCGATCAGACATTTTACGATCGAAGCAGAGATGATAATGACAGCATACACGCTTCTGGAAGGTGGTGAGGTAAGCGATGTCGAGAAGGATGCCTCTTCTTAATAGGAACTGGAAGATCCTGTTGGGGCTCTTCGTCTCGCTGATTCTCCTGGCGAGCATACTCATGCCGGCTTTTGCGCGGGCCGAGGATGCTGACGGGAAGAACGCGAAGCTTAGGGACAAAAGATACTACTACAAGGCGTTCAATCGCAAAGACCCCTTCCAGAGCCTTATAACCGGTGAGTTCGAAGAATCCGAATTCGAACTGGTCGATATTTACAGCGTTCGTCTCGTCGGCGTTCTCTCCGGCGGTATGGAGAGATTCGCAATGCTCGAGGACAGCAACGGTTTCGGTTACATCGTGAGGACCGGTGACCTGGTCAGGAACGGGAGTATCGTGACTGTGGGAGACCGCTCGCTTGTGGCACGTGTGACATTTTTCGGGCAGACGACAAGTGTAACCCTCCGCATGGAGGACTAAAATGGAAAAGGAGAATACGATGTTAGGGATCCGCAGACTAGCAGTGATTATTCTTCCCTGCCTCATTCTGCCTTTCCTCGGTCTTTCGGCGAGCACCGTTGTGAACGAGGTAAACGGGGTGAAGATCGTGCCGGTAGACGGCAAGGTACGGGTAGAAATCAGTAAGGTAGGGGATGTTTCGTTCAACTCCTTTACCATGAATGAGCCGGCGAGGCTGGTCATCAACTGTGTCGGAGCCAAGTACGATATCCCTTGGAACAGCAAGGAAATCGACAATTCGCTCGTCTCACAGGTCAGGACAAGCCAGTTCGCTGTCGATCCTGTTCTGATCAGCAGGGTTGTTATCGATCTCAAGACCGGCGTCGAACACCGCATGTGGGATGCCGGCGATGTCCAGATCGTGGAGCTCTCGCCCATCGGCATTCAGCCGGCAGTGGAGGCAGAGAAGGCCCAGAGCGATATGATCGCCAAGAGCCCGACGGTGGCCGGCGCCACGTTGGGTCCGATCCTTCCGCTCATAATGCCCATAGCGCAGGAAGAGAAGAAGGAAAAGAAAGAGGAGCCGAAACCGGCGCCACCGCCCAAGAAAGAGGAGACGGTAGAGGAATCCCCCTGGGCTGATACAGAGACGCTGGATGAACCGGTCGCCCAGGAGGTTGTACCCGTCACGATAGAGGCTGTGACCGAAAAGCCGTTGCCTCAGATGATCGAGACCGAAGAGGCAGCTCCCTGGACGGAGGCATATCTGAGGGGTGCGCCTGCAGGCGGCGGCGGACTCGGAATGGGCTCGAGGAAGATAACACTCGACGCGCAGGGCGCCGATATAAAGACGGTGCTGCACTCGATTTCGGAATTCGCCGGTATCAATATCGTCTGTGGACACGATGTAGAGGGCGAGGTCATAGTACATATAAAGGACTCCCCCTGGGAGGAAGCGCTCGATATCCTGCTCAAGGCTCATGGATACGGTTATCGTGAGGAATACGGAATGGTCCGTGTAGCTCGGATGGACCGTCTCAACAAGGAGGAGCTCGACGCGCAGTCGGCCGAACGCAAGAAGGAAGACCTTCTGCCGCTCATAACCAGGATAATATTTATCAACAATTCGAATGCAATGGAGATCAGGGATGCGCTCACCAACGTCGTGACCAAGCGAGGCAAGGTCGATGTGGACGAGGGCAGCAATGCGCTAGTTGTAAACGACATCGAACGGAACGTCGAGAAGATCCAGAAGATGGTCGTGGAGCTCGATCAGAAGACGTACCAGGTCGATATCAACGCCAAGCTCGTCGAGATAGATGTCGAAGCGACACGCGAGTTCGGTATCAACTGGGGCCTGATGAATCTTCACAAGTCCGGCTTCAGCGGGACCGGAAGCGCGTCGGTCGACGCCGGCATAGCGTCATCGGCCGGACAGCTCACGTTCGGTACGGTCCGTTCCTGGGGCGAGCTGAACGCAATTCTCGATATGCTCGAGAAGTCCAACAAAGCCAACATTATCTCGAACCCGCGAATCACGACCATGGATAACCGTGAAGCGAGCATACTAGTTGGTAAGGAGATACCGCTGATCGTCGCCGATGAGGCGGGAAATCCGATCACCGAGATGACGAAGATCGGTATCATGCTCAAGGTCACCCC
>DAOUUU010000098.1 GCA_030667985.1 Candidatus Krumholzibacteriota bacterium
GAGAGGTCGGCGTGTCTCCATCGTATGTTCCCGCTTCGAAGGACAGCCCCCCCTCGCTCTGGTACCTGTTCAGGACGCGGAGCTGGTCCTGAGCGAGCGCCTTTGTCGGATAGAGATACAGAGCCCGGCTCTCAGGCTCCGCAAGTAGCCGTTCGAGGACCGGAACGTTGTAGCAGAGAGTCTTGCCGCTCGCCGTCGATGTCACCACGACGATATCATTACCCTTGCGGAGAGAGTCGATCGCGTAGGCCTGATGAGTGTAGAGCTTCTTGATGCCGGTCTTCTTCAGTACTGCAGCCAGCTTCTCGGGCAGAGGCCGGCCGAGCTCCTTGTACTTGGCCCTACGCACCGGGATCGTATTCTGGTGCTCTATCTGGCTCTTGTAGAAATCTGCTCCCTCGATCGTCTTTAAAAATTTTGTAACGTCCACGGGCGCTCCTTCTTATTCACTCCGCGATAGGAATACCGTCACTAGCTGCAGCATCGTGAGCAGATCCAGACGGTTATGATGAAAGACTCCGGCCATCATGCCGGCATCCTGCGTTCTCACGAAATCATGGTAGACCCCGGGTATCTCGCTCCCTGGAACATCACCTATACGCTTGCGGTCGCATAGGTATCGCTCCAGCGTTTGCAGCTTGTGGTTGGGCGTGCGGTCACCCACGACGCTCCGCGCCACCGGAAGAAGATCGACATGGATCCGGGGCGGCTCGAACTCGAGCTTTTCGTATATCATACGCTCGGCGAGAAAGGGGATATCGAAACGCGCGCCGTTGAAGGTCACGAGCACTTCGAACCGTTTCAGAAAATCGGCCGTGAACCCAAGGACAGCCCGCTCCTCCGTATAGTCGCGCGCGAAGAGCTGATCCACGTAGAGCGCGCCTCCCGATGTATACATCAGGCCCACGAGAAAGAGGGGAACGGCGCTCAGGCCGGTCGTCTCAAGATCGAGATAGCAGATCCTCTCCAACTCGATGTCTTGAAAGGCCCTGAGCGCTTCCAGGCCGGGCGTCTCCGGGGAAAATGGGTTCCTCAGGGTCTCGATGTACTCATCATGAAACTGCGGCGCATTCCCCCATATCCTCTCAGCCTCTATATTTACCCGGTAGAAGGCCGCCCCGCCAAAATAGGCCGGCTCGCCAGGCACAAGCTCCGTTAGCGGCCCCGATGGCCGTTTTACGGCTGGCGGACGCGGCGCAGCCCGCTTAAAGGCCTGTTCCGCCTTCTTCTTCAGCGTTTCGAGCTCGCGTCTGAGATCGCTCTGAAACCGTACCATCACACCTCCCAACTTCTCGATTATTAATAACAGGATTAGAGAATATATTATATAGAGCCGTTTTTCAACAACGGTCCGCTTCTTGCTTTATTTTACGACCGGAGCGGTTTTACTTGACGTAAAATGTGCTAATCGGCTATCTTTCACCCGATTTAATATGATCATGAGAATAGACAAAACCAGATCGCTCGTTATCATTGCAGGTACTCTCACTATCCTGGTCATCGCCCTCCTCGGTCAGAAGGGAACCGACCAGATAGCGGAGAACATCACCGTGCTGTCTCCAGACTCGGTGTTCTATCTGCCTGTCGAGCCGGAACCCACATACGCAGGGACGGTCAGCAAGAACACAAGCTTCTTCGACCTCATGCTCGAGTGCGGCCTCTCTCCCCAGGAGATCAAGGAGATCGAGAAATCGAGCAAGAAGGTCTACGATTTCCGCCGTATCTACCCGGGTCAGGAATTCAAATTCTACGCGGATCACATAGGGGGCCTGAACCGGCTCAACTTCGCGATCAGCGACGAAAGCTACATAGAAGTCGTGAGAAACAACGGCGAGCTCTCCAGCGAGCGGAAGAGCTACCCGTTCGATACACAGCATAAGACCGGCTCGGGCATCATCACCCATTCACTCTTTCTCTCCCTGCAGGAACAGGATCTCCCGTTGGAGCTCGGAGCGAAGATCGGGGATATATTCGCGTGGGATATCGATTTCTTCACGGATGTCCACAAAAACGACTACTTCAGATTCATCTACGAGGCGAAAACACGCGACGACGGCCTCGAGAAGATCGGTCTGATCATAGCGGCGGAATTCAATACAAGAGGCGAGAGCCACTACGCTTTTCTCTTCGAGAACGAAGAGGGGATGCCCGATTATTACACCTATGAGGGCAAGTCGCTCCGCAAGCAGCTGCTCAAGGCTCCTCTCTCCTATACAAGGATCAGCTCGAACTTCAGCCACAGGCGCTACCATCCCGTTCTGCATCACTACTCGCCTCATCTCGGCATCGATTACGCCGCGCCGAGCGGGACGCCCGTGCAGACGACCGGCGACGGCACCGTAATGGTCGCGACCAGAAACAAGGGTAATGGAAAATATGTCAAGATAAGGCACAACAACAACTACATCAGCTACTACCTGCACCTCTCCCGATTCGGCAAGGGGATCAAATCAGGCGTCAAGGTCAAACAGGGACAGGTCATAGGGTACGTCGGCTCGACCGGCTACTCTACCGGCCCTCACCTCGACTACCGCGTCAAGAAGAACGGCCGCTTCGTCAACCCCCGCAAGCTGAAGCTTCCGCCGGCCAAGCCGGTGAGCGAGGAGAACATGGCCTCGTTCAGCATTCTGCGCGAACGGATCGTCACAGCCCTGACCAGGATCCCGATAGAGGATTCGCGGACGCGCCACTTCGTAGAGTCCGACAGATCCAGAAAGATGGGAACGGACGAGATTCCGCCTTCCTCCTCGAGCCGGTAACAGATGGAAAAAATCCTCGTGCATGCCTGCTGCGCCTCCTGTTCCAGCTACGTCCTGGAGCACCTTAAGAAGCGTTTCCAGGCCACCGCCTACTACTACAACCCGAATATACAGCCCGAGAAGGAATACCTGCTCCGTCTAGATGAGATGAAACAGGTGTGCGAAAAACTTGGAATAGAACTCATCGAGGGGCCCTACGACACAAAAAGCTGGTGGAGGGAGATCGAGCCCCACAAGCACCTGCCCGAGAAGAGCGAACGGTGCTGGACCTGCTACGGGGTGCGCCTCGATGAGACGGCCCGCAAGGCAGCCGAGCTGGGGACAGGTCTCTTTACGACGACCCTCTCTGTAAGCCCGCACAAGATCCACTCCTGTATCGTACGCGAGGGCCAAGCGGCCGCCGAAAGGCACAATGTGCGGTTTCTTGCCGAGGATTTCAAGAAACGTGACGGCTTCAAGATCAGCGTTGAGCGCAGCAGGGAGCTTGGGCTCACACGCCAGGACTACTGCGGCTGCCTGCTCAGCCTCGATGAGGCGAACAAGAGAAGGAATCAGGAATTATAGTGGATGGAAATCGCGGGTCAGCCCGCTACGAGCTCTATCCGCTTCTTACCAGTCTTTAGAACCTCGCCTATAATCGACGCGGATCCGACTCCCAGAGCCTGAAGCCTCTCCACGTATGATCCGGTCGAATCGGAAGGCACGGAAACGAGAAGCCCCCCCGAGGTCTGAGGATCGTAGAGAAGCATCTCCATGGCACTGGAGAGATCTCCCTCGACGAGTATCTCTTCGATTGCAAACTCGCGATTCGACATGCCGCCGCCCGTGAGGTAACCGTCGCGGGCATAATCGAGCACACCTGAAAGAAGGGGCAGGGCCCCTGCCTCGATGCGGATCGTCACATCAGACGACTGCGCCATCTCGAGTGCATGACCGAGGAGACCGAAGCCTGTGACATCGGTGCAGGCATTCGCCTTTGCGGCAGCCATCTCCACACTCGCCACAGCATTCAGAGTCGACATCGTATCGTAGAGGAGCCGCTCTCGATCCTTATCGAGGACTCCGTTCTTGAGGGCAGTCGAGAGAATACCTGAACCGAGCGGTTTGGTCAGAATGAGTCGATCGCCCGGTTTCGCGCCGCCGATCTCGAATATCTCGTCAGGGTGTATAGTGCCGTTCACGGCGAGACCGTACTTGAGCTCCGTGTCCATGATCGTGTGCCCTCCGACTATGACAGCGCCCGCCTCGTTGACCTTCTCGGCGCCGCCGCGGAGTACATCGCCCAGAACATCCATAGGCAGATCGTGAGTGGGAAAGCTGACGATATTGAGCGCACAGAGAGGCGTGCCGCCCATCGCATAGACATCACTCAGGGCGTTGGCCGCCGCGACCTGGCCGAAGACGAAAGGATCATCGACGACCGCCGGGAAAAAATCGACGGTGAAGATCAGCGCCATATCGTCCGACAGGCGCATCACTCCGCTGTCATCCGACTGATTGAATCCGATCATCAGGCCCGGATGATTCTGCGCGGGAAGGGATTTTAGGACAGGCCACAACTCCGTTGGGCTGAGCTTGGAAGCTCAACCGGAGCAGGATGCCATGGCCGTTAGCCTACGATCTTCCGCCGACACAACGCCCTCCTTTCGAACTAGAGGACCTACGAACACCTCGCGCAAATGCGCTGGGCTTTGAACATGTATGGATCAATCAACAACCCTGATCGCATCAACGGGACAGACCTCCTGGCACGAACCGCAATCGGTGCAGCGCTCCTGATCGACGCTGTACATATCCTCGCCTTCGGATATCGCATCGACAGGACATTCCGGCTTGCACGCGCCGCAGCAGATACACTCTTCAAATATCTCCCTTGGCATATCCCCTCCGTGATGGGTTGAAGCGAATTTGAAATATATTCTTCAGTATCGGTCCCTGTGCCGTCAACTATTTTCAGCGCATCTTCATCCGCATGGCGGGCGGCATCTTCCGCTCCGCGCCCTCACCAGACGGGACGAGGCGCACGAAGACCGCCTCGTCGAGCGGCAACGAACCACTCGCGGCAGCCGTCACATCGGCCGCCGTTACACGCTCTATCCGGCCCTTCATGGATAGAGACCCCCCAGTGATGAAGAGATCGCGGCAGGCGGCAAGGGCCTGGTTGATGCTGGAAAGCTCCGATCTCGAACGCCTTCCCACGAGACGATTGATCGCCGTCAGCACCTCCTCCGGGCTGGGAGTCTCGGATGCGAGTCTTTCGATCTCGGCCCTTACACCACTATCCGCTATTTCTAGATTCTGAGCCCTCGTGCCGATTGAGGCGATCACGACCGCCCCTTCGGGCAGGAGCTTCACACCGCAGCCTGTCGAGTAGGCGAGACCCTGCTTCTCCCTCAACTCCTGCTGCATCCTCCTGCTAAGGACCTCAGCCGCGACGAGAAGCGCTGCGGCCCTATCCGGGTCGTCCAGGGGATAATACCAGCCGGCTCCAATGTAAGCGCCCTCTTTATCGATCGGTTTCTCCACCACAGAATGCTTTCCTCGCCCTGGTGGAGTCGGACAATCGGCGACGGCCCCCTCCCGAAGATTGGAGAGAACCCGTTCCAGAAGGTCCGTTCCCTCGGCCGGAGGCAGCGGAGATACCAGAGATGCGATCATACCACGGGCCGCCACATAGCTCTTTCTGAATTCGTTCAGATCATCTATCGACACAGTTTCGAGCTGTTCCTGCGAGGGGAAAATCGATTTTCCATACGGGTGATCGCCGAAAAGCTCGCTGTAGATGATCCCCTTCAGGCCGGCTGTAGCCGAACTTCCACGCATCCTGAGCTGCATCATAAGAGGCGGGACGGCCTGGGCATAATCCTCGGCCGTCAGCCCGGAATGCTCCAGATGATCTACCAGCAACTCCAGAACGGGCTCTATATTCTCCGCCGGCGCCTCGAGGCGGATGAACGAGTATGAAGGGCTCAAATAGTAATCGTCGAACGGAATGTAGGGATTGTCGGCCCACTGGAGCCGCGCTCCCAACCGTTCCAGCTCTATGCCCAGCTCTTTTCCTGCCGAGGATGATTCGAGCAGATGATGCAGCAGGACGGTCATACCGGGGACCGAATCGCTCTCCCGGCAGTTTCGCCCGCCTATGAGAAGGTGAAATGCCGCGACGCCGGAACCTGTCCTCTGGATAGCCGTGACCGTGCATCCGTTGCCCAGGGTCGCCGTCTCGATCGGCACACTCTCTCCGGAGGGCTTGAAACTCTCTACGGCCCGCTCTATCAGGCAGGCGTTGAAACGGGGCTGCGCGAACGAGCGCTCCAGCAATCGGCGGCAGTCCCTCTCCCCCACCCCCGACACGCCTTCCAGAGCGGCACTGAGATAAGTATCGCCGAAGAGCGCTATCTTCTCGCCGTGCAGCATGACATAGAAATGATACTTCTCCCTGTCGAAAACCTCTGACGAGAGAAAGGCGGTGCGTGCAGCATCTATCTCGTCGCCGGAGGGCCGCCACTCTGCCAGCGCCGCTACAGCTCCGGGAACCTCGAGGTAGGCGCTATGCTTTCCCCCTTCCGGGACATGGATCCTCAACGCGCTGAACGCCGCGTGCACCTCGAGAGAGATCTCCGGCTCGGGAAGGGAAAGCTCGGCGAATATCCCCGGAAGCGGAGACCGCTCCCCTCCCAGCATGTTCGATACAAGAAGCGCTGTGGCAAAACCCGGCTCCAGAGGAGAGGGAAGCTGGATCAACATATCGAGACCCGGGTCGAGATCCTCGGCCGTTCTCACCGTCAACTCGCCGCTCCATCTCGGGATCAGTGCGGAAAGATCGTTCCCTGCAGCCGGCCCGTCGTATGAAGAAGCGGAAAAGTAATCAGAGATCCATCCCCGCGCGCGGCCGGGATCGAAACCGCCTATCAGGTATACCATCATGCGATCGGGATTGTAGTGCTCATGATAGAACTGTACGATCTGTTCTCGGGAGATCGTCTCGATCGTCACCGGGTACCCGATGATCGGCTCGGTAAGCATGCTTCCACGGTAGAGATAGCGCTCGACGAGTCTCTCGCGTACCGAGGCCGGATCGTCCATCGTCTGCCTGATCTCCTCGAGTACGATCTTCCGCTCCTTCTCGAACTCCTCTACTGGAAAGGTCGAATGGAGGAGCATCTGCGAGAGGATCTCGATGGCCTGCTCGAGCTTTGACGATGGGACCACGACGAAGAAGACGGTCGTTTCCTTCCTCGTGAAAGCGTTGAGAAACGCCCCGGTCCCGTCGATCCAGTCGGACATCTCGATACGCGAGTACCGCTCGCTCCCGTCGAACACCATGTGTTCGAGAAAATGGGATATCCCTCTCGTCTCGGGCGTCTCGTACGCTGAACCCGTTTCGATGGCGACGGCGAGGCAAACGACATCAGACTCCGGATGGTGCTCGAGGATGATCTCCGGGCCTTCCGGCCGCCTCTCCACGATCCGCGGTCCTGCGGACACCGGGGCTGCCGGCAGAAGCCATACGGCAAGAAACACTATCGACAGAAACAGTAGAGAGAGCACTCCTGAATGTACTTTATCCGAGTATAGAAGAAACAGGACGCCCCGCGGCGCTCCAGGATCACTGTAGATGGATCGCTTTTCCATGAATAGCCTCCGCTGCTTCGGTTAAGCTTTCCGATAGTGTAGGGTGGGGAAAGACCGCTATGCTGAACTCTTCGGCGGTCATGCCCTTCTCGACGGCTAGGATGCCTGCGGCGAGGAGCTCTGTGGCCTGCGGCCCGATGATATGAAGGCCCAGCAGGCGTCCCTCCTCCTTCGAGGCGACCCATTTGACAAATCCCTCCTCCTCGCCCAGCCCCTTCGCCTTTCCGTTCGCCGCGAAGGGAAAACGGCCGGTAACGATCTCGATGCCCCGCTCCTTCGCCTGCTCCTCTTTCAATCCAACACTCGACACCTCGGGCAGCGTATAGATCGTGGACGGCATAGCGCGGTAATCGACAAGACTCGACCCGCCGAGCGCGTTCTCGGCGGCGACGATCCCCTCGCGCGTGGCGACATGAGCGAGAAGCAGGCCGCCCGTGACATCGCCCGCCGCGTAAACGCCTTCGATGTTCGTCTCCATCCTCTCATTGACCTCTATACCGTCCGCGCCCGTCTTTACGCCCAGTTTCTCGAGGCCGATCCCGTCGATATTCGGCCTGCGACCGACAGATACGAGGAGCAGTTCCGCCTCTATCTCGTTTCCCGATTCGAGAACGCACAAAACCCCTCCATTCGACGCCTTCGCCTCTTTGACCTTCGTGCCGAGCCGCAGATCGATACCCCTCTTCTTGAAGAATGTCTGGAGGAACCTCGCAACCTGGGCATCCTCTGTCGCGATTATGCTCGGCAGCATCTCGACGATCGTCACCCGAGTCCCGAGAGCGTTGAATATCGAGGCGAACTCGCAACCGATCACACCGCCGCCGACGACGATGAGACTCTCCGGGATACGCCCGAGATCGAGTATATCGGCGCTGCCGAGTATCCGTTCGCCATCGAACTCTAACCCAGCGAGCTCGACCTCCGACGATCCGGTGGCTATCAGGAATGCTTTGCCCTGAATCGAGCCGGTTCCCTCCACCTCGATCTCTCCCGGCCCGGTCAACCGGCCGGTCCCTCTGACAAGATCGATCTTCCGTTTCTTGATAAGGCGCTCGATGCCTCCGACCAGAGACGAAACGACCTCGCGCTTGTGCTTAAAAAGACTCTCCGCATCGGGCCGGAGCGATCCGTCGGCGCCGAGTTTCTCTCCCTGGCCGGCCTGTTCGATCAAATGAGCCAGGCCGTGCAGGGTCTTGGTCGGGATGCATCCAGAGTTCAAGCAGGTTCCGCCGAGGGGTCCCTTCTCGATAAGACAGACTCCGGCCCCCAGCTGCGCGGCCCGTATGGCGGCGGGATAGCCGGCAGGCCCTCCGCCGAGCACAACGAGATCATACTCTTTCGCCACTCACAACCTCCTCATATCTCCCTGCCGTGACCCGGACAGGATCCCCCAGGCCCTGTGCCCGTCCCAGGGGAGAGTGGATCGAGTGTTCTATTTCAACAGGGTCACATGGACCCTTCGACCTTGTTCTTGAGTAGCGTAGCCTGGGACCTGGTGAGTTGGAGTTCGGTCTTGCCGCTATCGTCGAGTATGACGAGGTACTTGCCCCCCGACCAGGGTATGATCTCCGAGAGCCTCTCGATGTTGAGGATATGATCGACGCCGAGGCGGAGGAAGAACCGGGGATCGAGCTGGGGTTCGAGTTCGTCCAGGTCGCGATAGTTGGTCCTGAAGGACCCTTCGCTCGTGTAGGCCTTGATCGATCCGCCCTCCCTGCTCATCATCGCCACCTTCTCGACCTCGATGAGACCGACATCATTCTCCTTCTGGATCACGATACGCGGCAAAAACGGGGTCTTCACATTGATGCTCTCGGCGAGCTTTCTCAACCTCTCGGCATATTCCTCCCGCCTAGGTAGCGCCTTGCGAGCGCGCTCCAGGGCGACGCCGAGCCTCTCCTTGTCAATCGGCTTGAGCAGATAGTCGAGCGCGTTGTGCTCGAAAGCCTTGATCGCATACTGATCGTATGCGGTGGCGAAGATTATCAGCGGCACATCTCCGGTCTCCAGCAGCCCGTGCAGCACCTGAAAGCCGTTCATCTCCGGCATCTGTATATCGAGGAACATCAGATCGGGTTTTTCGCGTCCAACGAGTTCGATTGCTTCGGCGCCGTTGGATGCCTCGCCGACCAGCTCTATCTCCTGCTCCTTTAGCAGAAACCTCATCTCGTCCCGCGCGAGCTCCTC
>DAOUUU010000106.1 GCA_030667985.1 Candidatus Krumholzibacteriota bacterium
CCTTGCTGGTGTTTATCCGCGCCGAGCAAAGCCTGGGATCTGGGATGTACTCGGGGATCAGCAAATAGTTCGAGAGGCAATTGAAAATTCTCGTCTCTGTATACTCATAATCCAGCATGAGAATGGAGGGAATGCCGAGCAGCTTCGACGCGACCAGCTGAGTCCTGGAACCGTGGCTGAGGGCCAGATCTATAGACCTGCCCCTGCAGTAACGTCTCAGTTGATTCGCCCTCTCGAGAAGGTTCAGGAGTTTCTTCGCCTTGTTCTTTCCCCCATGCTTCCCGATCAGCTGGTGCGGAATGTCCCACAACTGGAGCAGCTTCTTGGTTTGCGCGTAATCTCTTGCAGTAATTATCGTTTCGATATTCCTGCCGTTCAATTCCTTGATGATCGGGCGGAATAACGGTACGTGCGGAGAGTTATCCAGGTCTATCCAGATCTTCTTTATCATAGATTGATTCCCGTAGTGCGACCAGGGCCGCCGGGCCATGACGTAAATCGCTTTATTCTCGCTGGCTGCCCTTATTCGAGGCGAGTCCGAATATCCCTATGCATTTAATCACATATCCGCGAAGTGTCAATAGAATTGGGGCATGCCCGCTTGCGGACCGAACCCGAGCCCGATATCCGGCAAGTCGATACCGGGCGGTTGTTTTCATGCGAATTTGGGTCTTGTAACACAGGTATGGAATGGATAAGATTATGAAGTTGAGGATAGTTACGATGAATATGAATAATATTTAGATGCTGATTTCATCTTGAGGATTCCAGAGCTTGCTAACATGACCTCATCCGATCTGAATGCTTCGCTCACATCCGTTGCCAGGGGCGCAACGATTGTTTTCGGCGGACTGATAGCCGGAAGCATCCTGGGCATTGCGAACCAGATCATCCTGGGAAGGTACCTCGGACCGGAAAGCTACGGCCTGTTCAATCTCTCCATGAGTGTCGTAATGATAGCGGGCACCCTGTCCGTGTTCGGTCTGTTCGGATCCCTTCCCCGGTTCATCCCCTACCATCTCGAAAAGAACGAGAGAGATATCGTCAGGAGCGTTATCGACTTCGGCTCCCTGTTTTGCTTCTTCCTGGGCATCCTCTTCGCTGCGGCCATCTTCCTGTTATCAGAACGCCTGGCCGTAACAGTCTTCCACGACCCGGACCTGGAGCCGGTGCTCAGGATCTTCTCGTTGGTGGTACCGCTCCACGGCCTGCTGCAAGTGGCCAAAGGCACGGTCAGGGGTTTCAAAGCGGTGAAATACGAAGCGCTCCTGTTCAATATCGGAAGCAGAATAGTGACAATATCCGTCTTTCTGCTTTCCCTGACTCTTGTCCACAGGCTATACGGAGCCGTTATAGCGTTCATTGCGGGAATACTGGCGACCACGATTATCGGGTTCTGGCTCATCAGGAAAAGGATATTCACCGATTATAGCAGGCGCAAAAGGGTGCCCGTCGCGAGAAACATCCTCTCATTCACATGGCCCCTCGCCCTCACCGGGTTTACCTACCTCTTCGTGTCAAAGACTGACAAGGTGCTGCTCGGCTATTTTATGAGCTCCAGGGATGTGGGCATTTACACTCCAGCACTCGTTATCGCCAGCTTCCTGATCTTCGTAAGCATCTCGTTCAAGTACATATTTCTCCCTACAGTGTCGGAATACTTCTCCAAGAATGATATAAGCGGGCTGGAACCCCTCTTTAAATCCACTTCCAAGTGGAACTTCCTGATCGTGCTCCCGATATTTCTCTTCATTCTGATATTCCCGAAAGAGATCCTGACGTTCCTCTATGGAAGCGAATACACGGGCGGCTACCTGGCCCTGATAATCCTCTCGTTCGGGATATCCTTCAATGATTTCGCCGGCACATCGGCGAATATCCTGGTGGCCGGGGGACGCACCAAAATGAATCTGGCCTGCGAGGTCATCGCCGGCCTCACCAACATCGTGTTGAATATCATCCTGATACCCCGGTATGGCATCGTGGGCGCCGCCGTTGGAACGGGAATCTCCTTCATGACGAGAAACATATCCTCGCTATTATTCGTGCATGGGACGTTCGGCATCCATCCCTACAAGAAGAATTACATGAATTTTCTTTTCTCGGGTATTTTAGGAGCAGTTATTGTCTATATCCTGAAAATATACTCCCCGCTTTCCTGGTGGGTCACCATGCTGGTTCTGGGGATCGTATTCGTAACTATCTATTTCCTGTTCGCCTTGGTCAGCAGGGGTTTCGATGCCAATGACAAGGTGATACTGGAAGCTATCGAGAGAAAATTGGGAGTCGATCTCCGTTTCATAAAGAGATTCATCTGATAAACTCGATGATCCGCGAGAATCGAACTTCACGGGAGAGATGAACATGCCGCGTCCGGGACTGGTAATAGGACAGATCGGCAGGATAGGCGGAATGGAAAAGCAGGCCGCCTTACTGTCGCGCGAGCTGAACAAGCGCGGGATGAAGGTCACTCTCTTCGTTTCCGGTTCCAGGGCGAGCAGCGTGAGAAGCGATTTCCTCGCGCTCGATTCGATTGCCCCAAAGCATCTCTTTCATTCGCGCCATACGCATTGGTTGAGCAAACGCTTACTTGGCTTTTATTGCAGATGGCTGCGTATCACTCACCTGATAGCCTTCAACGTCGAAAACGCGGAAATCGCCGTCGCGGCGAATATAGAGGGCAAGGTGACCATGAATGTCAGGGGGACCAGATTCTCGACGGACATCGTGCTGGGGAAAAGGCACAAAGACACGGCTAGAAGATGCGACCTTCTGACAACGAACAGCGCGGCGACGGCCGGCATGCTCGAAGAACTCGGCATAGCGGACAGCAGCAGGATCCAGGTCATTCACAACGGCATCGAACTTCCGGCAGTCGAACTGTCGCCAAAGGGCAAGGTGGTGCTATATGTCGGCTCTATCAAGGAGGTCAAGGATCCAATGACCTTTGCCAGGGCGTGCCGCGATGTGATAAGGATCGATGGTGACGTGCGAATCGTCATGGCTGGCGACGGCAATCTGAGGCCGGAGGTCGAACGCTACATCGACGACAACGGCCTAAGGCATAATTTCACGCTCCTGGGCGAAGTGCCCTACGAGGAGATCCCGTACGAAGAGGCCTCCGTTTTCGTTAATTCATCGCTCCGCGAATCGAGCTGTAACAGCCTGCTCGAAGCGCTCTCATTCGGTGTTCCGGTCGTGGCAACCGACAATCCCGGGAACCGCGACATGCTCTCGGAGTTGGATCACCACGAGCTCGTTCCCATTGCGAATAGCGAAAAGATGGCGGAGGCGATCCATTCTCTTCTCGGCGCCGGCCAGGCACGGAAGGAAGCGATTTTCGAGGAGTCCAGAAACCTCATCCGCGAGCAGTATTCCGTCTCCAGAATGGTCGACGACTACATCGAATCGTTCTTGAGCTCTTGAAAAGGACCCTGTGATGATCTCGATAATGTTCCATTCAGCGGGATTGAACAATCTGCCCTGGCGCTCATCACACGTATCCGAGCCGCTCGATATCATCAGGGACAAGTTCGATGTCATCCGGGACGAGGGCTACGAAAGCATATTCATGCGGGAAGCCGCCGGGCACACGGGACAGAAGCGCGATAACCTCGTACACCTGAATTTCGACGACGGCTATCTCGACAACTGGATTCACATATTCCCCCTTCTCGAGATGTACGGCCTAAAGGCGACGAGCTATGTAACCGCCGAATTCGTCGATCCGAGAGATGCCGTGAGGGAGCGGAGGATATCATTCGATAGGGAACACGACGCGGCGGCCTGCTGCGCGGGCTTTCTTTCCTACCGTGAAATGAGAGAGATGGAAGCGACGAGGCGCGTTGAGATCCAGTCCCATTCCCTCACTCACACCTGGTACCCAAAGGGGCCGGAGATAGTCGATTTCTGGCGCCCGGGAGCGGCGACCCGCGCCATGGGGCCCGTATGGATGCTGTGGAACAGGTTTCCCGACCGCAAACCGTTCTACCTCACGGAGGCGGCCGAGCTCGAAAAGAGGATTCCCTACGGGACGCCCATCTACGAACACGGAAAATCTCTCGAAACCTCGAGATACTTCCCCGATGAAGCTGAGCTCGAGAACAGGTTGATCGACCTGGCAAAAACCAAAGAAACCGGCTTTTACAAGAAGGACGGCTGGAGGGACGAGTTCGTCGAGATCGTCCGGGAATACCGCCGGACGCAAGGCACCAAGGGCCGCCATGAAAGCGGAGAGGAGTACAACAAAAGAATCGAGAACGAGCTCACCGAGTCGAAGCGGAGGATAGAAGAGGGGCTCGGCCATTCGATAGAGGGGATATGCTGGCCGGGCGGTGGAGTGACGGAGGATATCCTGCAGATGGCGAAGCGGGCCGGCTACAGATACTTCACTCTACCTAGCGCCTGGAGAGAGGCGCATGACAATAGATATTTCAAAGAGATGATTCCCAGGATCGGAAGCCTTCCGAGGCTCAGCTTGAAAGAAAGGGATCTGGGTTACCCGTCGAAAAGCGACTTCAAATATCATTTGAGATATCACAACGGATGCTACGCGGCAAAATGGATGCTATACTGCAATAAAATCAGGAAACACATGTTCGGGCCGAAAGATTATTAATAAGGCAGGGCGAGCGACACAACCATGCGCATCATGGAAAGAGAAGAGAGCGCTTCCTGGAATCCGAGGGCTTCTCGCCGGGCATTGGCGGTCGTAGCCATAATTGTAGTGGCGCATTTTCTCCTCCTCTTCCTCGCCGAATCGATTCCCAGCCAGAAGTTCCTCTTTCTCTTCTTCTTCTTGTCCCTGGTGATATTCCCGGGGTTCATTTTGGCAAAGATCCTGTTTCCCGTCGCGAGGTTCTATTTAAAGCTGCTGATCTCCTTTATCCTCGGCACTGCCCTTTTCTTCGTGTTGCTGATAATCTTCTCGGTTCTCGATCTGGACATCTTTTATCTCTCGATAGTCGGCCCGCTTTTGACCATAGCTCTCTCATTGTATCTTTATTACGGTTCTTTCAGCGGATTCGAATTTCCGAACAATCAGCCTCTCTCCCGCCCCGTCATGATCCTCATGGTCATAATATTGATCTTCATATCCATCATTACCCTGGTGGTCGGGGACCCTCTCCTCTATACGGGCGATTCGCCGGACAACATAGCCTATATAAGGGCCATTACCCGTTCCCATGAAGTGTTCCCCAGTCAATTTATCTATAAGGACGGGGGTATGTTGACGCGGGATATTCGAAGGGGGCTTCTTCACGGGATGTGGGGCGCTATTAACACGGCCACATCGAGGACAGATGTTCTCCCCATCTGGCCCTTTCTCTCATGGATCGGATCGATCTTCGTCCTGCTGGGGATCTTCTGCCTCGGTGTCCAGTTTTTCAAGAGTCAGGGCATAGGGATCTTCGCGGTGATACTCTACCTTCTCTTCTACCAGGGCGGACTGGCCGGTCATCAACTGATCCTGAACGCGTACAGCTTCTTTTTTGCCAAGAGCTATCTCTTTGCCTTCTTTTCACTCTTGATTCTATATCTCAGAACTGATCGTAAAGAAATTTTGCTCATGACCATCATCTCATCATTCGCCGCAGTCGGAACGCATGTCAGCTATATAATGATACTGCTCTTTATCGCCTTTGTCCTTTCGATCATGGAGTGGTTCCAGGCCGGAAGAGAATCGAGGGGCCGGCTTCTTACCAGAACCTTTCCCCTGCTATTCGGCTCCATCGCCTTGGTGAATCTGCCATACTTGCTTATCCGCTACTTCAGGGATTACAATCCGGCCAATGAAATCCACACCCACGTTCAGGGAATGCTGTTCTTCACGGAGAACCTGGCCGTTGTGAATCCGATACTATTTTTTCAACAGACCGGACACCTGATGATAGTGGCTTTATTCGCTGTTGTGATACTCTGGAGAAGCAGCCGTAATAACAGAAACCTCCGATCGATCCTGGGCCTGGTCGCCGCTGTATATATCCTGGCATTCAATCCGCTGTGGGTTCCCATCATAATGGACAAGATTACCTACCTCATCGTGAGGTTCTCAGTGGCGGCGCCGAGCATGCTCGTCGTCGCATATCTGACAAACAGACTCTGGCTCAGGTCGAGGGGAAGAATCGATTATCCGTCACGCCCGCTAACTGCACTCGGCTGGCTGATCGTTCTCGTGCTTCTCGTTCCAGGAATCATCTCGAACTTCAGCGGTTTCGCGTACGGGGGCAAGCCCCGGGATATCAGAGAATCTAGAAGCTGCCTCGAACTGAGCGGCCTGTACTCGGCAATCAACAGAAATATTCCGGCGGGCAGCGTGATCGCTTCGGATCCCATCACGAGCTACGGCATACTCGCATTTACAGACCAGTACGTGGTCTGCACATACGATCAACATTCCACGCCGAACGACTCGACCGCGGTCGATCGGATAATCGCATGCAGGGACATATACCTCCCGGGCGCTACCTGTGGCGAGAAGATCCGCACGCTCGAAGAGTACGAGGCAGATTATGTCGTGATAAACGGCCGCATACCTACTTATGTGCGCAGTCAGTACTGGCGGCCCGACAGAAAATCAGCTGAAGCCAACGCCCTCGAGCTATCGCAGTGCGGGGAGAGTTTCAATCTGCTCTTTTCGAGTGAATCCCTCTACCTGTTCGAGTACACCGGCTCTAGAGATACGGATGCAGAGAACACGACCGGAACCACCGGGGAACAGCCACACTTCGTTCTGGAAAAATTCAGCGGGGATTACGGTCAATTGACCGAATCCGGCACTGAGGGGATATTCATCAGGAGCTGGGGGCAGGAGAGCTACAGGATTGCGCGGGGGGATACACTGAGGATCTATGTCGACTGGGTTACCAGTGGAATAGATGAGCCCGGGAGTTACATAATATATGTCCGGTTCGATACCGGTTTCGAGAAGGGGCCCCTCTACAGCGACCGGTACGGCAAGATATACAGAAAGACCATCGAGAAAATCAAGGGCGAGACATACCGCTTCAGGAACGATTTCCTTCCCTTCGAGGGCATTTACCCTCCCGATACATGGACGCCCGGCTCGGTGTCGAGGCAGTATATCGATGTGTCAATACCGGGGCATATAGCGAGGGGTGTCTATACGATATCGATCAAGATGGACAACGCGCCTCATTACAGCAATCTTGTTATGAGGGACCTGTTGAGGGACGACGATTTCTACGACGGGCCGGACCTGATGACCGTCGAGATCGAATAACGAGCCCGTGCATCCTCATCAACTCCATACACGTTAGGGATTTCCGGTTCAAACTAGAATTGTTTCTCAGAGATTCGAGATAATGAACTTGGATTTGCCGGATGGGGTCAAGGGGATCCGGTCGACGATCTGAAAATCAACGGCGAGGCTTTCGCCGCAATTCTCGCGTATCATCTCTTCCAGGGCCTTCGTATTTTCTTCCTTCCAGTCAGGGCCCGGCACGATCCTGAAGACAACCTTGCCGATCTCATTCTGTTCGATCTGAAAGCTCCTGATACCGGGCACCGCCCTGGAAATATGCGTCCAGAAGAACCCTCCCACCGATTTGCCGTCCCGGGTCCTGATGATGTCGAAGGCGCGCCCCTCGATACGCTCGAGCATCGGCATACTCCTGCCGCAGCTGCATACGCGACTGGTGGGCACGGCGAGATCGCCGGTCCTGTATCTGATAAAGGGCATATAGTAGTTGGACAGATCCGTAACGACGAGCTCTCCCATTTCACCCTCTTCGGCGGGCCTTCCGCTCTCGTGAATCACCTCTACGTAATAGAGATCATTCATGATATGCAGGCCTTCGCGCTTTGGGCATTCGCACGCCACATCGGCGAACTCCCGACTTCCGTAACGGTCGTAGACGGGGGCAGAGAAGATCTCCTCTATCACCTCTCTCTGATGGGGATAGAGTTTCTCTCCGCTCGATACGATCGCCTTCGGCTTATAAAGATCTATCGACTCTTTCCCGCAAAATTCGGCGAAATACATCAGGGCCGATGGATAGGCGACGATCAACTGGGGCTTGAACGAACGCTCCATGGAGGCGTATTTCCTCATCGCGTGATCCGACATGTCAAACGACGAGATGAAGCGAACGTTGTTGAAATAATTCTTTGTTCCATTGGCAAAACGTTTCCCGAAGCTCTTGTCGAAGCTAAATCCCCACAGTTTCAACTGCCTGTCACCGATCTCGATACCGAGATTTCGGAGCTGCCTCGCTGTATTCGCCCGGCGTATGGAAACTGCGGCGTTATCACAATGGAAATAGAGAGTATCCCCGGTGGATCCGCCAGTGCTCGACGCGTATCCTTTCCTGAAAGGATCTCCCGTGAAGAGTCTCTCCTTGTTTTCACCGATAATCTTCTTGGTCAGAAACGGGATTGCTCCGAGATCCCCGGGGCTCACGAGCTCATCGACTCTGATCCCCTTCTCCCTGAAAAGATCCCTGTAATAAGGC
>DAOUUU010000100.1 GCA_030667985.1 Candidatus Krumholzibacteriota bacterium
CGGGTGCTCCTGGTCGATGATCTGCTGGCCACCGGCGGGACCGCCAGGGCCGCTGCCGACCTCGTCGAGAAGCTGGGCGGTGAGATCGTAAGTTGCGCCTTTTTGATAGAACTTGCGGATCTTAACGGTAGAAAACTGCTTGACAATTATGACATCTTTTCTGTGATTACATATGAATAGTCAAGGGGCCCTCGTAGCTCAGTTAGGATAGAGCACCGGTTTCCTAAACCGGGTGTCGGACGTTCGAATCGTCTCGGGGGCGCATAATAATAGAAGAATCGCCCTTCATTTGCATGAAGGGCGATTCATTATTCAAACGAGACCCAACCTGACAACATGACCAGACGTGTTCCTTTGTACTCTTAAGAGGCCTGAGCAGCCAGATCGCTTCGCTTAAAGGTTGGCTTTCGAGCACGAAATCACGACTGGGCAGTCAGACTTGAACCTCGTTCCCGTCAATTATAGAGAAGCCACATAGCCTGTCAAGAAAAATATGCAATTAATTATCAATTTTTAATAGCAATACTAACAATCGTTTATAACAATCAATTGATATATGAGATTAAATATCTGGCGAGTGTTGACAAACTGCTTGTATGCCTGTATATGAATGTTCCCGCGGACGCTTCCTTGATCTACGGGAACATTCTATTCTAGGAGTTTTGTATGTCTACCTGTTTACCGCAGCCACCACAGGAGGTCGATAATCCACAGAAAATACATCAAACACCTCCGAGTTAGATTTGTTACTGCTTCCGGTGACATATCCCTGTCGGTTTTAAGGCCGACATAGAGGGTTTGAGCATACAGCATGCCTAAAGATGGAGTCACGTTGACCATGGTTCCCTAACTTGCTTCGAGTTCTCTATATGCAATGTAAAAAGAATAATAATGGGGTATATAGGGTAGGTTCAAGATTAATGCTATTTATTGCGAAGTAGCACGATTGTCATATCATCTTTCATATTATTTTGGCCAAATGCAAGAAGAGTGGCAAATAACTTTGCAATGATATCATTAAGGGAGAGTTGTGAGTTATCTCTTAAAAATTCTATTAAATTTGATTCATCGTAGGGCTCCTGCCTTTCGTTTTCCTGGTCGATTATTCCGTCCGTGTAGATCGTCACGAGATCTCCAGGTTTTAGCTTGATGATTCCTTCCATGTATTCCGACTCCCTGGAAATCCCAACGAGCATTCCTCCTCTCTGCAGCTTGTTGATCTTCCCATCTCTGCTTAGTACGATGGGGGGGAAGGAGCCGCCGTTAGCGTAGTGAAGCAGCTTTGTACGGTCATCGTACGAGGCGTAGAAAAAAGTGGCGAACTTTGTCTGATCGCTTCTCTCGTATAAAGATTCATTTAGCGAAGAGAGGATCTCGGCCGGAGTATGCTCGATAGCGGCTTCGGCTCTGAAGTAGGCCTGCAGGGTCGTCATCAGCATCGCCGCCGGTATGCCCTTTCCCGACACGTCGGCTACCGCCATTCCGATCTTTCCGGACGGTAGCTCGACGAAATCGTAGAAATCTCCACCGACCTCCATGCTCGTTTTGAGCCCTCCGAGGATCTCTGAACCGGCGAGTGCCGGAGGTTTCTCTGGCAAAAGACGGAGCTGTATCTCGGCGGCTAGCGATAGTTCCTCCTCTAGTTTTTGCTTTGCCAGGGAATCTCGATAGAGTTCCACATTCCGAAGGGCGACTGCACTCCGCTCCCCGAGGAGCTCTAGAACTTCCGCGTCATCGATCTTGTAGGGCTTGCCTGAATTCTTAGGTCCCACGAGCACGAAACCGAACAGATCCGTTTGCTCTATCAGAGGGGCCGCCACAGATACCGAGCCCATGGAGATCAATTCTCTGGATATCCGATCGAGGTTGTTGGTCATCCAGAGCTTATCGAAGAACTCTATCATCTGCGGCAGGCGCTTTCTCTTCATGAGCCTGATTAGGGCCGTATCGGGCGAGAAGGAGGTCAGGGCAAGTCTCTTGTCCTTTGGGTAGCTTCCGCGCAGCGCATAATTCCCGCCCGGCTCCTTCATAAAGAGGTAGACGGAAGAGGCATCGCAGATATCCCTGATCTCGGTAGTAAGAAAATCGCTGATCTCGTCTACTGAGATCAGATACTGTATAGATCTGCTGAACTCGATCACACGATCCCTGAATACCTTTCTGCTGCTGTAGAACATCCTGTCCACCGAGAGCTGTATCACCGCCCTGGCTGGTGCGAAAACCAGGGCCAGCAGTATTATTGTAATAAGTGTGACGAATGAGCGAGGTACGCCTAGCAGATAGCTGAATCGGTCTCCGAGCACATTGACGATAACGAAGTAGAGTCCGACGAGCAGACCGGCAAGTATGGCTAAAGTGACGCCCTTTCTAAACACTAGATCGAGGTCCATAGCTCCATGCTTGAGGATCGAAAAGGCGAAGGAGATTGGTACGGCGACGAGAAAAAGGGCGGAGAGGTGAGCTTTGGGCAGGCTCCCAGCGGGAAGTATCTGCTTCAGGACCATGACCATCGCGAAGGGCACGATTCCGAGCGCGAGTCCTATCACGACGATCCTGAATTTAACACGCTGAGCCTTGTCCGAGGCTATATAGGTCCTGACGAACGCTACGAGGATAAGTGCGATATATAAAGCCCAGTAGATAGAGATGAGAGTCGATACGATTATGATGGCAAGGGAAACATCCGCGCCCGAATAGCTCATGAGCGCGAGTATGAAAGTCAGGATGAAGAGAACGGAAGACGGTATGTAGATCAGTCTGATAAGCCTAGCTCTCCTCGTACCGAAATCGATTGTTCTCCCTGGATAGAGAAGGGCGAAGTGGAGAAAGAAAGCGGGAAGAAATATGAATAGAAAATCGTAGAAGAGTTCACCTGTGATATGAAAGAGCATCACGCTGGTGGCAGGACGCTCGGTGAGCAGGAAGGAAAAGATATAGAAATTGATTGCGAAGAGTACACCGAGTATGTCGGGCCGGCGCATGATGACGATGAATCCCATTAGTATGAAGGTGAATCCGACGACCATCAAAGAAAATCTCCTGCTTATCTTTTCCTTGGGCTGAGAAGCATGACGGACTTCTAGCTCGAACAGAGAATCGCCGCGCTGCACCGTATAGACCTGGGGCAGGAGGTCGGTGTTCGAGAAAGTCAGGTATTTATAGTGATTGACGTTGCGTACGAACTCGCCGTCGACGGCAAGGATCCTGTCGCCCGCATCGACCCCAAGATCCGGATTCGGGCTTTCCTGTTCGATCTCTCTGATAACCAAGCTCTGGTGGGAAATGCCGGAATATGGCGCCCTGTAAAAATCACGGATTACGAAGAACTCGAGTACGGTGATCAGAATCGCAACCGCTATGAGACAAACGCGAAGAATCCTGATCACGGTGCACTCCCTCTACGATGGTGGTGTTTATATATCTTCTCAAATGAGTATACCCCTGTCAATTGCTTTATCCAGGTGCAATTGGGCCAGCGGCAGGAAGAGAGTGTTTCCACCACCAGCTAATCCCTTATTATTTACTTGAAACAGGCTGGATGCGGTGTTACCTTTCATTTTACAGCAAGGAGGTTGTAGAATTGTCAGCAGATAAGATCACAAAAAAGCAGCTCAAAAAGGATTCCTTCGTTACGACGACTCTCAAGGCGTGGGAATACTCGGTAGAGCACCAGACGACCATATTCGTCGTTTGCCTCATCGTCGTCGTTGCAATTGTGGGAGTGTTCTGGACCATGCAGTCAAGGAGAGAGGCAGCCGACAGGCTCAATAACAGCTTCGGCGAAGCGTTATCCTATTTCAGAGCCGGTCAGCTTATGGCCGCTGAAGAGACATTCAAGCTTGTCAGTGGGCAGGGGGGAAGCTCCCGCGACGCAGTATATTCCAAGTATTTCATTGGAAAATGCGCGCTCGAGAACAGGCGCAGTCTAGAGGCTATTGAGGCTTTCGACGATTACCTGGCATCGGCGAAGAAATACAATTTCTTCTATGACGCTGCCATGGCCGGTAAGGCTGTGGCTTTCGAGAATGAGCGGAGGTACGAGGAGGCCGCACCCATATTCATCGAGCTCGCAGGGAGTGCAAGGACTACGGGATTCGAAGAGAAGAGCTACCTGATGAGAGCCGCCGAGAATTTCAAGAAGAGCAATCAGAAGGATAAGGCTCTCGAGGTCATGGAGGAGCTGCTCGAGCTCACAGAGGGAATCGAGAAGCGCGACCTGGAAGTGGAGATATCCCTGCTCAGGGGTTAGATCCCTGTACGATACGACTACGAGATGGATAAAAACAAGAATAACGATACGGTGGAAATCGTTGTGGAGCAGCCGGTGGATCGCTCTCGCTGGACAGCAGCTTTGAGCTACGTCGCTTTTCTCTGCTTTTTCTCTCTCTGGAAATCCAAGAATGACGATTACGTGCGGTACCACGCTCGGCAGGGATTCCTGCTTCTGCTTGCCGAATGTGTCGCCATTATAACGATCATCGTCCTTGAGCTGACGATAGGCCGTGTCAGATTCATCGGTTTCGTTGTCGTGCTGATGTTGCAGCTTGTAACGGGTCTCGGGGGATTGACGCTGTCAGTCGTTGGATTCGTCAAGGCTCTCTTCGGCGAGTACTGGCATATGCCGCTGATCGGGGAGTACGCTGACAGGGTCCCGGGACTACACCACCACAAATGAACCAGCTCTCACCACAAACGAACCCGTAATCTACCAACGAACGATTCAATGACAGGGGAAGAGGGTCCTTAAGATCCAAGAATAAAATGGCGCATAATATATATTATGTTAACTAATGAGTCTTTCATATTCCTTTTTCCCTACTACCTGCCCATTGATCGGCCAAATAAAGACCCGGCTGCCAAGTCACATATAACTCAACAGCCGGGTTCAACAACCATATCTTTATAAAAGAAAGAAGGACTACCTGAGCAGCTTATGGGGGGTTATCGTACGACTATATTGACCAGCTTATCGGGTACAACGATGACCTTGACAACCTCTTTGCCGTCTATGAATTTCCTTACTCGATCTTCTCCGATCGCTCTTTTCTCGAGAGTATCCCGGTCCGTTCCCATTGCGATCTCGATATTGGATCTGACCTTGCCGTTCACCTGGACGACGAGCGTATAGGTGTCTGAAGAAATGAATCTTTCATCCGCAATCGGCAGCCGTCTCGAGAAGATCGTCTCGGACTCACCCCAACGCTCCCATATCTCGTCACATAGATGCGGCGCCATCGGGGCCAGTAAAAGCAACAGATCCTTGTAAGACTCCCTGAAGAGTTCTGCGGCCGCCTCGTCACCCTTCGAGAATCCTTCGTCCTTTTCTGTATATGCGTACATCTCGTTCACGAGCTCCATCAAAGCGCTGATGGCTGTATTGAAATGGAAAGAACCGCCCAGTATATCGTTCGTGACCTTGCTGACCGTCTGCTGGAGCTTTGTGTAGAGCTTGATTTGTCCTTTATCTAAATTATTAGTATTTACCTTAATTTTATCTATTTCTTTGCATTTCAGAATGCTCTTGTTGTTCGAGTAGAGCCTCCAGACCCTGTTTATGAAGCGATATGCGCCCTCTACGGCACGATCGTTCCATTCGGCATCCTTCTCCGGTGGTCCGATGAAAAGGGTGTATATACGGACCGTATCGGCCCCGTATTTTTCGATCAGCGCCTCAGGACTGACCACATTCCCCTTCGTTTTGGACATCTTGGCCCCGTTGCGGCAGATCATGCCCTGCGTGAATAGGTTCTTGAAAGGTTCGTCGAAGCCGATCATTCCCTCGTCCTCGAGGAATTTCACGATGAATCGCGAGTAGAGCAGGTGGAGAATCGCGTGTTCAACACCGCCTATGTACTGGTCGACGGGCAGCCAGGCATTGACCGACTCTTCGTCGAAGGGCCTCTGTTCGTCTCTCGGCGAAAGGTATCTTAGGAAGTACCAGCTCGAATCGACGAATGTATCCATCGTATCGGTATCGCGCTTTGCCTCGCCGCCGCAGGATGGACAGGATGTCTTCACGAATTTGTCCGAGGTCGCGAGCGGGCTCTTTCCATCCCCCCTCGGGAGGAAATCGATGTCCGGGGGCAGCAGCACCGGCAGGTCGCCCTCCGGGACGGGGACAACACCGCACTTCGGGCAATGAATCATTGGTATGGGAGCTCCCCAGTATCTCTGCCGCGATATGAGCCAATCCTTGAGCCGGTAGTGGATGGCGCTCCGGGCCAGGCCCCGGTCGGAAAGGTGTTTGAATATCCTCTCTTTACCCTCGCGGTTGGAAAGGCCGTCGAAGGAACCTGAGTTGACCATGACGCCGTCGTCGATATAAGCCTCCTCGAGCTCTGCATCTCCGGCGCCCTTGGGCTTTATCACCTGAATTACCTGTATTTCTACAGGAGCCTCGCCGACGAACTCGAAATCCCTCTGATCGTGGGCCGGCACTCCCATGACAACGCCTGTTCCGTATTCCATCAGAACGTAGCTCGCCAGGAATATGGGTATCTTCTCTTCCGTCGCTGGATTCCGGGCATAGCATCCGGTAAAGAATCCCTCCTTTGTGAATATCGCCTTCTCGCGCTCCTCGACCTGAATCCGCTTAGAGTGTTCAATGAAGGCTTCGCCTTCCTCCCGCTTCCCCCCCCTCTCGAGCAGCTCGAGTGAGAGAGGATGGTCCACCGCGATGACGATGAAGGTCGCGCCGTATATCGTGTCTATACGGGTCGTGAAGCAGTTCAGGCGCCCTTCGGCTCCGTCGATGGGAAAACTGACCTCGATCCCTTCGCTCCTGCCGACCCAGTTCTTCTGCATGACGCGGACCCGTTCGGGCCAGCCACCGAGTTTCTCGAGATCGTCTATCAGCCTGTCGGCATACTTGCGGATCCTGAAGAACCACTGCTTCAGCTTCTTGAGCTGAACGCCGGTTCCGCATCTCTCACACTCTCCTCCGATCACCTGCTCGTTGGCAAGCACCGTCTTGCACGACGGGCACCAGTTTACAGAGGCCTCCTCCTGGTATGCGAGGCCGGCCCCGAACAACCTGAGGAAGAGCCACTGCGTCCATTTGTAATAGTCCGGCTTGCAGGAGGCGACTTCTCGCGACCAATCGTAGAATACCCCCCACTGTTTGAATTGCTCTTTCATACGGCCGATGTTCTGTTCGGTCCATTCGGCTGGATGAGTTCCACGCTTTATCGCTGCATTCTCGGCCGGAAGACCGAATGAGTCCCACCCCATCGGCGCCAGGACGTTTGCTCCATCCATCTTCTTGAACCTGGCGAGTGCGTCTCCGATTATATAGTTTCTGCCGTGACCGACATGCAACTCGCCAGATGGATAGGGAAACATCATGAGGCAGTAATATTTCCTGTCCGTCATCGCGGTGTCGCAGTAGAAGATCTTTTCCCACCGGGAATGCCATTTCTCCTCTACTTCGCTAAATGGAAAGAAGTCTTCCATCAATCCTTATCCTTGAAATTCGCCAGATTCACGACGACATGATAATCGTCTCCCGCCCTGTCTATTTCCGCCTCGGACGATCGGTCACGGAAATATTTTATGAGCTCGTCGGCAGCTTCCTGGTTCGAGACTATGATTCTCAGATTCCCCCCCTGCATGGACCTCACTTTCCTCTTTACTATCAGTAGCGGTCCGGGTGGATTCAATCCTTTCGCTATCACCCTCTCTTCATTATTTATCTTCATACTGCTCGAGCCTCCTAACTGCCTGGTATTCATATTCGATTGATGCTGGAATTCAAATACACACTCTAGCGATGGAGAGTACACACTCATATTCTTAAAGGAGCTTCTGTAGTTTCTCCTCGAGCATATCCCTGGAAAGGGCGCCGACAGCCTGATCGACGATCTCTCCTCCATCGAAGAAAAGGAGCATGGGAATACTCCGGACGGAGTACTTGGAAGCGGTTGCGTTGCTCTGATTGACATCGACCTTGAAGAAAGAGATCTTGCCGTCATAGTCGTCCGCAACGTCTTCGAGCACCTGGTCGAACTTGCGGCAGGGCTCACACCAGGTGGCCCAGAAATCAACGACCGCAGGCGATCCGGAATTCAGGACCATATTCGAAAAATCATCATCCGATACCATCGAGACCTTTTTAACCATAATCGTTTCCCCCGTACTGTTGTTCCGCCTCCTCTTGACCGATTCAGGTTACGCTGCCGAGATCGAACCCGACTGACTGTCTAGGAGCTCTCCCGCCATGGAGTGAATGAACGCCCCCATGACAACGGTCTCCTCCGGGAAAGAGACGCTCTTGAGCGTTATATCGGCGATCCTGAGGTTCTCGAGCCAGAGAAGGATCTCCTTCAGCTCGAAACGATCGACTTTCTCTTTCAATCTTTTGTATATATAGCCACCTCCGCCCGCCCCCGCCTTGATCCTGAGAAGAGCGAGGAAATGACGAATCGTATGATAGATTACTACAGACGGCCGCTCCGCGCCAGTATTAATAATCCGGGCGAGAGCAGTCAGGATACCTCTGTTCATGCCGGGCTGTATTCCGTTGATCAGATCGAACACGGAGTCCATCCTGTAGCTGCCGATGACACGTGCCAGATCGTCCCGTTCGAGACATCCGCCATCGAAGTAGAGCGAGAGTTTTTCCAGCTCGTTCTTGATCTCGAACAGGTTCTCTCCAACGCTGCGCAACAAAACCTCAGCCGTATCGGGCGTCATCTCTATGCTCATTCTCCTGGCTTTCTGGATAACCCACTGTACAAGCTCTCTCTCGGCGAGTTTGCCGAACGTGAGCACCTGCCCACGCGCCTTGACCGCCGCTTCGAGTCTCTTGTAATCCCTGGGTTGCTTCCCGCGCCTTCCCGATTCGTCCAGCGTGTTGAAGAGCATGATCACAACGGATGAAGGAGTTGGATCTTCACAGTAGGAAACTAGGTTCTTCCAGCTCCCCCTGAGCCTTTCCATTTCTTTCAGTAGAAGCACCCGTTTTTCCGAGAGAAACGGGAAGGATCTCGCAGTCCTGACAAATTCGTCCATGTCCACTTCCGCACCGTACGCGAGAGTCATATTGAAACTTTTGAGGTCGTCGGGAACTGTAGACGAGGATATCTTCCCAGCCATTTCCTCCATGATGTAATATTCGGGTCCGTGCAGGAGATACAGGTTCGATAATTCCCTCTTGTCGAGATCATTGAAGATCTTCCTGTAGTATGTAAGATTCGCCTTTACCACTACCACTCCTCGACCGTTTCGCTGAGAATCGCTTCCACGAGATCCCGGTATACGTCTTCTAAGGCTTTCTCGTAAGTCTGTTCGGACGTCGTCTCGAGATAGTAATTTGCCTGCGACTTGATGGTTTTATCTTGCCAGATATAGGCGTTTTCCTCCCTGTTGAACAGGGAGACC
>DAOUUU010000084.1 GCA_030667985.1 Candidatus Krumholzibacteriota bacterium
ATCATTGCCCACGCCAACGCGCCGCTGGACAGCAAGGGTCGGTTCACCAACCCTACCGTCATGGCGAGGCATCAGGGGGACTTCGTGGTGGTCGGTCCGAAAGAGATCGATTACATGGATGTGTCGCCTTACCAGCTCGTCAGTGCGGCTGCGGCTCTGATACCCTTCCTCGAGCACGACGACGCGAACAGAGCACTGATGGGATGCAACATGCAGCGCCAGGCAGTGCCGCTCCTCGCCTCGGAATCACCCATAGTCGGCACGGGCCTCGAGGGTAAGGTCGCTTACGATTCCGGTGCATGCGCCATCGCGCGGCGAAGCGGCCGCGTCGAGGGCGTAACGGCCGACCGGGTCCTCATCAGCTACAGTTCGAAGAAAGACGAGGACGATCTGGACGATTTCTCCGGATTCGGGGGAGTAGACGAATATCGGCTCGTCAAGTTCCAGCGTTCGAACCAGGACACCTGCATCAACCAGAAGCCTATCGTGTCGGTGGGGCAGAAGGTGAAGAAGGGCGAGGTCATTGCAGACGGCTCGGCCACACAGAGGGGCGAGCTGGCGCTCGGCAAGAACGTGCTCGTCGCCTTCATGCCGTGGCGCGGGTACAACTTCGAGGATGCTATCATAATCAGTGAGAGGCTTGTAAGGAACGATGCCTATACATCCATCCATATCGAGGAATTCGAGACCCAGATCAGGGATACGAAGGCCGGGATGGAGGAGATTACGCGCGAGATCCCGAACGTGAGCGAAGAAATGATCTCGAATCTCGACGAGGATGGCATCATACGGGTCGGCGCGCATGTCAAGGCGGCGGATATCCTCGTCGGCAAGGTGACCCCGAAGGGCGAGACCGAGCTAACTCCCGAGGAGCGTCTCCTCAAGGCGATCTTCGGCGAGAAGGCAGGGGATGTCCGTGACGCTTCGCTGAAGGCGCCTCCGGGTATGGACGGCATAGTCGTTGATATCAAGATCTTTTCCCGGAAGGAGCGGGACGACCGGGCCAAGAGCCACGAAAAGAAAAAGCTGCAGGAGCTACAGCGCCAGAAAGAACAGGAGACCCAGCACATCAAGGACAAGAGGCGCGAACGTCTCGAGAAACTGATGATCGGCCAAACGACCGAGAAGCTCATTCACTCGGAAACGGGTGAGATCCTCGCCAGAGCCGGCAGGAAAATCACCGAAAAACTCTTCAAGAGTATTGATGTCGATTACCTGCACTGGGGTCTGCCGATTGTCAAGAATGTGAAAAACGACCGGAAGATACAGTCGCTCATGGAATCGGCAGCGAGAGCGATCGAGAAGGTAGAGAGCAATTTCGGAAAAGAGGCGGAACGGGTCATGCGTGGCGACGAACTGCCTCCGGGTGTCAGCAAGCTCGTAAAGGTCTATGTCGCCCGCAAACGCAAGATCTCCGTCGGTGACAAGATGGCCGGCCGGCACGGAAACAAGGGCGTCGTCTCGATCATCGTCCCGGAGGAGGATATGCCCTATCTCGCCGACGGCACGCCGGTCGAGATAATTCTCAATCCGCTCGGAGTGCCGAGCCGTATGAATGTCGGTCAAATTCTCGAGACACATCTCGGGTGGGCCGGTCACAAGCTCGGCAATAAATACTCTACGCCGATCTTCGACGGCGCTTCCATCGGTGATATCAAGAAGGTCCTGGGAAGCGCGGGATTGCCGGAGAGCGGCAAAGCGATACTCTACGACGGTATTAACGGCGAGCCTTTCGATACCGAGATTACCGTCGGTTACATATACATGCTGAAACTCTCCCACCTCGTGGACGACAAGATCCACGCGAGGTCGATCGGTCCCTACTCGCTCGTTTCGCAGCAGCCGCTCGGCGGAAAAGCCCAGTTCGGCGGGCAGCGATTCGGCGAGATGGAGGTCTGGGCGCTGGAAGCCTACGGCGCTGCCTATAGCCTCCAGGAGCTCTTGACCGTCAAGTCGGACGACGTGGCGGGCAGAAGCAAGATATACGAGGCGATCGTCAAGGGTGAGAATGCACCGGAACCGGGGCTTCCCGAGGCTTTCAACGTGCTCATAAAGGAGCTGCAGAGCCTCTGCCTCGATGTGCACTTAGACAGGAATTGACCTGTCCGCGTCAGCCAGCTATAGGCACGGATGTACACATATACGATTCCGTAGTCTGGACCGGACACCGGTATCGATGGGAGGTCTCATTTGTATACGACGTTTATGGACAAGGATCGGAAAAAATCAGCGGACATCAAGTCTATGCGTATCCAGATTGCCGCTCCGGAAGTCATACGTTCATGGAGCTTCGGAGAGGTCGTCAAACCGGAGACGATAAACTATCGTTCGTTCAAACCGGAGAAGGACGGTCTATTCTGCGAGCGGATCTTCGGACCGGTGAAGGACTGGGAATGTGCCTGCGGAAAGTACAAACGGATCAGGTACCGGGGTGTCATCTGCGACCGCTGTGGCGTCGAGGTGACGCATTCGCGTGTCAGAAGAGAACGGCTCGGCCATATCGAGCTCGCCGTTCCGGTTGCGCATATCTGGTTCCTCAAGGGAGTTCCGAGCCGGATAGGGTACATGCTCGATATGACTGTCCGGAACCTGGAACGGATCCTGTATTACGAATCACACGTCGTCCTGGACCCAGGTGATACCGAGCTGAAGCACAAGGAGCTCATCGACGACGAGACCTACAACGATCTGCTCGACAAGGGATTGGAATTTACCGCAAAGATGGGTGGTGAGGCGGTCAAGGAGCTTCTCGCCCAGGTCAATGTCGATGAGGCATCTGTTAATCTCCGGGCCCAGTCCAAGGTGGAGACGAGTGTACAGCGCAAGAAGGACGTCCTGAAACGTTTGCGGGTCGTAGAGGCCTTCAGGCAGAGTCAGAACAGTCCCGAGTGGATGGTTCTCAATGTCATCCCCGTACTTCCACCCGATCTAAGGCCTTTGGTCCCCCTCGAGGGCGGCCGCTTCGCGACGAGCGATCTGAACGACCTTTACCGTCGTGTAATCAATCGTAACAACAGGCTGAAAAAGCTCATAGAGATCAGGGCTCCCGAAGTCATCCTCCGTAACGAGAAGCGCATGCTCCAGGAGGCGGTAGACGCCCTGTTCGACAACAGCCGCCGTTCACGGGCCGTCCGAGGCCAGGGGAACAGGCCGCTCAAGAGTCTCAGCGACATGCTGAAGGGCAAGCAGGGACGGTTCCGCCAGAACCTCCTCGGAAAGCGCGTAGACTACTCCGGGCGTTCGGTCATCGTCGTCGGGCCCGAGCTCAAGATCAACCAGTGTGGACTGCCCAAAACGATGGCTCTCGAGCTATTCAAGCCCTTTATCATCAGGAAGCTCGAAGAGAAGGGTTATGTCCAGACGGTCAAGAGCGCGAAGAAGCTCGTGGAACGTGAGAGGCCGGAGGTCTGGGACATACTCGAGGAGATCATTCAGGATCATCCGGTTATGCTCAACCGCGCACCGACGCTCCACCGTCTCGGCATACAGGCTTTCCAGCCGCTGCTTATCGAGGGCAAGGCTATACAGATACATCCCCTCGTGTGCACGGCGTTCAACGCGGATTTCGATGGTGACCAGATGGCCGTTCACCTTCCACTGTCTTACGAGGCCCAGCTGGAAGCTCGCACACTGATGCTTTCGGCGAACAATATCCTATCCCCGGCCAACGGATCTCCGCTGGCTTCCCCTTCGCAGGATATGGTTCTGGGCCTTTACTATATTACCATGGTCAGGGATGGGGCGAAGGGTGAGGGCAAGGCGTTCTTTTCCCCCGAGGAAGTGGTTGCTTCCTACACGGCGGCGGCCATTAGTCTTCACGCCCGCATCAAGGTCAGGATCGAAGGCGAGCTTGTCGCGACGACGGCTGGCCGTGTGATTCTTAACCAGCTTCTGCCAAAGGATATCGACTATTTCAACGACCTGCTCGACAAGAAGTCGATTCTGGTCCTCGTATCGAACTGTTACAAGAAACTGGGCAACGAAAAGACCGTTCGGCTTCTCGAGCGCCTGAAGAAGCTTGGATTCGAGTATGCGACCAAGGCCGGCGTTACGATCAGCATCGATGACATCGTCATCCCGGCTGAAAAGCCGAAGCTGATAGAGGGCGCCCAGAAGGATATTCTGAAAATCCGGAAGCAGTACAAGAACGGGCTCATCACGGACGGAGAACGCTACAACAAGATTATCGACACCTGGACCCATACGACGAACAACGTTGCCGATGTGATGCTCGAGAACCTGAGCAGGGACAGGGAAGGATTCAACCCTATCTACATGATGGCCGTGTCCGGTTCGAGGGGTAACAAGGAGCAGATTAGGCAGCTCGCCGGCATGAGAGGCCTTATGGCAAAGCCGCAGAAACGCATCACGGGCGGTATCGGCGAGATTATCGAGATGCCGATTACAGCGAACTTCAAAGAGGGCTTGACCGTTCTCCAGTACTTTATCTCCACGCACGGCGCCCGTAAGGGACTCGCCGATACGGCTCTCAAGACAGCCGATGCGGGATACCTTACGCGCCGACTCGTCGACGTCGCCCAGGATGTCATCATCACGGAGCATGACTGCGGCACGATCATGGGTGTCGATATCTCCGCCCTGAAGGAGGGCGAGGAGGTCATCGAGGCGCTGAGCGACCGCATTCTCGGACGTGTAGTGGTCGATGACATCATCGATCCGCAGACTGGCGAGACGATTACGAAGGCGAACGCTCTTCTCGATGAGGATATGGCGATCGAGATCGAAGAGAGAGGCGTTGAGCGCATGAAGATCCGTTCAGTGCTGACCTGCGAGGCCAAGATGGGCGCCTGCGCCCTCTGCTATGGACGTAATCTCGCGACGGGCGAACTGGCCGACATCGGGGATGCGGTCGGCGTGATCGCGGCCCAGAGCATTGGCGAGCCGGGGACCCAGCTGACACTGCGTACGTTCCACGTGGGAGGCACGGCGAGCCGCATCGCCGAGCACACTCAGAAGACCAGCACACATGCAGGCATTATCCAGTTCAGCAACATCAAGACGGTCGTCAATCGCGGGGGAGATACGATCGCGGTCGGCCGTAAGGGTGAGATCTTGGTTCGCGACGAGAAGAGCGACCGCGTCTGGGCGCGCTTCGGAGTTCCCTATGGGGCCTCCCTGAAGATCAAGGAGAAGGGTTCCGTCGAAAAGAACCAGATCATATACGAGTGGGATCCCTACTCCGACTTCATCATCAGTGACAAGGGCGGCAAGCTGAAGTTCCGTGACATCGCCGAAGGAATAACACTCAAGGAGAAGGTCGACGATAAGACGGGCCTGAGGCAGATGGTGGTCATCGACGATCGGGACAAGAAAATGCACCCGCGCATCGAGCTCGTGGGCGAAAAGAGCAAGATGATCGGCAATTTCATAATACCGACCGGCGCGCATATCATCGTTCACGACGGCGACAAGATCAAGCCGGGAGACATCATCTGCAGGATTCCGAAGGAGATCACCAAGACGCGTGATATCACGGGCGGTCTCCCGAGGGTCGCGGAGCTGTTCGAGGTGCGCAAGCCCAAGGAAGCGGCGGTCGTTTCCGAGATCGACGGCATCGTTGAGTTCGGTCCCGTCTCCAAGGGTATGCGCAAGATCATCGTCAAGAGCGAGGGTGGAGATTCGAGGAGCTATGCCGTGCCGCAGGGTAAGCACTTGCGCGTTTACGAGGGGGATTTCATCGAGGCCGGCGATAACTTGACCGAGGGCCCTGTCAATCCGTTCGATATCCTGAGCATCAAGGGAGTCAACGCAGCTCAAAACTATCTCGTGAACGAGATTCAGGAGGTCTACCGACTCCAGGGCGTACGTATAAACGACAAGCATATCGAGGTTATCGTACGGCAGATGCTACAGAAAGTCGTTGTCGAGGATTCCGGGGATACCCGCTTCCTCGAGGGCGACATGGTGAGTAAGTCCGAGTTCCGCGTGGAAAATGAGCGGACGTTGAAGGAAAAGGGCAAACCCGCTACCTTTAAGCCACTTCTGTTGGGTATCACCAAGGCTTCGCTAAACACGGAGAGCTTTATCTCGGCTGCGAGTTTCCAGGAGACGACCAGGGTGTTGACCGAGGCGGCCGTCCAGGGCAAGGTAGACTATCTCCGGGGTCTCAAGGAGAATGTTGTCATGGGGCACCTGATTCCGGCTGGTACGGGGCTCAACAAGTACGATAATATCAGGATAACGGACGAGATGAGTGAAGAGGAGCTTCTCGGTGGTGAATTCGAAGAGGAGGAGCTCAGTGAAATGGTGAGCGATGTGAAAAAGGGAGCAAGCTAGGAATGGGGCCGAAAATGCCCCAGAATCATTCCTAAAATGGTCTAAATTATTTACTTGACAGGAAGATAAAAGAAAGTTAACTTAAATTTCTTGCCCCTAAAAGCGGAGTACGCCGAGAGGCGAGGAAGTAACTACCAGTGTTAAAAACAGTTAAGAGGGAAATGCCGTGCCGACGATCAACCAACTTGTCCGAAAAGGGCGCAAGAGCATAAAGAAAAAGACAAGTGCGCCCGCGCTGGCCGCCTGTCCCCAGAAGCGGGGCGTTTGCACGCGCGTCTACACGTCGACCCCGAAGAAACCCAACTCGGCAATCAGGAAGGTCGCCCGTGTCAGGCTTACAAACGGTTATGAAGTAACAGCATATATACCCGGTGAGGGTCACAACCTCCAGGAGCACTCGATCGTCCTCTTAAGAGGTGGCCGCGTGAAGGATCTTCCGGGGGTCCGCTACCACATAATCCGCGGTGCCCTCGATACGAGCGGTGTTGACGGAAGGACTAAGAGCCGCTCGAAATACGGCGTGAAGAGGCCCAAGAAATCAGACGCCTCTTAAAGGAGTAACTTGTTATGCCGAGACGTAGAGAAGTAGTAAAGAGAAGCATTACTCCGGATCCGAAGTATGGTGACGTTCTGCTGGCGCGGTTCATCAACTATATCATGCGCCGCGGGAAGAAGAGCACCGCCGAGAAGATCGTATATAACGCTCTAGATATCATAGAGAAAAAGACGGACCAGAAAGGCCTGGAAGTTCTGAGAAGGGCCATCGAAAACGTCAAGCCGGTTCTAGAGGTCACATCTCGACGAGTAGGCGGCGCGACCTACCAGGTACCCATCGAGGTGAGATCGGACCGGAGGGTCGCTCTCGCGATGCGCTGGATCATCATGTACGCCAAGCAGCGTCCGGAGCATACGATGGCCGAGAAGCTGGCGTCCGAGCTTATGCTCGCGCACAAGATGGACGGCCCGTCGATCAAGAAGCGCGAAGATACGCATCGTATGGCTGAAGCCAACAAGGCGTTCGCGCATTACAGGTGGTAACTCTGGTTGAATTCCCGGCCAACCGGCCGGGTAGAATAGATTTTTTGTGAGGTGGATGGGTGGATTCCGATTGAGGCCCTGATGCTTTAGGATCTCAATAAGGAGCGAGGGATAACATAGAATGAGAAAACGGCAGACTTGCTCGACAGCATCAACCGCCGCAGGATAGTCTGACCCCGCTTGCCTCTCGTGCCGGGGCGGCATCGGGCTTCCGGCGAGGAGAGGTAAATGGCCAGGAAGTACCCTCTAGAGAAAACACGCAATATCGGCATCGCGGCCCATATCGATGCTGGTAAGACCACCCTCACGGAAAGGGTCCTGTACTACACGGGAAAGGTCCACCGTATGGGTGAGGTGCATGAGGGAAGCACGGTGATGGACTGGATGGATCAGGAGCGGGAGCGGGGGATCACGATAACATCCGCCGCGACGACCTGCTTCTGGGACGAGCACCAGATCAATATCATCGACACGCCGGGTCATGTTGATTTTACCGCCGAGGTAGAGCGGAGCCTGAGAGTTCTCGACGGCGTCATCGCCCTCTTTTGCGGCGTGGGCGGTGTCGAGCCTCAGTCCGAGACTGTCTGGCGGCAAGCGAACAGATACCACATCCCGCGACTCGCGTTCGTTAACAAGATGGACCGGGTGGGCTCGGACTTCGCCAACGTGGTCAAGATGATGCACGAGCGGCTCGGCGCCAATGCGATACCGGTACAGCTGCCTATTGGTTCGGGAGAGACCTTCGAGGGCCTGGCCGACCTGATCTCGATGAAGGCTTTCTATTATGACAACGAGAGCCTCGGGACCACATTCACCGAGAGGGAGATACCTGCCGAAATGGCCGATGCCTGCAGTGAGGCGAGGGAGCAGCTCCTCGGAGCGCTCGCCGATTATGATGAAGAGATCCTTCACCATGTCGTCGACGGCTCCGATGTGGCTGAAGAGAATATACATGCGGCGCTCAGAAAAGCTGTCAACAAGCTCAAGATCGTTCCGGTTTTCTGTGGTTCCGCGTTCAAGAACAAGGGTGTACAGCGGTTGCTGGACGGGGTCGTTCGGTACCTGCCCAATCCGATGGATATTCCGGCCGTGAAGGGGCCTAATCCCTTCACGCACAAGGACGAGGAAAGGCCGCCTTCGGACGAAGCTCCCTTTTCGGCGCTCGTCTTCAAGGTGATGACGGATCCCTACGTGGGGCGGCTTCATTACCTCAGGGTCTACAGCGGCGGTTTGAGCGCAGGCCAGCAGGCACTCAACGCGACGAATAAAAAGAAGGAACGGTTCGGCCGGGTCCTTCGCCTGCACGCCAACAAGCGCGAAGAACTGACAGAGATATTCACCGGCGACATCGTGGCGGTCGTCGGGCTCAAGCATTCGGCAACCGGGGATACGCTCAGCGATGTGAAGCACCCGGTTCAACTCGAGACGATGGAGTTCCCCGAGCCGGTCATATCGGTCGCAATCGAGCCGAAGACGAAAGCGGATGAGGACAAGCTCAACATGGTCCTGAACAAGCTTTCCGAGGAGGATCCGACCTTCCGGGTTCGCTTGGATAAGGAGACCGGACAGACCCTGATATCGGGGATGGGCGAGCTTCACCTGGAGATCCTGGTCACCAGGATGTTGCGTGAGTTCAAGGTGGGCGCAAGCGTCGGCAAACCGCAGGTCGCCTACAAAGAGACGATAACGATGCCGTACCGCTCCGAGGGCAAGTTCATCAGGCAGAGCGGCGGCAAGGGATTATACGGGCACGTGGTTCTCGAGCTGGAACCGGCTCCCGGCGAGGGATTTCTCTTCGAGAACAAGGTCTCGAATGCGTCGGTTCCGAAGCAGTTCGTGTCCTATGTCGAGATAGGAATCAAGGAATCGATGTCCAGCGGGCCGCTCGGAGGCTACCCGGTCATCGATGTGAAAGTGGCTCTCGTCGACGGTTCCTATCACGATGTCGACTCGACAGATCTGGCATACAGGATCGCGGCTAGCAAAGCCTTCTTCGACGGAGTCAAGAAGGCCAAGCCCGCGCTTCTCGAGCCGGTGATGGATGTCGAGGTAGTTCTCCCCTCCGATTACGTGGGAGATGTGATAAACGATATGAATATGAGAAGAGGTAAGATCGGGGGTATGAACCACCGGGTTAACGATCAGGTTCTCTCGGCGACGGCGCCCCTGTCTGGAATGTTCGGGTACGCGACCAATCTCAGGTCTCTGACCCAGGGAAGAGCGATATACACCATGGAGTTTTCACATTACGAGCGCGTCCCACAGGAGATGCTCGCGGAGAAACTGGGTCACGTGAAGGGATTGGCCTAGTAAAGGAGGAAGTTTCATGTCCAAGGCGAAGTTTGAGAGGACGAAGCCGCATGTGAACGTTGGGACGATCGGGCACGTTGATCACGGCAAGACTACGTTGACCGCTGCGATCACGAAGCATTTGGAGAAGAAGGGTTTGGCGGAATTTGTTCCGTTTGACGAGATCGACAAGGCTCCCGAAGAGAGGGAGCGTGGGATCACGATAGCGACGGCGCATGTGGAGTATCAGACCGAGAAGCGTCACTATGCGCATGTGGACTGTCCTGGGCATGCTGATTATATCAAGAACATGATAACCGGAGCGGCGCAGATGGATGGGGCGATAGTGGTGGTGTCGGCCGCGGACGGTCCGATGCCCCAGACGCGAGAGCACATACTTTTGGCGCGTCAGGTGAACGTGCCGTACCTGGTCATATACCTGAACAAGGTCGACATGGTCGATGATCCGGAGCTGGTGGAGCTGGTGGAGCTGGAGGTCAGGGAGCTTCTGACCGAGTATCAGTTTCCGGGCGACGATATACCGATCATCCGGGGCAGTGCTCTCAAGGCGCTCGAGAGCGATGATCCTGATAGCGAGGAAGTCAAGAGCATCTGGGAGCTTCTGGATGCTGTCGATAACTACATTCCGACGCCCGAGCGTGATGTGGACAAGCCGTTCCTGATGCCGGTCGAGGATGTTTTCTCGATTACGGGCCGCGGAACGGTCGGCACGGGCAGGATCGAGCGCGGGATCGTCAAGGTTGGCGAGAATGTTGAGATCGTTGGTGTTCGCGAGACGCAGAAGACGGTTGTCACCGGAGTGGAGATGTTCCGCAAGCTGCTGGACGAGGGGATGGCGGGCGACAACGTGGGTCTGCTTCTTCGCGGGATCGACAAGGAGAATCTGGACCGGGGGATGGTAGTGGCCAAGCCCGGGTCTGTGACTCCTCACAAGAAGTTCAAGGGCAAGGTATACGTTCTGAAGAAGGAAGAGGGAGGCCGTCACACGCCGTTTTTCAACGGGTACAGGCCCCAGTTCTACTTCAGGACGACCGATGTGACCGGTGTGGCGACGCTTCCCGAGGGGACAGAGATGGTCATGCCGGGCGATGATGTCGAACTGGACATAGAGCTTATTACGTCGATAGCGATGGAGAAGGAACTTCGATTCGCGATCAGGGAGGGCGGCCGCACGGTCGCCTCGGGCGTCGTGATCGAGATCATTGAATAAAAA
>DAOUUU010000019.1 GCA_030667985.1 Candidatus Krumholzibacteriota bacterium
CGGCATATCGAATCGTTTTCCGAACTCGACGACGAGCAGGGGGCCGAACTCGTCCGACTCTGCGCTTTAAGCGAAAGGGCGCTGCGCGAAGCGTACCATCCCGACGGCATGAATGTCGGCGTCAATCTAGGAGCAAGTGCAGGGGCTGGTGTCGTGGGGCATCTTCACGTGCATCTCTGTCCCCGATGGACGGGCGATACGAATTTCATGACAACGGTTGCGGAGACGAGGGTCGTCTCGGAAGAGATGGAGGAAAGCTACAGGAAGCTCGCGCCTCATTTCGAAGATCGATAACGTCCCGATTCCCTCGATAGGGACTAAAATCACTAAGAAGCGCGGGGGGGGGCGATCGCCCTGGTGGCAAGGAAGAAGAAACATAAGAAGAAGATGCCCGGCACGGGATTCTGGCTCTTTCTGCTCTGCATCATCTCTGTTATCTCTGTGGGTGTAAGATGGTCCGGGTTAGTGGAACAGTTCCCTGAGGAGAGAAAAGATTTCCAGGTGGAGGTATTGAACGGAACGGGACGGAACGGTCTCGCCATGAAGACGGCGATGGAGCTCAGGAGAGCGGGTGTCGATGTATTGGTCGTGGGAGATGCGGAGCATTACCGCTTCGGTGAATCGATTCTTGTCGACCGGAAGGGGGATCCCAAGCTGATGAAGAGGCTCTCGAGTTTGATGGGATGCCGCAGGGTCATTCTTCAGGTTCAGAGGGAGCCGTTGGTCGATGTTACATTCGTCCTGGGGTATGACATGATCGATTTTAAAATAGTCGATTGAAATTTCTGTTGGTTCCGTATATAAGGTATGTAGTGATAGACAGAGGAGGTCGCGAAGTGCCTGCGAAACGGCGTGTAGGACTAGTTGCTCTCATATTCTTTCTCGGAGTGATTCTCGGCAGTGTGGTCGGTGAGTTGATCGGCATGCTGCTGCCGGAAGAAAACGTCATCAGGCAGCTGTTTGTCACGGGAACGGAGCTCGAGGTAGGCCCTTTTCACTGTAGCTTGATCGTATTTTCTTTCACGATAGGTTTCTCCATGAAAGTGAACCTTGTGAGCGTCCTTGGAATAGTCGTCGTCGCCTTTTTACTGAGAATGTATTGTTAACTCAAAGGAGTTACTGATGAGCCCTCACCCGATACTTGCGTTGATGTTTCCAAAGTTTCTGCTGGTCGGCCCGCTGGGGTGGACCGAGATCATGATAATCCTCTTTCTCGTCCTTCTCTTTTTCGGGCCCCGAAGACTCCCCGAAGTCGCAGAAGCGATAGGAAAGTCGATCCGCAGGTTCAAGAAATCCACGCAGGAGATAAAGGACGAGATAGGAACCCAGGATACCGAGATCAAAGAGGGGAAGGACAAGCAGGGTTAATTCAGCGTCTGTTCCCTCAAATCAACCACATCGGCGCTCTGCCGAATCTCATCGTACCAGTTAGATAGAAAACGCATGATCTTCTCGCGGCGTATCTCTGTTATCAATTCGTTGCGATGCTCGGCGAACAGGTCCATATCGGGCGTTTTCCGCTCGGTGACACGGATCAGATAGTAGGAGTCCCGTCCCTTGACCGGAGGGCTGAGTTCGCCCGAGGGCAGCAGGTGGCATGCGGCGGCAAAAGCGGTGTTGCCTCCGATCCCCGGCACGGTGTCCATCCGCTTGAAGGAGGGAGTCTGTTTGATATCGAGCCCGGCAGAGAGCGCAGCCGTCTCCAGGCTTCCGCCCGTCAACGCCTGCTGTCTGATCGATTCGGCTCTTCTATTGGTCTTACGTTCGGTCTTTGAATGTTTAATCTCATCCGAGAGCCGCGCTCGTATCTCGTCGAGAGGTTGCACGCTCTCTTCTATCTTCCCGAGGATCTTGACGAAATAGACTCCATGTTCTTCCTCGATCGCTGCGCTCACAGAATTCGTTTTGTGGTTGAAGGCGAAGTTTATGACGCGGGGAACGAATCCAAGATCCTCTATAAAGTAGCCATCCATGAAGGGCTCGGGCTGCTTGATAGCGAGTCCGTATTCGGAGGCGGTTTTCTCGAAGCCCTTCGAGAGGATCTCTTCACGCATGTGCCGTATGAGTGTCGAGAGAGAATCGATCGTGTCGTATCCCGGTTCGACCTTCATCAGGATGTGTCTGGCGCGTATCTTTTCCTCGCCATCCTCCGTTTTACGTTCCTCGACCTTGATGAGATGGAACCCGAATTCGGTCCTGATCGGCTGCGAGATCTTATCGATCTCGAGTGAGAAGGCGGCCTGATCGAAAGCCTCTACCATGGAACCTCTGGCGAAAAACCCCAGGTCGCCGCCCTTCCCGGCGCTCATGAGGTCGTCCGAGTTGTCCTCTGCCATCTCCGCGAAGTCCCCGCCTGTCAAGATTTCCTCACGGATCTCCAGAAGGCGCTCTCTGACCTCCTGCTCGTCCACTTCCGTCGGTTTCTTCTCGATCTCGATGAGCACCACTCTTCTCGACTCCGGTTTCTTGAGGTCTTCTATCTTTGCCTGGTAGATCGAATCGAGCTCGTTCTGGGAGGGCTCGTATGCGCTCTCTCCGATCTCGAACGGGATCTCGACATAAGACGCCCTTACCTCTGTATTTACCAGCTTGTACCGTTCCTTGACCTCGAGGTCGGAGATGTGGACCTGAGCAGATAGATAGGTTTGGAATTTCAGTTCGGGAAGAGAGGTACGGCCCCACCGTTCGAGGTCTGTCCAGTCGACTGTAGGGTCGGAGAGTTTATCCAGGTATGCCTGGTAATCGAACTGACCGTCCTCGGTCTGAAAGACCTGACGGAGGGTCGGGTGAGGGTTCCTGCGCAGGAAATCGACGAGTTCGTTATCGCTGATTGTGATTTTGAGCTTTGCCATCTCTCGCGACATGAGGATCTTCTGTATCGCAAGCTCCCATGCTTGTTCTCTTAGCATCCGTCTTTCCATCGGGCTCAAATCGAAATCCTCGCCGCGCTGATGCTTGAGCTGATCGAGTACCTCGGAAAATGAGTTGGAGTAATCGATTCTCGTGATGGATATCCCGTTCACGGTTCCTACAGAGCCCTCTTCGGCAAGATTTTCAGAGGGCGAACTCAGATTCATTCCCCAGACCGCGAATATAGAAACGACGAAAGCTACGACGACTACCCAGAGGATCGTCTTTGTATTCTCTCTCAACTGCTTCAACATGCTATAAAATCCTTTTCTTCTGTAGTGATGTCAAAAATCGGTAGAAAACGTACATAAAACTAGCATATCGGCTCTATTCACGCAAATCATTTGAGTGCTTCATTGACACACGGCCTGGCCGGTGATAATTTGCACACATTATGAAGAGAAGATGCGCAGCACTGATCATTATACTCGTAGCACTGGCTCATGATGGGTCGGCCGAAGTATATCTCTGGCCCATGCACGGCCCCCGCCGGCTCAGCTCGAGCTTCGGTGAATACCGGGCCGGGCATTTTCATGCAGGTATAGACTTAAGGACCTTCGGTAAGGTCGGACTGCCCTGTCTGGCAATCGATGACGGAGAGGTCGTGCGGGTGAAGATCGCCCCGAGCGGTTACGGTAAAGCTCTCTACCTGAGGTTGAAAGATGGGAGAACGGCGGTCTATGCGCATCTAGATGGTTTTGCCAGGGAGGTGGACTCTCTCTGTTACTACTGGCGTCTCGAAAGAGATCTCTCCTGGTGCGATCTGACCCTTGGGCAGGGTGGCTTCGGCTTCGGCGTGGGTGATACAGTCTGTTTCTCGGGCAACACTGGGACTACCGCGCCCCATCTCCATTTCGAACTGAGGGACGAGAGGGGGAGGCCCTACAATCCTCTCGAGGCGACATATAAAGTGGATGATTCGGGGCCCCCGATCATATCGGGGCTCGCAGTCGTCCCAATCGAGACGGGCGGCAGCGTGAACGGAAGCCCGGCGACAGGCTATTTCGATTTCAGGGCTTCGGGAGGCCGATCTTACTCGATCTCCGATACACTCGTTCTCGACGGACCGGTCGGTTTCGCCGTCAGTGTATGGGACGAGCAGGGATACGGGCAGTACCGGATGGCCCCGCTGCTGGTTGAGCTCAGGGTGGACGGCGAAAAGATATATGAAGTGAGAAACAGCCTCTTTGATTATAGCCAGTCTGGGGAGGTGGAACTCGAATATGAGGTCCGGGGAGATGGTCCGGCCAACCGGTATCTCGCGCTTTTCAGGAAGCAGGGGAATACACTCGACGGGCGAGTCGGTCCGGGGATCGTCTTCTCGGGAAGCGTGCCGCCGGGGGAGGCGGTTCACCTGGATGAGGGCGTACACGAAATCGAGATCATCGCCACCGACGCCGCGGGTAATGGATCCCGAGCCTCTTTCCACTGCATTGTCGGACGGAGGCCGGTAATTGAGGTCGCCCGCAAACTCTCAGCTGCCTCGGAGGTCATCGTCGCATCGAGGGATCCGGAAGGGGGGAATCTCGGGGGGCTCCTCTACGAATCCGCCGACGGCGGAGAGAGCTGGGACCGGATTGCTCTCGAGCCTTTTGGAAAATACTTCCGTGCGGGCTCGTCCGCCGGCGAGGGCGCGGTCTTTCTCTATAGGAGTAGGGGTTCGAACGGATTAGAGAGCGAGAGATACTTTTCATCCCCTGGAGGCGGAGCCGAGGGCAGTGTCTACTGTGAGATCGCTCCGAAAACCGATCACGCAGGTCTATTGGTCAGGGTCATTACAGATAGGCTTTTGGTCGATGAGCCGGCGCTGCTTCTCTCCGTTCAAGGCGCCGCCGATACCGTTTTTCCCGGCAGGGTAGGGCCGAGGCGGTATCATGCTCTTCTCGGACCGGAGCAACTGGTAGACGGGATTAATACTATCGTTGTGAAGGGACGCGATCATAGAGGACGGATCCTCTTTAGCGCCCACACGGAACGTATTTTCAAGCTCAGGAGAAAAGGCAGCTGGACATTCTCCCTCGATGATACACTTCGGGTGGAGATCATTCCGAGGCGTCTATGGCGTGAAGGCCTATGCATCGTCAGGGAATGTTCCATGCCCGGCGCCGCCGCCGGCGGACTCGTCGCCGTGACCGGCTCATTCTCGATCGAGTTCCAGGAAGACCGGATCCAGAGCCTGCGCCTCCGTTGCAATCCTGGCAATAAGGCCGGACTCTTCCGCTGGAACGAGAGAAAGGGATGGAAGTGTGTCGGTGTACCAGCCATGGAAGGCGGTGAGGTGACCATCGCACGCGGCGGTATATACGCATTCTTCAGGGATGGGCTCCCCCCGGATTTCAGGACGGTGGCGACCGAAGGAGCTGAACGTGGTAGCGGATTCTACAGACCGATACGCTACTACGTGCCAGTTGCCGAGAATGGGTGCGGCGTTGATCCGTATGCGGCCAGAGCGTTTATAAACAGTTCCGCCGTCGTCTGTGAATGGGACGAGATTCGCTCGCGGCTCTATATTCCTATTCCATCCTCCATGCCGGCTGGCCCGGTGACCCTCAAGGTCGAGATAGCCGACAGAGCCGGAAATATGAGTGTAGGCGAGTATAGCTTTGTGATACAATAGCGCAGCGCAAGGGAGGAGTTGCTTCGATGGCTTCAGCGCGCTACCTGCATCTTCACAACCATTCGGAATACAGCCTTCTCGATGGAGCTTTCCGGATCGAGGATCTAGTCTCGACCGCAAAGAGAATGAAGATGGGCGCAGTCGCTCTCACCGACCACGGCAACCTGTTCGGCGCTATCCCCTTTTATCGAGAAGCGGAGAAACAGGGCGTCAAGCCGATCATCGGCATGGAGGCCTACGTCGCCCCCGGCAGATTGGACGAGAAGAACAGGCTTGGCGGCAAGGTGCGCAACGAACACCTGACCCTTCTCGTAAAAAACAGCGAAGGATACAAAAACCTCATAGAACTCTCATCGCGCGCATTTCTCGAAGGCTTCTACTACAAGCCGCGCATCGATCTGGATCTGCTCGAGGCGCACAGCTCGGGGCTTTTGGCGATGAGCGGATGTCTCCAGGGCGGCCTGCCGCGGCGCCTGCTGGCTGGAGAGAGGGAAGGGGCACTGGCTCTCGCCGACCGCTTGCGTTCGATCTTCGAGCCGGGCGATTTCTATATCGAGCTGCAGAACCACGGTATCGAGAAGGAGCTCAGGGTGATTCCAGAGCTGACTTCACTCGCATCGGAGCTAGGTCTGCCCCTGGTAGTCACGAATGATTGCCATTTCTGCAAGCGGGAGGACCATGACGCTCACGATGTCCTCCTATGCATACAGACCGGCAAGGACCTCGAAGATTCAGCACGCGTACTCAGATCGAACCCGGAGACCTACTTCAAATCGCCAAAAGAGATGGAGGCCCTCTTCCCGGAGCATCGGGAGGGCCTATTGGCAACACTCGAGATTGCGGAGAAGTGCAACATGGTTTTGGGGGAGAGTGGCAGTCATCTGCCGCGCTTTCCCATCCCACAACAGTTTCCCAACGCGGACGAGTATCTCGAGCACCTGGTGATGAAGAACATCGAGGGTCGCGTGCGTAGGGTGGACGAGGAGGTCCTCGCCAGGGTCCACCATGAATTAGATGTAATAAAAAGGATGAAGTTCTCCGGTTATTTCCTTGTTGTATGGGACATTGTAAACGCGGCCAGGGAGGCAGGCGTATTCGTCGGGCCGGGCAGGGGATCGGCCGCAGGCAGTCTCGTCTGTTACGCCCTGGGTATCACCTCGATCAATCCCCTGGAGAACGGATTGCTGTTCGAGCGCCTGCTCAATCCGGAGCGCATCTCCATGCCTGATATAGATGTCGATTTCAGCGATGAGAGAAGGCAGGAGGTCATAGAGTATATCATAAACAAGTATGGTAAGGAGAATGTCTGCCAGATCATCACGTTCGGGAGGATGGCGGCCCGGGCAGCCGTTCGGGATGTCGGGCGAGTGCTGAAGATACCATACGGGGATGTGGATAAACTGGCGAAGATGATACCTAGTCAGCCTGGAACTACGCTGACCAAGGCGCTCAAGGTCGTTCCGGAGTTCAAGGAGCGGTACGCGCAGGATCCTGACGTCAAGAAGCTGATAGATCTCTCCCTGTCGCTCGAGGGTCTGGCGCGTCACGCCTCGACCCACGCCGCCGGCATCGTGATAACTCCGACACGTTTGATGGATCACATTCCCCTTTTCAGGACGAACAAGGGCGAGGTGACGACACAGTACGAGATGACGGTTCTCGAACAGCTCGGGATACTAAAGATAGATATTCTCGGCCTCAAGACCCTTTCCCATGTCGAGAGGACGCTCCAGCTCCTAAAGGAGCACGAGGAAATCGAGCTGGAAATGAAGGACATCCCTCTCGATGACGAGGTGACGTTTGAACTCCTCAAGAGAGGGCAGACGACTGCCGTCTTCCAGCTCGAGAGCGACGGCATGCAGCAACTACTGAGGAAACTGGAACCCTCGGCCTTCGGGGATGTTGTCGCCGTCAACGCACTATACCGGCCCGGCCCCCTCGGTGCCGGCATGGTCAGCGATTTCATCGAATGCAAGCACGGGCGCAAGAAGATAGCCTACGAGCACAAGTCCTTAGAGCCGATACTTCGTGAGACATACGGCGTTATCCTTTATCAGGAACAGGTGATGCGGATAGCGAGCGATCTCGCCGGCTTCACGCTCGGGCAGGCCGATATCCTGCGGCGCGCAATGGGTAAGAAGAAGAAAGCGGCGATGGAGAAGCAGCGTGAACGCTTTATCAATGGAGCGGTCGAGAAGGGAATACCGAAGAAGAAAGCTCAAACGATATTCGAGCGCATGGCTTTTTTCTCCGGGTATGGATTTAACAAATCTCACTCGGCAGCATACGCGATGGTCAGCATGAAGACAGCCTATCTCAAAGCGCACCATCCCGAAGCCTTCATGGCGGCCGCTCTCACGAGCGATATGAATGACACGAACAGGCTAGTGATACTGTTGGGTGAATGCCGCGATCTCGGTCTCATCGTACATCCCCCCGATATAAATGCCGGTGGGGTAGGGTTCGATCTCGCGAACGGTGAGATCCAGTACGGTCTCGCAGCCATCAAGAATGTGGGCACTCAGGCTGTACGGGCGATCGTTGAATGCAGGAACGAGGAGGGATCTTACACGAGCCTCTTCGATTTCTGCGATCGCGTGGATCTCAGGGTTGCAAACAGGAGGGTCATCGAAAACCTGATTCAGAGCGGAGCGCTAGACAGCTTGCCCGGACATAGGGCGCAGAAGGTCGCCGCGCTCGACCGTGTTATCGCCGAGGCTCAGAAGCGTCAAAGCGCGAAGGAGCGGGGGCAGACACTGCTCGATCTGAACATCGTCGGATCGACGGACGGCGATATACCGCTCGAGCCTGTACCCGAGTGGGAGGAGAGTGTCAGGCTGCACCATGAGAAGGAATCGCTTGGTTTCTACTTCTCCGGGCATCCACTGGATCGCTACAAGGGAATCCTCGGAAAGATCCTTTCGGCGGACAGCTGCACGCTCGGTGATAAAAAGGAACGCGAACCTGTGATGCTCGCCGGTCTCGTAAACGACCAGAGAGTGGTCATCGACCGGAAGGGTAACCCGATGTCGTTCGTTACGATGGAGGATTTCCACGGATCCTGCGAAGTGATCGTGTTCAGCAGTTGCTACCAGAAACACAGGGGGAAGCTCCTGCAGGACAACATCGTCGTGGTCAAGGGAAAGATCTCTATGCGGGACAGGGGCGAGGGAAAGGTCATCGCCGACGAGATCTATACGATCGATGAAGCGCTGAGATTTCTCTCGCGGAAGGTTCATGTGACCCTCGGTTCCGACCGTTTTGGGAAGGGGGAACTGGAGGATCTCAAAGAGGTCGTGAGCCGTCACTCTGGAGAGCGCGATCTTATAATTCATTGGAGAAAGAATGGGAACGAGCAATACATCGTGCGGTCCCGGAACATAAGTGTAGCGCCGGGACTCGAATTCTTCGAGGAAATAAACCGGATAACGGGAGTGGAAAATGTCGAGATTTCGAGATAGTGTTTTCGTGCTCATACTCGCAGCGGTACTGACCTGTCTGGTCTCTTCTACGCCCAGGTCTCAGATCCTCGAGGAGATCTATCTGGTCGACAGCCCGACTGCAGGTATCGTTCCGCACGGCGGATATCTCTTCAAGGGTGGGATCGGTCCCAGCAACAGTCTGCTCTTCGGGGTTAAGATCGGATTCTACGATCGGCTGATGCTCGGAGCCTCTTTCGGCCTTCAGAATTTCATCGGCCGCGGAGATATCGAGATAAATAACAGGCCGGGTTTCCAGATCCGTTTCAGGATCATCGAGGAGGGGATCATAGGGCCGGCGCTGGCGTTTGGTCTCGACACGCAGGGAGATGGCTTCTATTACGAGGATGAGGAGAGATACGATCGCAAATCGAAGGGTTTCTATGCCGTCATAAGCAGGAATTACAGTTTTATAAGGGATCTGTCTCTGCACGGCGGTGTAAACTATTCACTCGAGCGCGAGGATGAGGAGAGTGTGAACATCTTCGGAGGCACTGCGATCGAATTGATCCCGGGTTTCTCGATCCTGGTCGATTATAACGCAGCATTCGACGATGACGATCCGGACAACCCATCGGCACGGACGAGGGGACGCGGATATCTCGATCTGGGACTCCGGTTCGATTACGGGGAGAACCTGAGGCTCAAGCTCAATTTCAAGGATCTGCTCGATAACTATATACCGGAGAGCGGCGTGGCACGGACGTTCGAGCTGTTCTACGTGAACTATTTCTGATCGGGGGCGCGATGAAAGGTCAAGACGCCAGGTTCCTGGAATTCGAGAAACCAGTCTACGAGTTGGAGCAGAAGATCGAGAAGGTCAAGCGCAGCGGAACTCCTGACGAACTTGGGCGTATGCTCGAACGTCTCACGGAGCTCGAAGGCCAGGTTTACGGGAACCTCTCCCCCTGGGAGAGTGTGCAGCTCGCCCGTCATCCCAGCAGGCCCACAACAAAAGATTACATAGAGATGATATGCGATGAATTCGTCGAACTCCATGGAGACAGACGTTTCGGAGATGACCCGGCCATCATCTCCGGTCTCGCCCATGCTGGTGATAGACGGTTTGTGATCGTCGGGCACGAGAAGGGGGATTCGACGAGAGAGCGGCTGAAGAGGAATTTCGGGATGGCCAGTCCGGAAGGATTTCGCAAGACGCTGCGCGTCGCGCGTCTGGCCGAGAAGTTCGGCCTTCCCCTGCTCTCGATCATCGATACTCCAGGCGCTCATCCCGGAGTTGGAGCGGAAGAGAGGGGCCAGCCGCAGGCGATCGCCGAAAACCTCAAGGAATTCTTTGCGCTGAGGACTCCGGTTGTTGTCGTTATCATCGGCGAAGGGGGAAGCGGAGGCGCTCTGGCGCTTGCGATAGGGGACAGGATCATCATGATGGAGCATGCGATCTATTCGGTCATATCTCCAGAAGGGTGCGCGGCGATTCTCTGGAAGAGCAAGGAGAAGGCGCCCGAGGCCGCCGGCGCCTTGAAACTCACCGCTCGAGACTGCTATGATCTCGGTGTAATCGACTATGTCCTCGACGAGATCTCGGGCGCGGCTCACAGGAATCCTCGGGCCAACGCCCTACGGATCAGAGAGACTGTGTTGCACGAATTCGATGTGCTCGAGCAGGTGGAGTTGGAAGAGCTCCTCAGGCGGAGAGGGGAAAAGTTCTTCTCTATGGGCGTGATTCTGGGTGATGATGGTGATAATTAATTTACTTGACCACACTTCGAAGATTCCCGTATACTTATAAGGTCAGCTGAAGAGGTGGAACTAGTTGCTTGTTGCATGTCCCTGGTGGGAGTGTACTGTCAATTCAGTGCCGATCAGGGATTTTTGTATAGAGTCAAGGATTACGATGGTAAACAAGGACCTTCTCGATATTCTTGCCTGCCCCGAGTGCAAGGGAAAGGTCGTGCTGGACGATGATGAAACGCATCTCGTCTGCAACACCTGTCGTTTGCGCTATCCGATAGAAGATGACATACCGATAATGCTGGTTGACCGCGCGGAAAAGTTGGATTGATCGATATCGGCGGAGGTATGTATTCTTGTGTCTTTTCACGCATGTTGCCGTCGGCGCTCTCGCCGGGGCATTCGCGCCGAATCTCTTCCTGGCCCCTGTTTTCGGATTGGGAAGTCATGTCGCCCTGGACATGATGCCCCATCACGATTTTGAGAGGATTTCGCTAGAGATCATGCTGGCGGCAGTAACGATCACGGTTCTTACAGTGGGTGGTGCGATGAGTCTCACCGTCTTCATTGGAGCACTTTTCGGGATCCTGCCCGATCTGGAAAATCTGCTCTGGAAACTGGGCGCGATCAGAGGCGATCAGAAGATCTTTCCGGGTCATGTAGGATTCTTGAAGCATGGGTCCTCCGCCGGAGTTTCGAGCATATACATACAGGTCATTCTCTCGACGGGGATCCTGGTGTTTTTCATATGGAGGGGAGTATGAGAAGGATATCGATTTTTCTGATCTGTATGCTCGCGGCCTCGGTTCTCGAGGCCGGATCCTACAGGATCTTGTCATGGAACGCTGGGAGTGTCACGGTTGAGATAACGAGCGGCCGGGCCGAGATCGTTCCGATCGAGAAGGAAGGAGCCCTGCGGATAAGCAGAGTGCTTCTTCCCGGTTATCCCTCGGCGAGCAAGGGCAAGGGGGAGCCGGTACTGCCCATCCGGCGCTTTTTATTCGAAGTGCCTTCTCCAGGCGGAGTACGACTCGACATCATCGACCAGGAACTCTATCCGATCGACGGAGCATTGCCGGAGCTTTATCTGCCCGACGCCGGGATCGACGAGCAGAAACGCCGGCTTCTCGAGTATGGAACCGCCGGGTCCGGCGCATTTGCCGAGCTCGCCGCAGTCGAACGGTTCAGAGGATCATATATAATTCCGATCGATGTGACACCGATCCTGTATGACCCGAGCGGTCAAAGGCTGGTGCACGCCCGCAGGATAGTTATTCGCCTCTCGTTCCCCGCCGTGAGGGGGACAGGTTTGAAGAAAAGTAAGGCCGCACCGGGCGATCTCCTGATCGTCAATAGCGAACAGGCCGCCGGCTGGAGTTTGCCGGCCGCCGAGCTGAATATGCTCCAGAGGACGCCCTTCGAGTTTGCCCTGTCCGATGACTGGATCAAGATCCGTATAAGCGAGAAGGGGATATATCTTGTTACCTATAACGATTTCCTGTCGGCGGGGATCAATCCGTCCGGAATCGATCCTGCTACACTGAGGCTATTCTCGGCGCCCCCCTATTTCCAGCCGGACAGCGCCAGTGCCGGCGGTAGCTTCGAAGAGGATTATCACCTTTCCGAGCACGCCTTTCTCTACCTGGGGGAGGGCGCGGACGAGTTCATGCCTGGAGATTCACTGATATTCTACGGTCTGGGCGTCGATGCCTGGGCGGCCGATATCGATCCTTCGGCCGGCCAACGCGATTACGTCGAACACCCGTACGAGACAGAGAACGTCTACTGGCTCGCGTGGGGAGGGGATTTCACCGGTGACACGAGGAGGATGGTATCCCGTTCTGTCGCTCCATCGCCTCCATACGATATAGAGGTGAACTCTTACGAAGCCCGGATGCATATCGAACAGGATTTGCTCTACAATGCGATACATACTGACGACCGATGGTACTGGAAATCGATCGATCCGGGGATCTCATCCTCCTTTTCGAACACCTTTACGCTCGATGCTCCGGCCGGATCGAATGGAGCGATCAGGACCCAGGCGTACGGCCCCTGGGACGGATACAATATCCCGAATAACTACAATAATACGGTAAACTACTATGTGAACGACACAAACATAGGTTCGCTGACCTGGAATGTCTCTTATGATTTCAAGCCGGCGAGCATGCCGCTCTTCGAGACCGGTGTATCGAACCTCACGGCGGGCGACAACACCTTTCTCGCTTACAAGCCGGATGGCGGGGATATGTATATCCTGTGGTACGAGGTCTTCTACGACCGGCAGCTAAGGGCTGTTTCCGGTTCTCTCGATTTCAACGCCGCCGGCTCCACGGGTTCGGCGCATTTTGTCGTACATGATATGCTGGCGGGACCGGTCTACCTTTTTGACGTGACCGATCATGTTTCCCCATTGATTCTCACCCGGCACCGGATGACAGCGGATCAGCTCGAGTTCGAAGATCCACTCGACGGAGTTCCCAGGCAGTACATGGCTGTCGGCGCGCCGGCCCTTCGGCACGCCGCGTTGGAACGGGCCCGGGTCTCTAGCCTGAGGGACGATCCCGTCTGCCCCGATATGGTCATCATCTACCATGAGCGTTTCGCAGAGGCGGCTGCCGCGCTGAAGGCGTATCGGGAACAAGGGATACCATATGCACCGGATCCCTACATCAAGAATGTTTCCATTACGGAGGTCTACGAGAACTTCTCGAACGGACTCAAGGATCCGATCGCTATAAGGAACTACATGAAGTTCCTTTACGACAACTTCGAAGAGGGTGGAGAGCCCGTCCTCAAGTATGTGCTGTTGATCGGAAACGGCACTTACGATACAAAGGATATTCTGGGCCGCTCAAACGATTTTATACCTCTCTACATGAACCGTTACTACACTCAGGAAAATAACGCGGTCGAGGATGACGATTTTCTAGTCAAGCTAGACGGGGGCGGCGACGCATTCGCCGATATAGCCATTGGACGGCTCACCGTCCTGAGCGAACGCGACGCGAACAACTGGGTGGAACGGATCTCGAGCTACAGCAGCCGCGAGACGTCCGGTCCGTGGAGCAATAAGATCATACTAGTCGCCGACGATGAGATCTCGTCCAACTCGGATATCGATTACTTCTTCATGGAGGACGCCGAGGATCTAGCCAACCGAGATTACGGTATGTTTCCGCGCTTCGTCGATTTCTCGAAGATATATCTGTATCATTTCCCCAGAATCGGCGGCAGCAAGCCCGCCGCGCGGCAGGCACTGATCGAAAGCTGGAGCGAAGGGGCGCTCATCGTCAACTATTCGGGACACGGATCGCCTTACCAGATGGCTGATGAGAAGGTCTTTCAGGATTCCGACGTGCCTTCCCTGACGAACGCGGTCGAGAGGCCTCTCATGCTCTCCTTCTCATGCTCGACCGGCGACCTGGAGGATCCATACAAGCGAAGCCTCGCCCAGAGTGTCTGTGCCTATAACGGAGGCGGCGCCATCGCGACGCTATGTGCGGCCAGTCCGACGTACGGAGTTCCGAACAGGCTGTTGAATATCGAGGTGTTCCGCGCCCTCTTCACCTCGAGGGACAGCACGGCCACCGAGTCTATCGGATACGCTACTATTCTTGCCAAGATGAACACCGCTATAATCAGGAACAACGCCAAGTACATCCTTCTCGGCGATCCAACGATGAAGCTCTCCTTTCCAGACTACACGCTCGAGCACGATATCGCCGCCGTCGATACGCTCCTGACAGGCCACAGGTACAGGGTGGATGGTAGAGTGAGGATAGGCGGGGATGTGGCCACGACATTCAACGGCACGGCCGATGTGATCGTACAGGAAGCGCTGGAGCATGTGGACAAATATGATGTGAAGTATATCAACGACACGACCCAGATCTATTTTCATGTCGTCTACAATATACCGGGGAATGAGCTCTTCCGGGGCACCGCCGATGTTACTGCGGGCGAGTTCAGCTTCGACTTCGTCGTTCCATCGAGCTGCAGGACCGGCCCGGACGCCCGCATCAGGAGCTATGTATCGAACTCGACAAGGGACGCCATCGGCGCCTGCGACACGATCACCGTTATACCATCTGATACGATTCCCGACAACGAGGGCCCGCCCGATATGCATCTCTATTTCGCCAATCAGGCTACCAGGGTCAAGCCGGGAGCACGCCTCGTCGCCGATATAAGCGATCCGGACGGGATCGCGATCATGGGGAGTGACCCCATGAGCTCGATCTATCTCGAGTTCGACAAGAGCGGATTCCCGATCTTCGTGACTGACAACTTCCAGTACGAGCACGGTTCATCTATAACGGGCCGAATCGAGTATCAGCTCCAGGGCGGCTTTGATCCGGGGATTCATGCCGTGATCATGAAGGCGTACGATAACCTGGGTGCTTCTGCGACCGATACGCTCGAGTTCGAGATCGTCGAGGAAGGCGTCTACACGGTGACTGATGTATTCAACTTCCCAAATCCCTTCCAGGAGGGGACCAATTTCGTTTTCCAGCTCAGCAATTCGGCCGAAGTCCATCTTGGAGTCTATACAGTATCCGGTGTAAAGATTTGGGATAGAGATATATACGGAGAGGAAGGCTACAATAATATCTACTGGGATGGGAGGGATTTCGCCGGGGACCGGCCAGCCAACGGCACATACCTCTATTTTCTGGAGGTGGAGTTCACCGAGGCCTTCCATAGGACGGAGACTGTGAAAGGAAAGGCGGTTATTCTTCGGTAGGGATCGAGGGCAAAGCACTTGACCCGTTCCCACCCAAGTTATTATTATTACTTAAGAGAATTACGATTGGAGGACGCGACCATGTTCAAAAACCTGCGAATCATCATTATTGCGGGATTGCTTATCTTAATGATCAATGGGACCGCCCTTGCGCAGGGCGAAGCAGGAGCTGCCTGCCTCATAATCCAGCCTGGGGCCAGGGCGAATGCTATGGGTCAGAGTTTTGTGGCGATATCGGACGATGCTACCGGCGGTTGGTGGAATCCGGCGGGTCTCGCCTTCACTACTCAGAATTTCGACTTGATGCACTCACAGCTCGTTCCCGAGCTCGCATCGGATGTTTTCTACGAGTTTCTTGGCGGAACATTCGAACTGGAAGGGATCGGTGTACTCGGGTTTTCTATCATCTACCTGACATATGGTGAATGGGAGGGAAGGGACGAGAGCAACAACTACCTGGGCAAGTTCACATCCTGGGAGGTAGCGCCGACGATCGGCGGCGCGGTGAAACTGACCGACAACATCGGAGTCGGTATGAACCTGAAGTTCGTATACATAGATCTGGCTCCGGCCGAAGCTACTCCGGATGGTGAAGCGGGCAGGGGGCATTCAGTCGCGGTCGATGCGGGCGCCCTTTGGAGGATCCCTGACTTTTCTCTGGGCGGATTCATGGTCAGACGTCTCAATCTCGGTGTCGCCGTTTCGAATCTCGGCCCCTCTATCACCTTCATCAACCGTGACCAGGCCGCTCCGTTGCCACGCAACTTCCGGGTCGGATTCGCATATACACCGTACAAGACCCAGGTGGGTTCATTTATGTTCGTCGGCGAGGTGAACAGGCCTCTGGTCGAGTTCGAACGGTCCAACACCTATCATGCCGGCGTCGAGTTCATCTACGTGGATCTTCTAGCGATCCGGGGCGGGTATGTCCATGACAAGGACGGTAACATCCAGGATCCGACCTACGGCCTCGGGTTTATATTCAACAAACGCTTTCGTATAGACTGGGCTAGTATTCCCCAGGCAAAGGAACTGGGACGAGTGAACCGCTGGTCTATAGGCATCAGCTTTTAAGCCCCTGGGGAAAGGTTATATATTCCATTGAGAACTGCCGGTTTTCTCAAGAGAGCCGTGAACTTGATCCTTTTGGGATTGGTTCTATCCATCGTTTCGCCGCTACGTGCGGGTGAAAACGCTATTCCACTGTTCAAAAAGACCGCATCGGGCCATTACGTATTGGATAGGATGCAGAATGCGCCGAGGGGAGTGGAGAGAAAGAGATCCCGCATCCTTCCCTTCGACAAAGTCTCGACTCGCGACCTGCTGAGGAGGGCCAAACCCACCGCTTATCCTATGGACTTTGCCGCGCCGCTGCCGGATACCGTGCGGGTTCTTCTGGTTCGTGTTTCGTTTTGGACCGACAGGGAGCCGTCCCTGTCGAGTATCTCGACAGGAGGGGATTTCGATCTTACTGCGAATGGGAACCAGATCGTCGATCCGACACCCCATAACAAGGATTATTTCTACTCCCATATGACGGGCCTGAGGAACTACTTTTACTATCAATCGTGCGGCCGTCTCGAGATCACCTGGGATATCATACCGGAGGGCCTCGAAGAGAGCTACAAACTCAGCGACATAGCCGACTACGGACCGGGAACGACCGAGGTGTGGACTGTCGAGCGGTTGGTCAGGTTCTACCGCGAATCGATCGAAGAGGCCGATCGGTCCCTGGCTTCCCAGGGGTATCCCGTACGTTTCGGCGATTACGATGCCATCATCCTTGTTCATGCGGGCGCCAATCTCCAGAGCGATATAGACTACGACACACCCAACGATATCCCTTCGTTTTTCGCAAGACTCGGCGATGAGGACCGATTCCCCGTCGACGGTGGAGAGACGGTGATCGTCGACGGTTCGGTCGTCCCGGAGGCCGCCTCCCAGGACGGCCTTTTATCCGGGATCGCTGGCGTGCTGTTCCACGAGTTTGGACATCAGCTCGGCCTCCCCGATCTCTACAATATTAACAGCGGTTGGCCCGCGGTTGGAGTCTGGGACATCATGGACAGCGGCGGGATGGTCGGTGACTATATCGAGGATGAAGAGGGGAGAATCCACTTTGTCGAAGGGTTCCTTCCCGCGGGTCTTTGCGCCTGGTCGAAGATCTTTCTGGGATGGGCGCAGGTCGATACAGTCATGACCTTCGATAACGATATGGCCCTGCCCGCCGTCGAGAAGTGCCCGCCCCGCGTGGTGAGAGTAGAGGCGAGCAGCGACGAGTACTTTCTACTCGAGAACAGGGCTGCCGAGCTGGATGATCTGCCGGCTCTGCTAGTCACAGACGATACGGGTGTGATCATCGGTGTCGCCAACTGTTTCAACTGCCCGGTGGTCGAACCGGAAGTACCGGTGTACGAATTGATAAATGGTTACGATATGTTCCTGCCGACAGAATCCGATACACTCACTTATTATTCCGGACCCGGGATCCTGATCTGGCACATCGATGATGGATTGATCGAAGAGAGGTGGGAGGATAACCAGGTCAACAGTCTCTCTCCTTTTGGGATCTCTGTCGTCGAGGCGAGTGGGGTGGTGGATCTGGGAGATCCATACGCTTATTTCTGGCTCGGGTGGTATGACGACGCTTACTACTTCGGCAACAACACGACTCTTTCCGACTCAACAATGCCCGCTTCATGGAGTAATTGGAGGGCGCCGACAGGCGTCAGGGTCGAGAGTGTCTCTGAAAGAGACACTCTGATGACATTCGGAGCGGGCGTCAGGGCGCTCGAGGCGACGAAGCTGGGCCCGCCTCGGGATCGCATTCCGCAGGAGGGCCTCCTGCCTCTGCCGGGAATGTACGATGCGCTGCTGATCGATGTGACAGGAGATCTCTGGAGGGCAGGGGAGTCTGGATCGCCGCTTTTGACGATCGACGCGGCTCCGATAACGCCGATGGCATTTACGGATGATTTTGATGAGCAGGGCGAAGTGATCGCCATAGGAGCAGAGGACGGCAGCGTTCATATCATCAAGACCTTGGACTGGAGCGAGCCGGATGGATGGCCGTTTAGAACATATTCGCACCTTGTCGCGCACCCTGTTCTGCTCAGGACCGAAGCGGGCGGTTATATGGTCGTGACCGACTCGAGCGGAAGACTGCATATCGTAGCGAGCGACGGCATCGAACCGGAAGGGGTCTCTCCGATCTATCTTTCGGATGGTGAGCGGTTTCTCGCCAATATCGTCGTGGGATCCGATACGGCCGGAACGGCACGCAGACTCTACAGCCTCAGCGGGAGCGAGATTCCTTCGCCCCACGTCTGGATGACGGGCTGGGATCTCGAGGTCGGTCCGAACGACTCTCTCTATCTCTCCTCCAGTGGAGATTATATTCAGAGGATTCCTCTGACTGCCGATGAGATGGAGGGACGGATATTTTTCGTCGGTGGCGATATCGACCCGGGAGAACCTGATGACGAACTTTACATACTCTGCGAGCGATCGGGACGCGTCCTACTCCATGGCAGCCGGGGACAGCTTTCGGTAAGGGACAGGGAAAAGCGGATCGTAAATCCGCCCGCCCTCATCGATCTGGACGGAGATTCGTCTCTCGATCTCGTCTACAGCGACGGGAGTTCGATCTACGCGATCGCTCCTTCGGGCGCGAACCTGTCGGGCTGGCCGAAACGCCTCTCCGATCTATTCCCCCTGACATGGGAAGCGGTTTCGAACGGCTCGATCACGGGAACTGCCTCATCCTCGGGAGGTCTCGTCCTGTTAGGAACTGATTACGGTTTGCTCTACGCCCTGGATGGCCATGGCTGTTCGCTGGCCGGGTTTCCCCGAAAGGTGAGCAGCACATTTAATTCTAGTATCGATATCCTTCCTCACCCTGATGGAGTGAGGATAATCTACACCGACGGCGATTATGTCAGATGGCGCTCGGTACCGACGAATACACGGATCGGGAGAAACAGCTGGTCGACAACATGGAGCGACCTCTCCAGGAGCGCCTATGCCGCTCCCAGTGGAGGATGGATCGAGGCTTCGGATCGCTGGCTGAAGCTGGCCGACAGGTTCGTTGTCTATCCGAATCCTTCCCGGGGTGAAAGGGTCGGGTTCCATTTCACCGCCCCCGATGAGGGTACTGCACGGCTCGAGATCATGACCCTGACCGGAGAGCTCGTGCTGGAGGAGAGCATGAGGGTGAGCGGAGGAGATCACGAATTCATCATATCCATGTCAGACAGGGCGTCGGGGATCTACCTGTGTCGTCTCGTCGTTACTAGCGGTGGACATAGCGTCGAGGCCTACAGGAAATTCGCGATCGTTCGCTAAGAACGGAGGAGATACATGGTTGGCAGGACACTATCGATTGCACTTATTGCGGCGTTCATATTCAGCGTTCCGGTTCAGTCAGCCAAATCGAAGTCGGAGTCCCATACGGCCCGCGATATGATGAGTGTCTTCGATCCGGGGCCGGGTGACCTCGATTTCGAATCGATGAAGATCGACAGAACACTCAGGATAGAGGGGAGACAGCTTGAGAGCCCAGCTGTTCCCGCAGCCGAACTTCTCGCCGGACGACACAACTACACGCAGAGCGGAACGAGCAGGAGAAAGAGAACGGTTATCAGCATGGTCTGCTCGGCGGTCCTGCCCGGCCTGGGGCAGCTCTACCTTTACCGGGAAACGAGGGATCCGTGGCTACTCGCCAGAGCGCCGGTATATCTTGCCGCGGAGGGCTATCTCTGGTACGGCTATAAACATAATTACGACAAGGGAAAAGATATCAAGCAGGATTACATGGACTACGCGGACGAGCACTGGAGCCTCGACCGATTCCTCGTGCAGCACCCGTGCTGTGAGGACCTTTACCCTCTGTGCGAGACCTGGGAGGACTTCAATGAATTATGCCAGGGGGAGTTCCACTACTTTCTCTACACTCCCAGAGAGCTGGACGAAGAGGAGTACTACGAGAACATCGGCAAGTACGACGCGTTTGTCTATGGATGGGACGATTGGGCCGGGCAACCGGATTGGTGGACGCCGAACAGGACATACTATTGGTTCCTGAGGGATGAGAGCGACAAGTATCTGCTCCGTGCCGACCAACATCTGATGCTGCTGATTGTCAACAGAGTGGTATCGATGATAGACGCCGGGTTGGCAGCGTACAAACTCGGCAACGGCCAGCCCCTGGAGCAGGAAGGGTGGTCCCTCGAACTCGTGCCCGGGCATCAAACCCCGGTTCTCAACCTCGGTTATCGATTCTAGGGGGAGTAACGTGAGAAGGATTATCGCACTGGTAATGTTGACTTCATACGTCGCCACTCCGGCATGGGGAGGCACATTGAAGGGGAGTATCTTCAAGGACTCGCCGTATGAAACTCCTTCTTTCGAGATCGAGAGCGGCGGCGAGGCGGCATCTCTCGGTTCAATAGCGCTTTCACAGGAGTATTCGCAATCGTCCCGGTCAGCTATCAGGGAGGCGGCATGGAGCATGGCAGTTCCCGGACTAGCCCAGCAGCGACTCGGGCACCGAACGCGGTCCCGCGTCTACTTCGCTATCGAGGGGCTCACCTGGCTCGCTATCGGAGGCTTTCTGTGGCAGGGGTATACGGAAGAGAATTCCTACGAGGAATATGCAGTCGCCTTTGCTAATGTTTCCGGAATCGGCCATTCTGACGATTACTACGAGGTCATAGGGCAGTACATAAGCAATGACGGCCCGGGAGGCTACAATGAATCGGTGTTGAGAGAGGCGAGGGACCTCTACTACCCGGACCTGGATGCTATGGATCAGTACTATGCCGCGAATATGATAGCGGGTGACGAGAGCTGGCTCTGGAGGACCGACCGTTCGTTTGAGCTTTATGGAGACCTTCGCGCCAGCAGCCGTATCGCATACAGGAGAGCCCTCTACGCGGTCTTCTTCGCCCTTACAATGAGAGTGGTGAGCACCATCGACGCTGTACGGCTTGCCCGTACCGATATAGCGGCCGAGGAGGAAGGATTATCCTTCAGTATCGAACCGACTCGCGACGGGATGGGACTCTTCGTGGGCGGCTCGTTCTGAGTGCCGGTACCAGGTCTTCAGGCGGCGATCGTTCAATGCGACATACCAGTCAATCGATCATCTCCCTTTTCTTGCCATGGCATTGCGCGGCTCTCTGTCTGGGCCTCGTGACCGGATCACCTCTGCTGGCAGAAGAGGGTAACAACTCGGTCTTATGGAGATCGAGCGCTGGAATAGTCGTCGAGGAGCTGGGTAGGAGTTTCGGCTCCGACGAGTTGAGGGAACCTCTTGCAATCGCCGTCGATCAGCGGCATTTCGTCTACATTGCGGATGCGATGGCCGGCCAGGTCTTCAGGTTCGATCCGGGCGGAGGTTCGCTGGACTTCGAACAGCCCTCGTCTGCTGTGGACATATACCCGATAGATCTCGCCGTAGAGGGATCGATTATTTATATACTCGATTATACGCAGAACAGGGTGCTACGCTACGATTATAGAGGTGCTTTCCTGGATGTCTATATATCCTTCGACGAATTCGAGAGAATGAGACCTGTCTCTTTTACCGTCGGTGACGGCGGCCGTTTCATCACGACCGATATCGAAACTCATTCGGTGACGATCTGGACGCCGCTCCTGCAATTCGAACTGCATCTGGGCGAATTCGGTTGGGCCGAGGGATCGTTCGACGGGCCTCGAAAAGTAGCGAGTCTATCGGACGGCGGAATGGCTGTCGTCGAATCGGGCAATCAGAGGGTTCAAATCCTATCTTCAGCCGGCAGGTTCGAGCGTTCGATCGAGCCGCCGGAAGGATCGGTTCTGCGTTCGCCCCGTTGGATCGCAACGGACGGCAAGGGGAACCTGTTCGTCACCGATCCCGATGCCGGGATCATTTTCGTCTTCTCGATAGAGGGGGATCTCCTGATGAGCATCGATTCGTACGGGGGAGAGGGCATATCGCCGGCCGCCGCTGCGATCGGATGGGACGATCATCTCTACGTCACCGATCTGCGTTCAAAGTCGGTGCTCATGTTCAGGCTCCATTACGAGTAGCCTTTCACCATGCGTTCATTATTGTTTCTCTCCATGATTATTTCCTTTGCACTTACAGGAGGGCCTGCATGGGCGGGGTCTGGGCGGATCGTCCGGGGTGTGGAACCGCGCATGGAGGCGAAGGAGACGAGGCGGTTTGTTCTAGAAGAGGGTCAGGCGAAGATAGAGCTCGCACGTACATTTATAATCCCGGGCAGCGATTCGGTCACACTTGATGGTGTGCCCCTCGATCGTGGAGATGGTTACCGCATAAATATGCTCAAGGGGACGATTGTTCTTGTTAGTCCGGCCGAGGGGGGGGAAATCCTTAGAATCCATTTTTCCAGGTATCCCTTCTCTTTTTCACCTCTATTCGCGTCACGGATCCCAGAGGGAGATGATCCTCTGCCGTTGTTCCGTCCCGGTGCTCTTGAGATCGAAGAGAGGGAGAGGCCTGATAGCCGTTTCAAGCTCCGCTTCTCGGGCAGTAAGACCGTCGGCGCCTCCGCGGGCACCGGAAAGGGACTCGGAATAGAACAGAACCTCAAGGTATCGGTCGCTGGAAAGATCGCTGAAGATCTGGAGATCAGCGCTTTTTTGACCGATGACGATCTCCGTGTTCAACCGGAGGGAAATACGGAGGAGCTCAGACATCTCGAAAAGGTCTATGTTCAGATCAAGAGCCGCCACAGCGAGGTGCAACTGGGAGATTTCGATACCGGGCTTGACTGGTCGAGATTCGCATCGTTCAGGCGCGAGCTCCGCGGCGGCGTGGCAAAGCTGACGATCGGCGACAGGACAGCACTGGCCGGGGGCGGAACATCGAAGGGCCGGTTCAGGACCGCATCCTTCTTCGGGATCGAGAGTGTTCAGGGACCATATGAACTGTTATCCGCCCGTCGTTTCAACGGAGTCGTGATCCTCCCCGGCAGCGAGACCGTATTTTTCGATGGAAGAGTACTGAGGCGGGGGTCCGAAAACGGATATACTATAGACTACAACAGGGGCACCGTGACCTTCACCGAGCGGGTACCGGTCACGGATGATTCGGAGATCGTCATCGATTTTCAGGTGAGCGAGGACAACTACGACAGATCATCGCTCATGGGGGGGATATCCACGCCCTTGATATCGGATCATCTGCAGTTGCGCGCCTTCTTTTTTCAGGAGTCGGATAATGCGGACAAGCCGATCACCGGGGAACTCTCGGACGAGGACCGGAGGGTTCTCGCTGATGCGGGTGATGATCCTGGTAGGGCGGTTGCGAGCGGCGTGCAGGAGGTAGGTGTCGGGGAGGGAGACTATATACTCGTATCGGGCGACTCGCTGCCGGATCACTTCGTATACGTCGAGTCGGACGGGAACTACAGGCTAGATTTCTTCGAGGTCGGTGCGGGAAAGGGTGATTACGCTCCCGATGGATACTCGACCGACGGCGTGCTCAAATTCGCCTATGTGGGAGAGGAAGACGGAGATTATCTAGTGGGCAGGCTTCTTTCACTTCCCCAACGGAAGCAGCTGTTCACGGTCGGACTGACGGCCGAAAGGGGGCGTTTCTTCGCCGACGCAGAGGGGAACGTCAGTCTTTACGACAGAAACCTCCTGTCTGATCTGGGTGATGGAAACAACGCCGGCGGGGCCCTGAAATTTGAGGGAGGGCTCAGGGATGTTTCCCTGCCGGGGGCGAAATTGACCGTGGCAGGTTCCTTCTCCTCGCTCGATGCCAGGTTTGCCCCTCCTGACAAGCCGCGAGAATCCTATTTCTACAGGAATTGGAACCTGGAGGATGTGCAGTTCGAAGGCCGGGAGAGGATAAGCGGGCTCAGATTCCAACTAGCCGGCGAACACCCATGGACTCTTGGGGGGAGTCATGAATACCTGAAAAGAGACACTCTGACGGCCAGAAAGAGCGCTATGGAAGCATCCGTCGGTGATGCAAAGGACAGGGGGCTGAGGTTTAGGGCGTATGAATCCGAGGTGGGACGGGAGAGGGACAGGAGATTCCTTGGAGCCGAGGGATCGTACTCGTTCTGGAGAATAGTGCCTGGTATCCGGTATGAAACGGAGAGGTACAGAGCGTTCGAGCCCGCAGCGCAGGATACGGGCAGGTTCTACCAACAGGGATCCTTTGCCATAGGCACCAGGAACACGGGCCCGTTCCGGGGGACCGTTACGATGAGCAGACGTGATACTGATCAGTTGAGCAGCGACGGCCTTGCCTGGCTCGATGCCAGGGAGAATGACGAGATCCGATTCGACGGCAGCTACACCGTTTCCGGCCGGATCGTCGATCTCTTCCTCGCGCACCGGAGAACGGCCGACGAGAGCGCCGGGTCTTTGTCGACGAACGATCTTGCGCGTTTCAGGTACAGGGATACATGGGAATCGGTTGAAATGGCCAACGATATCAGTTACCGGATAACCTCCGGTGTGGAGCGCCGCCGCGAGAAGACCGTTATCTATGTCGGGGAGAACCAGGGGGATTTCGACAGTGAAGGCCGAGATGTAGGGAAAAACAGGGGGGATTACATGGTCCTCTATCTTCCTTCGCAGGAACTGGAGCCGCTCAGATCGGTCGAGCTCAGCTGGAGGCTCAGTTTCGGGGGAGGTGTCCGGGGAGTCCGGGCCGCCGCCGGGAAAGAGGGCATGATGGGAAAAATCAGGCGGAACGTCTCCTGTGACAACTTCGTGTCGGTCGTCGAGAAATCGAGGACAGATGAGTTGTTCGAACTATACACGCTTCAGCCATCGATGCTCCAGAGTAACGGGCAGACCATCTATGGCCTGAACAGGCTGCGGTCCGAGTGGAACCTGCTAGGGAGTGTCAAAAGAGTCAATGTCCGTTTTGTCTACACCCGTGAAGACGAGGAGGACAACCGTTCTCAGGACACGCCTATAGATCGGTTTAACGGCGGTGTCAATATCAGAATCGAAACGGCGCCGCTCAAAAAGCTGACCCTGGCGACCGAAGGAGGAACCTCCAAGAAATCACGGGAGGCACCCGGCACATCGGAACAGAACTATCGCGTAGAAAGCATGTTTGCCGCCCAGAGATTGAACTACCGGTTCGGACCATCGGCACGCGTGTCGATCGAACTGGGCGCAGAAAAACGGCAGGACGAGGTTTCGAGAGCCGAGCAGGTCTCCTACAGGGGTACGCCCTCGTTTACCGCGTCGGTCGGCAAGGGTATCAATATCACGGCGTTTCTCAGGATCACCTTCACCGACTCGAAGGAGGATCAAGGCAAACCGCTTTTTTTCCTCGAAGAGGGATGGCGGGAGGATTGGAGCCTGATCGGTAATTACAGGATTATGAAGCATATCAGTTTCGGCCTGAATTATACGGGCCGCAGGGAGAAGGATTTTCTCGGAGAGGTTACGACGATACATGATCTCAAGATCGAAAGCCGCGCTTACTTTTAGCATAGTCTTGATCCTCGCCGCAACAGCGCAAGCGGGAGAGCGGAGGATACGCACCGTTACCTACTCGGGAGCGGAGGCGGTGCGGCCTTCCCTTCTCTATAGCGGAAGTCTTTTAAAGAGCGGGATCGCGTTCAGTGATTCACTGCTCGATTTCGAGCTGCTCAGGATCGATTCCCTCTACTTCTCTCAGGGCAGGCTGGCTGCGGCTATCTCGATCGACACGCTTGCCGGTGACGAGTCGGTCGATATCTCGATAGAGATCGACGAGGGGGAGAGAACAAGAATCGCCTCTGTCAAGATCAGCGGTCCTTCCGCGATCCCTCTGGATCAGGCCGCCCGGATCCTGGAACTGAACGAGGGTGATCTCTTCCGGCCGGTTAACGTAGAGGCCGCCCTCGGCGCCCTTCTCGAAGCGTACAACACCTCCGGATATCCCTACGCTCAGGTTTGGCTCACACAGTTCGATTACGACGCAGCCTCGAACAGGGTGAATCTCGCCATCAGCGTTTTCGAGGGAGAGCAGTCTGTTCTTTCACACGTGACATTCGAGGGATTATCGAAGACGGATAGTTCGTTCGCCCTCATGGTTTCACGCCTCAGAACGGGCATACGGTACGACGAGGAGGCGATCAGGCTGGGACGGACTTATCTGCAGGCGTCCGGGGTCTTCCGTTCGGTAGGCGAGCCTGCCGTAATCCAGCTCGAGAAGGGGAAGGTGGCAGTCCGGTACCCCGTCGAGGAAGCGGATCGAAACAATCTGTTCCAGGGAGCGCTCGGTGTGGCCCAACGGGGAGGGGAGGACTATGTTCTTAGCGGAGCGGTGGATCTCGAGCTGAAGCACATCGGGGGAACGGGTCGTGACGCTCACCTGAGCTGGATGGACAACGGTGATAACCATTCCCGCCTCAGCCTTTCCTACTACGAACCATTCCTGTTCGGTTCGCCTCTGAGTCTTGATGCCGAAGTGGGCCAGGTCATTCAGGATTCGGTTTATATATATCATTCCGCCGGTGCCTACGCGGGTTTTCTATTCGGACCCGAATTCAGACTGACAGCCGGCGCGGCCGCCGATAGGAATGTGCCCGAGGAGGGGGAGCTTATCAGAAGCATCAGGCAGAGATACAGGATCGGGATCGCGAAGAACACAGGCTCTTACTTGCGTTTTTCGCTTCAGGTCGAGGGGGGGGCACGTAAGAGTTATCTCGATGGAGGAAGGACGAAGAGGGACGGCCAGTTGCTCTACAGTTTCGACGGCCGGGTTACACTGCCGCTCTTCTATACGATGGGATTGTATTTAAGGTTTGTTTCTCAGGCGGTTTTCTCGAGGGAGGAGATCCATATCGCCGAGATGTATCTGCTGGGAGGCGCGACTACGGTGAGGGGATACCGCGAGGGACAGTTCCGCGGGGAGAGGATCGCGTTTGCGAATGTCGAATACTGGTTCGGCGGCGATGGCGCTTTTTTCCTCTTCGATGATGTCGGCGCTTTCTACAAGGCCGAAGAAGGATGGGAGGTCAAGAATGGACTCGGATTCGGGCTTAGATCCAGCTCTCCGGTCGGAATACTATCGATGAGTTTCGGGCTCGGCGACGAGATCTCGCTGCGAGCGACCCGGGTACACATCTCACTCCAGGAAAGGTTCTGATCGATCCGGGATAAAAAAGTGTTACATTCTTTTCTTTTTAGTCCCGCCCGTCTTGACCTTGTGCGAGTCGAGGACGTATAATACAATACGATTGTATTAATAGAGAGGAGTCCGATTTGACTGAATTCGAGAAGGCTAAACGGGGCGAGACGAGCCCGGCACTGGAGCGCGTGGCTTCGGACGAGGGGCTCGATCCCGGGATCCTGCGCAATCTCATCGCCGATGGAAGGGCTGTTATCACGGGCTATATAAGGGAGAATTGTACAGTTATAGGCATCGGCGAGCGGCTTTCGACAAAGGTCAATGCCAATATAGGGACGAGCCCCGATCACGATGATGTAGAGGTGGAGCTCGAAAAGCTCAGGGTGTCGATAGATGCGGGAGCTGACACGGTCATGGATCTTTCGACAGGTGGCGATATCGACCGGATCAGAAAGATCATTCTGGAGAAATCCTCGATCCCGGTCGGTACCGTGCCCATATACCAGGCCGTTGTCGATGCAACGAAGAGGGGCGGCGGGATCTCTGACTGCACCGTTGATGATTTTCTGTCGGTCGTAGAAAAGCAGGCTCGCGACGGAGTCGATTTCATGACGATACATTGCGGGCTGACCAGGCGTCTCGCGGCAGAGGTCGCGTCGTCGAGAACAGCGGGTGTTGTGAGCAGGGGAGGTTGCTTTCTGCTCCAGTGGATGGTGAAACGGAAAGAGGAGAATCCATAC